>NZ_JAEKDA010000003.1:0-354708 GCF_016405635.1 Pseudomonas sp. MF6755
GAGTGGGGTCCGGGTGGCGAAAACGTAAGAAATACTCGTCGAATTGATTGTTTTTTGATCATTTGGCGAGTTTAAAAGTTGCGCTAGGTGGTATGCCGGGGAAATACATGGCTACTTCAGACCATCCCTAACGTCGTGGAATTTGATAAAGCGGTTTTTGTCTTGACTGAAGAAAACTCCGAAACCCGCGGTTTTTTAATCAGCTGTATCTACAAAACAGTGGATGAAAGGTATCTGAAAATGAGGCCAAATACTGGGAATAGGCATGATGAGATTATGTGGATTGTCAGGCCTTCTTCATGGAAGAGGTCGGGTGATTTTTCATCAACAAGAATTTTGGTGTGTGCGGACAAGGCCGAGCGCGGATGTGCATTTTTTTTAAAATGACGAAATGGGGGAGATAAGCTCTGGCCCTTTGTTCCGCACGTTGCCTACAGCTGTGCCGACCTTGAACCACTCGAATACCTCGGAAGGTTCGCCCTGGTGAAGTAATATCTGCTCGGCGCGTTCTTTGGGCGTCGCGGGGTCAAGCCATTCCCGGGCCACGCCTGCAGTCAGTACTACTGGCCGGCGGTCATGAATGTCCACCATGCCGCCGGCACTTTCGGCTGTGATGATCACGAAGCCGTCATCCTCGCCTGGGCCTTCATCGGCGTCTGGTAACTTCCCGATGGCAGCACAAAATATAGGGGCACCATCTCTGCGGCGGATCAGGTAGGGCTGCTTCCTGGGGCTACCCGTATCCACCCACTCAAACCAGCTGTCGATAGGCGTGATTGCCCGGTGCGGCCAGATCGCGCGGAAGAACGGGCCGTGGGCGACTTTCTCAACGCGTGCATTGATCGGTGCGCCGCGATCTTTGGCCCAGTGCGGCCGCCATCCCCAGCGCACCGGATCTGCGTGTAGCAGGTCGCCCTGCAGGTGCAGCAGCGCAACGGCGGTCGTGGGTGCCACGTTGTACTGCTCGATAGGCTGATCACCCACAGAGTTCGCCAGGGCGTTGGGCATACTCAGCGCTGCAACGAAGTCGTGGATTCCCCGGTATTGTGAAAGTCTTCCGCACATGATCAGGCCCTCTAGTCATCCAATCAGACTAGCTGCCACTCGGCGCTTGAGCCTGATGAATTTCTTCGCCACATCCGCTCCGTTTCAATCAGTTCATCGATCGAGGTTTTGACTTGTCGCGATTGAGCCGACGATCTATAGGTGGAGTGGGATTGGCGTTAGTTCTGCAGGAGGCCTGGGAGGATAATTGCGGAGCGGATTCTAAAATTGCGGAGCAGAAAAGATAAGGGCCTGCTCAGGTTTCCCTGGCAAGCCCTTGATATCTATGGTGCCCGAACCCGGAATCGAACCGGGACGCCCTTACGAGCGGGGGATTTTAAGTCCCATGCGTCTACCAGTTTCGCCATTCGGGCGGTAGCGCGGTGTAGCAGGGTTGGGAATATATAGATCCAGGCGCTTCGGCGCAACCTCCAAACGCGCTTTCCTGCACACGGATACTCAAGAAAAAACGTGGCAGATCAGTGATCTACAGGGCCGCCGGGTTAGGTCCTGATGAATTCACGCGGCGTAGGAACAAGCCTCATAAATGACAGTCATAGCGATATGCCATCCCGGCAAATCGCAAAGGAATTAATAGATGCTCAGTGTCCGTAGGCGTTCTTGGATGATGGCCGCAGGCGTAGCGGGGCTGTTGGGTGTGGCAATGGCTGGCCCGCTGCAGGCGGCGAGTGCGGTGCGATGGGGGGAGTTCAGTGCGTCGTCGACAGACAGGTTGACGGGCGCCTCGGTGGAAGCGGGCAATACCTATGTGTTGAAGTCGTCGAGTATTTCCATCGGCGATATCGAGGCGCTGCAAGCTGGGCAGAAGCGTAGCGAAAGCGAGCTGCAAAGCCTGAAAACTACAGTTGAAGGCCAGGATCGGGCGTTTGACGAGTTAAAGCGTAAGGACGGGTCGAGCTCCAGCAGCAGTGACAGTCAGCTGTCGAGCCTCAAGCGCACGTTGGATGAGCAGAAAAGCACGATAGCGCGGCAGAAAGATGAGATCGACGGCCTCAAGCGCAGCCTGGACGATTTGAAACGCAGTGTGGAGACGTTGAGCAATAAGGTGAAGTGACATCGAGGTCAAAGCACTGCTAAACGGGAGCAAGCTCCCTCGCCACGGTGAGCTTGCCTCGCTTTGGGATTTACACGAAAGGCTGTCCGCTGAAGCCCCGCGGCAAACGCTGCAGCCCCGGAAGATCTGTGAGGCGCTGGGTCCAGGCGCTGCGCCAGTCCGTGCTGGTGTGGACCTTGGCTTTACGCGAGGCGCGACGGGTGGCGTTGCGTTGGGTGCGGCGCGCTTCTTTGTAGGCTTCGGTATTGCGGCAGGTACGGCATTTGACTCGATTCAGCTCGGTGCTGGAGGGGAGGTTGGTGCCGTGGTGGCCGCAGGCTAAGTGCCCGGCGACCTTGAAGTGAATGACCATGTAAGCGTCTCCTTCTTATGGGGTGCGCGCATTGGTAAACCTACAACGCACGCGGTGAGGGCGGGCTGCGAAAAATCCCGGCACCTGTAGTTACGACCTCGCGGGCGGAGCGGCGTTCGCTTGATACAGGCCTACGCCGTGTTCAATCAATCAGCGCCAGTAGGTCGGTAGTACCGACATCCACGCCCGCCTGGGTCAGCAGCGTCGTCACCTGGCCCCGGTGGTGGGTCTGGTGGTTGAAAAAATGCACCAGCAGGCCAAAGAACGGCTTCTCGGCGCCCACACCGCGCATGTTGTGATAACGCAGGCGCTGATCCAGATGGGACTCGTGCAGGCTGTTGGCCCAATCGACGATCAGTTGATCCAGCCAGGTGCGATGGGCCGAGAGCTCACCCAGGTTGGCGAAGGCCAATTGCTTGAGATCGGCGGGCGTAGCGATGGTACGTAACGGCACCAATGCCGAAAAGTCAGCCGGGTGCTCGGCAAAGCGCTTGAGCCAGACCGTGTCGCCCAGCATCAGGTGATTCAAGGTGCCTAGGATCGAGCCGAAGAACGCCTTTCGGTCCAGCGCTAATTCCTCGTCCGTCAACGTGCCGGCCGCGTCATAGACCTTGCGGTTCATCCATTGGTTGTAGTGGGCCATCAACGCAATGTGCTCGATACGGTTCACCTGGGTACTCCCTCGACGGTGTGGTGGCGCAATCATAAAGCTTGCCCGCCCGGCGGTCATGGTGTTCCATCTGGGGCGGGCTATGTTTGATAAACGCCACTATTGCGCCCCGGGAGGGCGACACCATGAATACCAGCGATCTACTGGAACAACTGTTGCGTGCAGGGCAGCAAGGCGGTGGCGCTTCGGGCGGCGGCCTGGGCGGGTTGCTCGGCGGTTTGTTGAAAGGCACCAGTACCGGCAATGCTCCGGCCGGTGGCGGCTTGGGTGGATTATTAGGTGGCCTGGGTGGTTTGCTGGGCGGTGCACCGACCGGCGGCACCACCCAGACGCGTAGCGGTGGAGGGATGAATTACGCGGCGCTGGCGTCCCTGGGGATGGCGGCTTTCCAGGCGTATCAAGCCTGGCAACGTCAACAAGCCACTGCCCCGCAGCAAGCCATCCAGACCGTTGACCAGCTTGACGGCCCTGAGGCCGAAGCCCACAGCCATGGTGTATTACGCGCGTTGATCGCGGCGGCCAAGGCGGATGGCACTATCGATGCGCAAGAAAAGCAGATGATCTCCGCCGAGATAGGCCGTCATACCGACGACCCCCAGCTACAGCAATGGCTCGACGCCGAAGTCGCCAAGCCCTTGAATGCCGCAGACTTTGCCGACTATGCCAATGACCCGGCGCTCGCCGCGGAGATCTACCTGGCCAGCGTCATGCTGGTCAATGATCAGCAGGACGCCGAGCGCGAATACCTTGACGAACTGGCCGGGCAGTTGCACATCGACCCGCAGTTGCAGGTACACCTGGAGCAGCAGGCCAAGGCCTAGAACCTCAGCGTCGCCCCAGTGGTCAGCCACTGGGCGCGTTCCCCAATCAGGCTGCGCCCGACCACCAGGTCCACGTCGACAAGTTTGCCGACGTGGAATCGCGGCCCAGCCTGCCATGCCTGCTCGCCGCCTTCCTGGCCATAGCGTTCGCCAATCAGGGTCAGCCACTCTGCAAGCTGATATTCGAAACCCGTGCCCCAGGTCAGGCGATGTTTTTGATCACCGTCGTTATAGGCGTGGCTCCAGCCAGCATTCAGGTTCAGGCGTAATTGTGCCAAGGCCTGCCAGGTCAAAGGAACCTTCAAATCGGCCCCGTCAAACCCGTGCTGGCGATCCAGGGCCACATGCGCCCCGGCTGCAATTGCCAGCTCAAGACCCAAGTCCTCTCGTGACAACACCTGCGCCTTCACCTGCGGGCTGATCTGCGTCTCGCCTTTGCCTGCGGCCGTGGCCCGTGACAACGCGGCGCCCCACTGCACGGCGGGCATGGCGCTGAACGTGCAGGCGGGCGACAGGGTAGCGTTATGGGTACTGCCCGCGTGCCGATTGGCGCTGTACCAGGCGTCGACATTGCATTCTCCCGGGGCGTTGACGGCGCCGTCGTCGACCACATAAGCACCGCCTGCGGCATGGGCTTTTGAAAATAGCGCGATAAGCAAGACAGCGCCCAGGGTCGCACCGATAAAGATCAGGTTGCGCTGCAATGCACGGCGCTTGGCCGGTGGCAACAACAGCAATGTGTGGCGCGCACCGCGATAGTGACGCGCACGGTATTTGGCAAAGCCGTCCTGCCGCTTTGAGTGGTATTTTTTGTGCATGATGCACCTCGCTTGAATTCAGCTTTCTACGGTCAGCACCGAAATGCCGCTGGCTTTGGCCTGGCACACCAGCTCCGAGGTATCGTCACCACCGGGCAGGGCGATGATCACGTCGGGGCGGCTGTCGGCCAGCATGAAGTGGTTGCGCTGGCGTTCCGCCTGTTTGCCGTGGCGTTGCCAATTGGGTGGGTAACGCACCACGTCGATGCCGATTTCCCGCGCCCATTCCTCGATCTCGCTGCCGAGAAACTGGTTGCCGCCGTGGATCAATACCTGCACTGGGTGCAGGCGGTGGTAAGCGTCCAGCACATGGCGGGACTTTTTGGTGTCGGCGTAATGACGACCTGCACAGATCAAGACGCGCATTGGGAGCATCCTTGTATTTCGCGGTGGCGGCCGGGCGACCGCCACCGTTTGAACGGCGGGGCGACCGCCACCGTTTGAACGGCGGGGGGATCAGTACCACTGCTTGAAGCGGCGGATGTAGATCGTCTTCATCAGTTGGGCCACGCAGCAGTACGCCAGCAGAGTGCCCACCAGCCATGGGAAGTACGCCATCGGCAGCGGTTGCAGGCCCACCAGGGTGCCCAGTGGCGAGAACGGCACGTAGATGCCCAGGGCGATCACGATGCAGGTCATCATCAATACCGGCCAGGCAGCGGTGCTCTGGAAGAACGGAATCTTGCGGGTGCGCAGCATGTGCACCACCAGGGTTTGCGAGAGCAGCCCCTCGATAAACCAGCCGGACTGGAACAGCGTCTGCATTTCCACACTGTTGGCCGAGAACACGTACCACATCAGGGCAAAGGTGGTGATGTCGAAGATCGACGAGGTCGGCCCGATCCAGATCATGAAGCGACCAATGTTTTTCGCATCCCACTTACGTGGCTTGGCCAGGTATTCCTTGTCCATCTTGTCCCACGGCAGGGCCAGCTGGGAGATGTCATACATCAGGTTCTGTAGCAGCAGGTGGATCGCCAGCATCGGCATGAACGGAATGAACGCGCTGGCTACCAGCACCGAGAACACGTTGCCGAAGTTGGAGCTGGCGGTCATGTTCAGGTACTTCATGATATTGCCGAAGGTTTCGCGGCCCTTGAGCACGCCTTCTTCCAGCACCATCAGGCTCTTTTCGAGCAGGATGATGTCGGCCGACTCCTTGGCGATATCCGTACCGCTGTCCACCGAGATACCCACGTCGGCATCCCGCAGCGCCGGTGCATCGTTGATGCCGTCGCCGAGGAAGCCAACAGTGTGGCCGTTGGCTTGCAGCGCCTTGAGCACCCGCGATTTTTGCAGCGGCGTCAACTTGGCGAACACCGTGCGTTCCTCTACGCGGCGCAGCAGTGTGGCGTCATCCATCGCTTCGATTTCCACGCCCAGCAGCGGCTGGCCTGGCTCGAGGCCGACCTGGCGGCAGATCTTGCTGGTGACCACCGCGTTGTCGCCGGTCAACACCTTGATCGCCACGCCGATCTGTTGCAGCGCTGCAATCGCCGGGCCTGCGGTTTCCTTCGGTGGGTCCAGGAAGGTCAGGAAGCCCTGGATCACCAGGTTGCGTTCATCGGTGGTGGTGTACTGCTGGCGTGCCAGCGCTTTGGGGATATTGCGGGTCGCCACCACCAGCACGCGGAAACCATCTTCGTTGTAGTCATTAGCCAGTGCCAGCAGGTCCTCGCGCCGGCGATCATCCAGGGGCAGGGCTTCGCCTGCCTCCATGACGTGAGTGGAAATGCTCAGCATCTCTTCCACCGCGCCCTTGCACACCAGCAACTGGTCGCCGGCAGCGTCCTTGACCACGATCGACAGGCGACGGCGCACGAAGTCGAACGGCAATTCATCGACCTTGCTGTAGGCAAATGGCACCTGGAACTTGGGGTTCTGTTCCGAGAACTGCACCACGGCCTGGTCCATCAGGTTCTTCATGCCGCTCTGGTGAAAGCTGTTGAGCCAGGCCAGGGACAGCACCGCATCATCGCGCTGGCCGAAGGCGTTGACGTGATGCTCGAGGATGATCTTGTCCTGGGTCAGGGTGCCGGTCTTGTCGGTGCACAGCACGTCCATCGAGCCGAAGTTCTGGATCGCATTGAGGCGCTTGACCACCACTTTGCGCTTGGCCATGGCCGTGGCGCCCTTGGCCAGGTTGGCGCTGACGATCATCGGCAGCATTTCCGGGGTGAGGCCCACAGCCACCGCCAGGGCAAACAGGAAGGCATCGCCCCAGTCACCTTTGGAGAAGCCATTGAGGAAGAACACGATGGGCACCATCACCAGCATGAAGCGGATCAGCAACCAACTGACGCTGTTCACCCCACGGTCGAAGGCGGTTTGCACCCGCGAGCCGACAATCGCTTTGGCCAGGGAGCCAAAGTACGTGCGCGGCCCGGTGGCGATCACCACGGCCTTGGCACGACCACTGACCACGTTGGTGCCCATGAAGCAGATATTCGGCAGGTCGAGCAGGTTGCCTTGGTCGGCGGCCAGGGCCGAGGCGGATTTTTGCGTGACATCGCCCAGGGTGTCGTACTTCTCCACCGGCAAGGCTTCGCCGGTCAGCACGGCCTGGCTGATAAACAAGTCACGGGACTCGATCAGGCGGATGTCGGCGGGAATCATGTCACCGGCCGACAGTTGCACGATGTCGCCGGCCACCAGCTCGCGCATCGGCACTTCGCGCAGGGTGGGCTGGGCGCCGACCTGTTCGCGGCGCAGCACGGTGGCGGTGGTGCGTACCATGGCCTTGAGGGCTTCGGCGGATTTCGCCGAGCGGTGTTCCTGCCAGAACCGCAGCAGGCTACTGAGCAGGACCATGGTCATGATGATGATGACTTTGGTCAGGTCGACTTCCTCACCGGCCTGCAGCGGCAACCAATAGTCGGTGACAAAGCTGATCCCGCCGAGGGTCAGCAGCACGTAGATGAAGGGGTTGTTCAGTGCCTGCAGGAACTGGACGATGGCGTGTGGCGGCTTGTCATGGGCGACTTCGTTATAGCCTTCCCGTTGCAGACGCGCCGAGGCGTCCAGTTCGGTCAGGCCATCCTGGGTGGCGCGCACATTGGCGAGGGTGGCCGCCAGGCCGTTCTGGGCTTCACGGGCGGCGCGCATCGACAGTTTGGTGTCGGCTGCGGTGCCATTTTTCTTGTGCAGAGGCGTGTTTTTTACGGCGCTCATTGTCTGTACTCCTGTCGCCAATTCTCGACAAAACATACCCGGTACTTACCTGCATACAGGCGAGCGAAAGCATGCCGAGCCGCGGACTTCGCGATCGGTTTAAATAAAGTGTTCAAGTAACTTTTACAGTGCCCGCTAACAGCGCGTTAATTAACGTGCGCGCAGCGGGCTACTACTGGACGTGTTCATAAAGAACTCCAGGGTATTAATAAGAAAGTTGCTGTTTCCAGCCAGGTCAGGCGGCGCGAGCGCTCACGTAAAGACCGAGCATCAAGCTAGCTTGCGCCAGGCTGGAAACCTTGGGTCTCTGCGGGTCTTGAGGGTCGGCGTGATCCCAGTGCTGCACCAGTTGGCCGCTGTCAGGGCAAATACGCCAGTGCGCCAGCGGTGGTGCCGGGCGCACTTGGGGGGAGGGTGCAACAAAGGCCGAGCGAGTGGGCGAAAAGCCCACGGGCGCGCGGCACAGCTTGGCGCGCAAGGCTGCGGCCAGTGTCGGTACATCGGGCAAAGCAATGAGTGGGAAGGTCATAACACACCTCGGGACCGGACAAGCGACCGGTGAGGCAGTTACGGTGGAGCATCGAGCTCTAGCGCAGCTTACCGGACCTGGAAGGCGAGTCCTGTCATATTCTGGGTTTGGCGCCCGATGCCCGCTGATGCGGCGCTCGGACAGCGACTAGATACTGTGTCCATTGGCTTCTTTTGTGAGGTTTAAAAAAGGCCCCAGTTGCGGGCACGGGCAATCTACTCAGACCGTAACAGAATGTCAACGCATGATTAATTAAATTAACCCGTGTTCAGAGTTCATTCAGATTAGAGGCACTCGGAAGTTGCTGGATATATAACTTCATATACCCTGGGCGGCGAGTATTGCCAGGTAGATCAATACCAAACCGCAGGCCGCATAACTGACACGCTGCCACATCGGTGATGCGTTCTTGCGCAGCAGGTTCACCAGCGCGGCGATCAGAAAACACGAGAGCACGGACGCCAGCATGAAACCGGCAAAAAACATCAGGGTCTGCCCGTGGCTGGGCGTGGCGCCGACGATGCCGGACAAGGCACTCCCCAGGGCGCCCCAGTACACGATGTTCTTCGGATTGGCCAAGGAGATCGCGGCGCCGACGGCCAACGCATTTTGCCGGGTACTGGCCGGTGCGTCGTCAGCTGCGGGCAACTGCCAGGCATCGATCAGGCTGCGGATGCCCAGCCACGCCAGGTACAGCGCACAGACGATCGTCAATGGCACCCGCACGGCGTCATGCTGGATCAGCAGCGCGATACCGGTGAGGCCAATCACTGCCCAGACGGCGTCGCCCACCAGCGAGCCGAACTGCACCAGCAGCGCCGGTGTGAAACCGTGGAGCAAGCCACGACGCAGCGTTTCTGCCAGCACCGCGCCGGGGGAGAGGCAAAATACAAAACCGAATACCAGTGCGTAGAAAAAGATCGTCAGCATGCCCGCGTCCTTTCAGGAAAGTGCGAAAGCATACGTCAGCGCGGGGTTAGGAAACCATGCAGATTTGAATGGCCCACAGGGTGATCCAGATTTCTTTCAGGTTCGACTTAAAAACTGTTCGCTTTCAAGGCGATACGCTCGAGTTCAACCTTCAATTCATCCGTGCTGAGGCTTGCAAAGGGCAGCGCAAAAAATGTCTTGCAGCGAACGGCGATAATGTCGAGGGTGGCTTTGAATGCAGCGTCTATCTGGGCTTCATCACCGCGCATGTGCGAAGGGTCTTGCAGCCCCCAATGCGCTTTCACCGCCGCGCCAAAATACACTGGGCATGCTTCCCCGGCCGCGTTGTCGCACACGGTAATGACTACATCCGGCGGGCTGCCTTCAAAGGCGTCATTGCCCTTGCTGTATAAGCCTTCGACGCTGATACCCGCCGACTGCAGCGTGCTCAGGCTGCGGGGCAAGACCTGGCCTTTAGGGAGGCTGCCCGAGCTGATCGCCTCAAAGCCCGCCGGCGCCAAATGGTTGAATACCGCTTCGGACAAAATGCTGCGGCAACTGTTGGCGGTACACATGAACAGCACTTTCATTGCAGTCTCCTTTAGACGCTCAGGCGCAGGGCAAGGGCGGCGAGGGTGATCAACAGCACCGGTAAGGTCAGTACGATGCCGACCTTGAAGTAGTAACCCCAGGTAATGGTGATGCCTTTGCGCGCCAGGATATGCAGCCATAGCAAAGTCGCCAGGCTGCCGATAGGAGTGATTTTCGGGCCCAGGTCGCTGCCGATCACGTTGGCGTAGATCATTGCGTCCTTGATCACGCCCACGGCATGGCTGGATTCGATGGACAATGCACCGATCAACACCGTCGGCAGGTTATTCATCGCCGATGAGAGCAGCGCCGTTAGTACGCCAGTGCCTATGGCGGCGCCCCACACACCGTAGGTGGCGAAGGTGTCGAGCCAGGTCGCGAGGTAGTCGGTCAGGCCAGCGTTTCGCAGGCCGTATACCACCAGGTACATGCCCAGTGAAAAGATCACGATCTGCCAGGGCGCTTCCTTGAGGACTTTGCGCGTAGAAATCTTGTGGCCTTTGGCGGCAATCACCAGCAGCAACACGGCACATGCTGCGGAAATCGCACTGATGGGAATGCCCAGCGGCTCCAAGGCAAAACAGCCGACCAGCAAAATGCCGAGTACCCACCAGCCGGCGCGAAAGGTCGCACGGTCATGGATGGCGCTGGCGGGGTCGTCAAGGTCGGCCGGGTCGTAGGTCTGTGGAATATCCCGGCGGAAAAACCACAGCAGCACCGCCAGTGTCGCGGCGACGCTGACCAGGTTCACCGGCACCATCACGGCGGCATATTCGTTGAAGCCGATCTTGAAATAGTCCGCCGAGACGATGTTCACCAGGTTCGACACCACCAGCGGCAGGCTCGCCGTATCGGCGATAAACCCGGCGCCCATGACGAATGCCAGGGTCGCCGCCGGAGAAAAGCGCAAGGCCAGCAGCATCGACATCACGATGGGGGTCAGAATCAGCGCCGCGCCGTCGTTGGCAAACAGCGCCGATACCAGGGCACCGAGCAGCACCATATAGGCAAACAACCGCCGGCCGCGGCCACGCCCCCAACGCGCCACATGCAGGGCGGCCCAGGCGAAGAACCCGGCCTCGTCGAGTAGCAGGCTGATGATGATCAGCGCGACAAAGGTGCCGGTGGCGTTCCAGATGATGTGCCACACCACCGGAATGTCCGCCAGGCTGATCACCCCGCAGCCCAGGGCCAGGATCGCACCCAGGCTGGCACTCCAACCCACGCCCAGGCCCTTGGGCTGCCAGATGACCAGCACAATGGTGATTAAGAAAATCGCACTTGCGACAAGCATGAATAAACGCTCCGATGGCTCAGCAGCAGGTGCTGGTCCGTTGTGGTCTGTCGCCCATTGCATCCAGACGCAGCGCGTCGTTCTGCAACCATGGCTGGTTGGCTTGCAGGGTGGTGTCCAGCACCTGTGTGACCCAGGTGGGCAGGGCCGGATTGATGCGGTAGTAGATCCATTGCCCTTGGCGACGGTCCAGCAGCAGCCCGCAACTGCGCAATTGCGCCAGGTGGCGGGAGATTTTTGGCTGGCTGTCGTCCAGGGCATGGATCAGTTCACACACGCAAAGTTCGCCTTCGCGCAAGATCAACAGGGTCAGCCGTGCGCGGGTGGCATCGGCCAGGCATTTGAACAAGGAGGGAGGAGAGAGGGAATCCAACATGGCCAAGGCCTATATATATGGTTATCCAAATATACGTATTTCCATATATTTCAGTCAAACCTTGTTTCATTTGATATGGATCAAATGCCCTGGAAACAGCCACAACTGTTTGAAATTAAACTGAAACACAAATGTCCTAAAGTGCCCGCCCATTGCTGAAGAAGGAAGAACCCGCGTGACCCGTGCCACTCGCAACCTGCGCAAGACCCTGGATTCCGTCGCGGAAAATAACGAAACCGCGGCGTTCGACCTGATGCGTGCCGTCGAAAAACTAAGCGATGAAGTGCTGCGTCAACGCCTGCTCCACACCATCCACCGGCTGAACCAGGATGCCTACGAACTGCGCGAAGCGCGGGATTCGGTGGAGCAGGTTTCGGTAAAGCTCGCCTGAGCAAGATCGTTCAAGACAAGCGCTTTAAGGTGCTGGCATGCTTGTCGACTGTCTGTCGATGAGCCGTTTCCATGCCCACTGCATTACCTCATTACGCCTTCACCCGCGGCGCCATCGCCGTCATTCCCTTGTCCCTGGCCTGCGCGCCCTGGGGATTGCTCGCCGGGTCCATGGCCATCGACGCGCAATTTACCCCGCTGCAAGCCCAAGGCTTGTCCGCCATTGTGTTTGCCGGTGCGGCGCAGTTGGTGGCAATCGGCATGGTCAAGAGCGGCGCCAGCCTGATTTCCATTGTGCTGACCACCTTGTTGCTGACCTCCCAGCATCTGCTGTATGGCATGCACATGCGGCCCACGTTGTCTTCGCTCAATACCCGCTGGCGCATGAGCCTGGGTTTTCTGCTGACCGATGAGTTCTTCGCGCTGGTCAACCACTATGACCGCGAGACCTTCAATCGTTGGTACGCCCTGGGCGTCGGCCTGACGTTTTATATCATCTGGAACCTCTTCACCCTGGCTGGCATTGTGCTGGGTAAAAGCATTCCCGGCCTGGACCAGTTGGGCCTGGAGTTCTCGATTGCCGCGACCTTTATCGCCTTGATCACGCCAGTGGTGCGCGATGTGCCCACGGTGGTGTGCGTCGCCGTTTCGCTGCTGTGCTCGGTATGGTTGAGTTACCTGCACTGGGAATCGGCGGTGGTGGTTTCGGGGGTGTTGGGGATGAGCGCAGGGTTTGCCTGCAAGCGCCTGGGAGTGGGGCAGCGATGATCTACTTGATGATTGTGGCCATGGGCCTGGTGGTGTTTTTCAACCGCTATGTGTTTCTCGAACCGCGCCTGCCGGTGCGGCTCAATCGCGGCGCCCGTGAGTTCCTGGGTTTCGCCGTGCCGGGCATGCTCACGGCGATCTGCGGGCCGATTATTTTTCTGGCTGACCATCAGCTCAACCTGAGCCCGACCAACCCTTACTTGCTGGCCGGTATCTGCGCCGTGGCGTTGATGTTCTGGACGCGCAGCGTGTTGATCACCGTGTTGCTGAGCATGGCGCTGTTCTATCTGTTTCGTTGGTGGCTCTGACACCCAGGCAAAAAAAAGCCCGCGGGAGGGCGGGCAGAAGGGACGCTTCTTGAAAATGAGCTTGGCCACTATAGTCGGCGAGTTCGCGCTTCACAGTGAAACAAAGTTCATGGGCGCGTCAGTTGGCGCCAGCACAATGGTAGAGTCACGGTTTTTCCAAGGAAGCAATGGCATGCACAAGGTGGTAATTGGCGCATTGGTACTGGCAGCACTGGCCGGTTGCGCGGGCTCGAAGATGAAAGAGGCACGCGCCGGCAGCCCCTACAAGACTTTGGCATCGGACAAGACCACCCTGGTGGTTGCCCAATGCATCCAGTTCGGCTGGCAGGATGAAAGCGTGTTTGGCATTGACGCCGGCGGTTTCAAGGAGCCCACCGAGGCTGGTGGTTTCACGGTCTACACCACGGGTGGCGACTACTTTGTGGATGTACACAGCACTGGGGCGGGTTCTACCGTCAAGTACTATGCAGCCGAAGACAATATGCCAGCCAAACGCCGCTTGGCTGCCCTCGCCACTTGTCTGTAATACGTTGCCTTAGTCATATTCCGAAACGCCTGGCAGGACAGCCGCCGGGCATTGTCTTATGATTCACTCGCTCGCTCGACGCGATGGCTCTTTACCGGTACACGGATGTCGAGGCTTAAACGTCGGGCGAGCACCTCTTTGTTTCGCCTCAGCGTGGCATGAAACCCAGTTGCCAGCGGCGCGGAATCATCAGTGTCACCAGCCCCAGTAATCCCGCTAATGCACCACTGACCCACAGTGCGCGCAAGCCCATCTGCTGCTCCAGCAGCGCCCCGATCACCGCGCCGATAAACATTCCGGCCCAGGGAATCAATTGCACGCGCCAGCCATTGCGGCGTTCGCCCAATAGCCAGCGCCCCAGCCCGCGACCAAAGCGTGAAAGCGCGCCGGTGACGTAGGTGAGCCCCACTGGCAAACCGTTCACTTCCTCGACGGCCGCGTTGAGCATGCCCATGGCGATAATCGCCGCCAGCAAAGCGGGCAAGGTCTCTGTCGATGGCCACAGCGCCGCGCCGCAGAGCAAGGCACCGATGCACAGCAACAGTGGCAACGCGTGGCGCTTGCTGAAACGGCTGACCACCACGCCCAATGCGTTGCCGACCACAAAGGTGGCGACCAGCAGCACCAGGCGCCCGGTGAGCCCGAGGTCGCCAGCGCTGATGGCCACCGCCAGGCGCGTGGTGTTACCACTCATGAACGAGACAAAATCGCCGCTGGCCATAAAGCCGATGGCATCGGTCATGCCCGCCAGCACTGACAGGCAAGCCACCAGCATCATGCCCACCCGTCCACGCCAGCGCTGTCGATGGGCGAGCGTGACATTGGTGTAAGGCTTGCGGGACGAAGGCAGCATGGGGCCGGTTTCCTCGATGAGATTATCCGGCCACTACCGTAGGACGCTTTGCGTGGGCGCGCAATGACCTCAGGCATGCTCCAGTTGCCAGCCGGTGCTGTACCACGTCAAAAGATGAGTCGGCTCGAGCGCCTGTAGAAACGCCTCGTCGTGGGAAACCGCCAGCATTGCGCCGCTGAAGCCTTTCAATGCCTGTTCAAAGGCGAGCACCGATTCCAGGTCCAGGTGATTGGTGGGTTCATCCAACAGCAGTAACTGCGCGGGTATCTTCCGCCAAAGGGCAACGGCCATCGCCGCTTTCAGACGCTCGCCGCCGCTGAGTTGCCCCATCGGTTGTGTGACCCGCAAGGCATCCAGTTGCAGCAAGGCCAGGCGCGTACGCAGTTCGGCTTCGGCCAGCGGGGTGTCGAGCCGGTTGAGTTGCACGATGATGCTATGCCGGTCGTCCAGCAGCGCCAGGTGCTGATCGAGATAGGCGCCGGGCACCGCCACCGTGCACCCGCCACTCACGGCCTGCCATTGACCTGCGAGCAACTTGAGCAAGGTGGACTTACCGCAACCGTTGGGCCCGCGCACGGCGACACGCGCAGGCCCCGCCAGGTTGATCGTCAGATAGCTTGCGGGCGCCAGCGGATCGAGCCAGGGCAGTTGCGCACGCTCCAGGGCCAGTACTTGCCGGCCATTGGGTACTGCCGAGGCTGGCAAGGCGAGCAGGGTGGGCGTTTCATCCACCACACGCTCGTAGGCGTGGCGCACCTTTGCATCGAGTTGGTTTTTGTGCTCGTGGTGAGCACTGCGCACCGTGCTGACGATCTCCGTAGCGGCGCCTTTCCAGCGCGCTTTGGTAAAGCGGTCGACGTTGGCAGTCTCGGCGTGTTTGCGCGAGCGTGCGGCGTTGCGCTGCAGGCTGTCATGGTCTTTTTGCAGGCGCCGACGCTCACGGCTACGTGTCTGGCGCGCATGCTCCCAGGCGGCGATGGCGGCCAGCTGTTGCGTCTCCCGTTGCTGGCGATAGGCGTCGTAATTGCCGCCGTAGACCTCTACGCCAAGAGGCGACAATTCGATGATGCGCCCCATGGCATTGAGTAACTGCCGATCATGGCTGACCATCACCAGGCCGCCGCGCCAATCGCCCAGCACACGGAGCAGCCAAGCGCGCCCGGCACTGTCGAGGTGGTTGCTGGGCTCGTCCAGAATCAGCAACTGCGGCGCCGCCAGCAACGCACCGATCACTGCGACCCTGGCCAATTGGCCGCCGCTGAGCTGATCGGCCTGTGTGTTGGCGTTGACAGTTGGCAAACCCGCCGCATCCAGTGCCAGGCGCAAGCGCTCGGCCAGGTCCCAGCGATCGTCGATCAGTTCCAGGTCACCGACTTGCGCTTGACCTTGGGCCATACGCTCGAGCGCGGCCAGGGCGGGGGCGGTAGCGGTGATATGGGCAACCGTTTCTCCCGCTTGGACCCTCAACGCCTGGGGCACATAGGCGACGTTGGCGGGTGTTTTCAAGGTGCCGGAGGAGGGCAGCAGTAGTCCGGCCATCAATTTCGCCAGGATACTTTTGCCACGCCCATTGCGCCCGACAATGCCGGTGGGGGTGTGATCAATGGATAGGTTCAGGTCCTCCAGCAAGGTTTCGCCATTGGCGAACTGGAAAGACACGTGTTGCAGGGAAACAAGCGCGGGCAGCCGGTTGACGTCAGTCATCAGCACCTCCAAAAAAATGTCGAACAGGCCAACAAGCGCGCCAGGCGGCTCGTTGCAGATACATTTTGGAAGGCTTAGTTGTTCACGTCGGCGGTCATCCCGTGAGTCAGAAGGGACGCAGAGGCTAACCCACCTTGGCTTTATGCGGCAAGTCTTCGGCCAATTTTTCCAGGAACATCGCCAGGGCCACTTCCTCGGCTTTCAGGCCTTTGCGCACCCGCGGCTTGGGCAGCTTCGACAACTCACCGAGGCTGAAATGCTCAAGCACCGCAGGGTGGATATAGCACTTGCGACACACAGCCGGCGTATTGCCCAACTGCCGGGAGACGTCCTTGACCATCGCCACCACATGCCGCTTGGCGTCGGACTCCGGCTGCCACGCCAACTCACGCAATACCGCCAATGCCATCGCCGTGCCGGCCCAGGTGCGGTAGTCCTTGGCGGTAAAGTCTTCGCCGGTCAGCTCGTGCAGGTAGGCGTTGACGTCTTGGGAACTGACGGTATGCCGCTCGCCATCTTCATCCAGGTACTGGAACAGGTTCTGCCCAGGCAGCTCCATGCAGCGCTTGACCACCCTGGCCAGGCGCCGATCCTTGACGCTGATTTGATGCTCGACCCCGCTCTTGCCACGGAACTGGAACTGGATTTCGCTGCCCTTGATGTCCACATGCCGATTGCGCAGGGTGGTCAGACCGTAGGATTTATTCTCGCGGGCGTACTGGGTATTGCCGACGCGGATCAGGGTGGCGTCGAGCAACATCACCACGGTCGCCAGCACCTTTTCGCGAGTAAACCCCGGCTCGGCGATTTGCGCTTCCAGCTGTTTGCGCAATTTGGGCAACGCAGTGCCGAAGGCCTGCAACCGCGAGTACTTGTCGCTGTCACGTACTTCGCGCCAGCGTGAGTGGTAGCGGTATTGCTTGCGGCCACGGGCATCGCGGCCGGTGGCTTGCAGATGGCCGCGAGGGTCGGCGCAGATCCACACATCGGTGTAGGCGGGCGGCACCGCCAGGGCGTTCAGGCGTTTGATTTCATCGGCATCGGTGATGCGTTCACCTTTTGCATCCAGGTACTGGAACTTGCCCCGCAGCTTTTTGCGGCGGATGCCAGGCTGGGTATCGTCAACGTAATGCAGGTCGCGGGGCAGGTCGGCGGGCAGCGAAGAGTCAGGCATGGTGCGGGTTCCTAGGCAACAAATCAGGCCGGTATGTCTGATTGACCGCAGCCTCTGGCGGTCGTGCCAATTGGTTACGCCAGCACTGCCACCGCCTTGATTTGCGCCCACAACGCTTGGCCCGGATGCACGTGCAACTGGTCCCGGGAGAAACGTGTGATGCGTGCCAGCAATGGCGTGCCGCCTGCGTCCAGGCGCACCAGCACATGGGCACTGTTGTCCGCGGCAATGTCCTGGGTGACGGTCACCGGCAGCCTGTTGAGGATGCTGCTGTGTTCCTCCGCCTGCTGGCTGAGGCTTACATCCCGTGCCTGGACCTTGACCCGCAGCTGTTTACCCACCGCCAGCGGCGCATGGGCCACGCGGATCTGCAACGGACAGTCGGGTAGTTGCAAGGTCAGCAACTGATAGTGCGCGTCATAGGCAATCACGCTGCCGGTGATCACCACGCCGGCATCGTCGCCGAGGGCCAGTGGCAGGTCGAGGCGCGCCAGGGTTTCGCCGATGGGCCCACTGGCCAGCGCCTTGCCGTCGCTGAGCAAGACGATATGGTCGGCCAGCCGCGCGACCTCATCCTGGGCATGGCTGACGTACAGCACCGGGATATCCAGTTCGTCGTGCAGGCGTTCCAGGTAAGGCAGGATCTCGCTTTTGCGTTTGCTGTCCAGGGCCGCCAGCGGTTCATCCATCAACAGCAACCTGGGGCTGGTGAGCAGGGCGCGGGCGATGCCGATGCGTTGGCGTTCGCCACCGGACAGGTGTTGCGGGTGACGCTCAAGCAGGTGGCCGATGCCCAGCAGTTCGGTGGCCTGGGCCATGTCCACACGCCGTTGCTGGCGTGGAATGCGCTTGAGGCCGAACTCCAGATTGGCACGCACCGACAGATGGGGAAACAGGCTGGCCTCCTGGAACACATACCCCAAGGCGCGTTTATGCGCTGGCACAAACAGGCCTTTCTGGCTGTCCTGCCAGACCTTATCGTTGATTTTTACAAAACCCTCGGCGGCGTGCTCCAAACCGGCGATACAACGCAGGCAGGTGGTCTTGCCGGAGCCGGAATGCCCGTAGAGAGCGGTCACGCCACGGCCGGGCAATTGCAGGTCTACATCCAGCGCGAAGGCGGTGTACTTCAGGTGCAGGCGTACATCCATCATCGCGATCAGCTCCAGCCCATCTTGGTTTTACGGCTGGAATACAGCGCCAGCAACACGAGGAACGCGAACACCACCATGGAGCCGGCCAGCCAATGGGCCTGGGCATATTCCATGGCTTCGACGTGGTCATAGATCTGCACTGAGACCACACGGGTCTTGTCCGGGATATTGCCGCCGATCATCAGCACCACGCCGAACTCGCCGACGGTATGGGCAAAGCCAAGAATCGACGCGGTGATAAACCCCGGGCGCGCCAGGGGCAGGATCACCGTGAAAAACGTGTCCCAAGGGTTGGCGCGCAAAGTCGCGGCCACCTCCAGCGGGCGTGTGCCGATGGCGCAGAAGGCATTCTGCAACGGCTGCACCACGAACGGCATGGAGTAGATCACCGAGCCGATCACCAGCCCGGCGAAACTGAAGGTCAGGGTGCCCAGGCCCAGCCACTGGGTGAACTGGCCGAAGTAACCGTTGGGCCCCATGGTCAACAGCAGGTAGAAACCTATGACCGTTGGCGGCAGCACCAACGGTAATGCGACCACTGCACCAACGGGGCCGCGCCACCACGAGGTGGTGCGCGACAGCCACAGGGCAATCGGAGTGCCGATGAGCAACAGGATCACGGTGGTCAGTGACGCCAGCTTGATGGTCAACCAGATCGCGGAAAAATCAGCACTCGATAGGGGCATTTACAGCTCGTAACCGTAGGATTTGATAACCGCAGCAGCTTTCGGCCCTTTCAGGTAGTCAACCAGGGCCTTGGCGGCGGCGCTGTCTTTGCCCTTATTGAGGATCACGGCGTCCTGTTTGATCGGGTCATGCATCGATGCTGGAACAATCCACGCCGAACCGCTGGTGACTTTGCCGTCTTTATAGATCTGCGACAAGGCAACAAAGCCCAACTCGGCATTGCCGGTGGACACGAACTGATAGGCCTGGGTGATGTTCTGCCCCTCGACGAGCTTGTCCCTGACCTGCTCGGTCAAACCTTCCTTGGCCAGCACTTGGGTGGCGGCCAGGCCGTAAGGTGCGGCTTTGGGGTTGGCGATAGACAGGTGCTTGAACTGGTTTTGCTTCAGCACGTCACCCTTGGCGTCCACGTAGCCTTCCTTCGCCGACCACAGCGCCAGGGTGCCGACGGCGTAAGTGAAGCGTGAACCCTTGACGGTATCGCCTTCGGTCTCGAGTTTTTGCGGGGTGGTGTCATCGGCGCCGAGGAATACTTCGAACGGCGCGCCGTTCTTGATCTGGGTGTAGAACTGCCCGGTTGCGCCGTACGCTGCAACCAGCTTGTGGCCAGTGTCTTTCTCGAAGTCGGCGGCAATCGCCTGGATCGGTGCGGTGAAGTTGGCGGCCACCGCCACCTGTACTTCATCGGCATGGGCCGACCCCAAGGCAAAGATGGCAAACAGGGGGGCCAGGCGTGAGACGCGGGTCATCATGAAGCAACTCCTTGGGGATGTACGGTGTGTTCAATTAGAAGGCTTAACCGCTATGTATAGGAATATATAGCGGTTGGCCATTGCCGGTACAGAGCAAAGTTGTCCCTGACGTCAGTTACGCGTCAGCCTGGCCAATGCCTGCTCGGCCAATTCGCGGGTCAGCTCATAAGTGGACAAGTCTTTGCCCAGGCACAGGGCCTGGCCCGCCCACAGGTTACTGAAGCCTGCTTCATCCTTGGCCTTGAGCGGTATCAATGCACCACCGGCTGTGGGGAACGCCGGGGCGGCCAGGTTGATCGCGCCGAGCTCAAGCATCACGCGGTTGACGATGCCCCGGGCCGGGCGCCCGGTGAACAGGTTGGTCAGTGCGGTTTCGCTGGCCTGGGCATGGCGCAGCGCGTGGTGATGGGCGGCGGTCACGCTGGCTTCGGGAGTGAACAGGTACGCCGTGCCAATCTGCACCGCCGAGGCGCCCAGGGCCATGGCCGCGACGATACCGCGCGCATCGCCGATGCCGCCTGCGGCAATCACCGGCACGCTGACCGCATCGACAATCTGCGGCACCAGGGCCATCAAACCGATCTGGCTGTTGAGGTCGTCGCTGAGAAACAGGCCTCGGTGCCCACCGGCTTCAATGCCCATGGCGATAATCGCGTCGCAGCCGTGCTCTTCCAGCCAGAGCGCTTCCTCGACAGTGGTGGCCGATGACAGCACCTTGGCGCCGGTGGCTTTTACCCGGTCCAGCAAGGATTTTTTCGGCAGGCCGAAGTGAAAGCTCACGACCTCCGGCCGGAAGTCTTCAACCACTTGGCAAGCTGCGTCGTTGAACGGTGCGCGATTCGACACAGGCGTCGGCGCGTCAAAATCGGCACCCAGTTCACGGTAGTAGGGTTGCAGCAAATCCTTCCAGCGGCGGTCCCGTTCTTCATCGGCTTCGGGCGGCTGATGACAGAAGAAGTTCACATTCAGGGGCCGTGTACTGGCCTGGCGGATTAAAGACAAGGCATCGCGCAGTTGCTCGATACTCAACGCGGCGGCAGGCATTGAGCCGAGTGCGCCGGCCTGATGGGCGGCGATGACCATGGCGGTGGTCGTCGCGCCGGCCATCGGGGCCTGGATGATCGGCACATCAATGCCCAGCAGGTCGAGAATACGGGTGTCTGGCCAGGTGCTCATGGGGTGCGTCTCCAGCGTTAGTAAGGCATTTCGCTGTTTTAGCAGGGCCCTTGGCAGCCGGCCAGTCTGTTTTATTCACTGGACGACAGGGGTGTTTTGTGGGGCTCGGGTTTCAGCGCTGCGTTTCGCGCTCCAGCAACTGACGCTTGCGCTCGACCCCCCAACGGTAACCCGACAGCTCCCCATTGCTGCGCACCACGCGATGGCAGGGAATCGCCACCGCCAGGTGATTGGCGCCACAGGCCTGGGCCACGGCGCGAAAGGATTTGGGTGCACCGATACGCTCGGCTATCTGCGCATAGCTGGCGGTGCTGCCCACCGGGATTTCGCGCAATGCCTGCCACACTCGCTCTTGAAAGGCTGTGCCGCGCAAGTCCAGGGGCAAATCCAGGCCCAGGGCAGGGGCTTCGACAAACCCCACGACTTGGGCGACCAATTGCTCGAAACCCTGGTCCGCGCCGACAAGTTCGGCCTTGGGGAACTGATCTTGCAGGTCGCGCACCAGTGTGTCCGGATCATCCCCGAGCAAGATTGCACACACGCCAGTTTGGCTCTGCGCCACCAGGATCGCTCCCAGCGAACATTGGCCCACAGCAAAGCGAATGGTGTTATTGGCGCCGCCGCCTTTGTAATCACGGGGCTTCATGCCGAGCAATTGATCAGCGGCTTCATAGAAGCGGCTGTTGGAGTTGAAGCCGGCGTCATACAGCGTGTCGGTCACCGAATGCTGGCCCTTGAGGCCATCGCGGACTTTGCGCGAACGCAGGGCGCTGGCGTAACCCTTGGGCGTCAGGCCGGTGCTGGCTTTGAACACGCGATGGAAGTGGAATGGACTCAACCCCGCCTGGCGGGCTAGCGCTTGCAGGCTCGGTGGCGTTTCGGCCAGTTCGATCTGCCGGCAGGCGTCGGCGACTAACTGCGCATGCTGGGCAGCCAGTTGGGTCTGGTCGCCGGCCGCACGTTTGCTGGGACGATAACCTGCGGCCTCCGCTTGCGCCGGGGTGTCGAAGAATTCGATATTTTCCGGGCGCGGTAAACGCGAGGCGCTGCTGGGCCGGCAATACACGCCAGTGGTTTTCACGCCATAGACAAACAGCGCGTCTGCCTTGGCATCGCGGGTGATGATGGCGGCCCAGCGCGGATCGTGTTCGTTGTTCATGGCCTGCACTCTTGACGGTTCACGGGCAGATTAACCGCGCCGGTCACGTACAACACTCCGAAGCTTGCGGTCAAATTAGCCAGCCGTGCGAAAGGTCAGGTTGATGCGTTGCGGGCCCATGACGGGATGCACGCCGTCCTTGATCGGCATCACCCCATGAAAACGCAGGCGATCAACGCCGCCCCAGACCACCACATCGCCATGGAACAGCGAGACCTTTTGCGTTTTGTCACTGCGCTCATGGCCACCGAACAGGAAAACCGCCGGCAGGCCCAGGGACACCGAGACCACGGGCGCGCTGTAGCAGCGCTCGTTCTTGTCCTGGTGCAGGGACATCTTTGCCCCCGGCACATAACGGTTGATCAGGCAGGCGTCGGGCGAAAAGCCGCTGAAGCCGGCCTCGGTTGCCGCCGCCACGGCCAGTTGGCGCAACGTGTCGGGCATGGCCGGCCAGGGTTGCTGGTTGCGTGGGTCGAGAGGGCTGTAGCGATAGCCGCGGCTGTCGGTGGTCCAGCCCAACTCGCCGCAACTGCTGAGCGCTGCCGACATGGTGAAGCCGCCGGGCGTGACCATCTGCCGAAACGGTGATTGGGCCAGGATACGCCGCAGCTCGGGCTGCAACCGCTCAATCCAGGGCAGGGCGTAGCCCCTTAGCACGTAGGACTCTTCACCAATCTGCTCGCGCCCGGCCGGCTGTTGCAGGGCATCCTCGGCGAACAGATCGGCGGTAGGCCCTGACATGGCTTACAGCGCCTTGCTCACGTTGATGTCGGTGATTTCGTCACTGGCATCATGAATTTTCGCCAGCGCTTGCTTGGCTTCTTCGACGCTGTTGGTTTCCAGCTGGGCAAATTCAAAGCGGCGTTCGCCGTTGAGTTTGTACTTGATGACGTATTTGGTCGTAGGGCTCACTGCTTTTTTCCTGTCAGGTGTTCGGGTCAGCTCAGCTTGGTGCTGGTGCGACGAACGATGCGGATCTTGTGGGACAGCGCCGGCTTGCGCGTCACGCTGATAGCGCGACGGGTCACCACATCCAGGGTGATGTTCCAGAACCCGGTGCTGGGTGCGGTGATCTTGGCCGGGAATTGATCGAATGCGCCACCGTGGTAGGTATGGCGGCCGCCATTTTTGAAGCTGCGAAAGTTCGCATCGCTCATCAGGCGAATGTTGCAGGTTTGCGAGCACTCGATGACAACAATGTCGCCCTCGTTGAGGTGCTCACGCTGGTGGATGAATTTCATGGGGGTGTCTCCAGAAGGGCTTTTTCTGAAAAATCAGAACGATACGTAGGTTAATATGGAGTTTATCAGCCCCAGCGCGTTTATTATCGGGCCGTCGTCGACGACTTCGACAATTTAAAACAGTTATTTACCGTGTTATCAGAGATAAATCCTACGTTGGTGGGAGAAAATTACCATCCCCGCTGTCGTAGGGTCTTTATCGGAGGTTTTAGTATGAAGTGGAGTGTGTTGGTGCTGGCCTTGGCAATAGGTGGGTGTGCTTCGGTTGCAGATATCAAGCAGACCCCGCCAACATTGGTGGTCATCTCAGGGAAGAAGCCGCAGGAATATGCGGCGTGTGTTGTGCGCAAATTGGAGGCAACCCGTCGGCCGCCGCAGATCGAGCCCCATAAAGACGGTTTTCAGGTGATTGTGCCGCAGAAATTCTCGGCAGACCCGTCGGCGATCTTCGAAATCGAAGACCGCTCCAGCGGTAGTAGCATCAAGCTCTATGAGAGCATGTCCAATGTACCGATCCGGCCCGGTGACGTGAAGAAAGCCGGGGAAGACTGCATTTCCGGCTGAGCCCAGGTTCGTCCCACGCACTGCCCCGATAAAAAAGCCCCCATCCTGGAGGATGGGGGCTTTTTTGGTTGTGTGGTCGTGCTGAACGGGCAGGGCATCCGTTAAACTGTCGGGCATTCACTGCAAAGATGCCGCTCAAACCTTGGGTTCGAGCGGCATTTGTCCTTTCTGGAAAGCCCGTTATGAAACGAGAACACGTCAAAGCCCGTCATGCTGAAGGTCAGATTTCGGCGACCCATGTCATCCAGAACCCCGCGGATCTGGGCGAATGGATCGTTTTTTTCAAGAAAAGCGGTGGGCGCAGTTACTTCCTGGTCGATGATCAGGATGAGGTCGAATCATTCCCGCACCTGGATGACCTGATAGAGATCCTGCGGGGCCTGGGTATCAAGTTTGCCGAAGTACACCTGTAGCGCCACGGCTTACTTGCACACCACCACCACGCTGCGACCTTTGAAGTTGCCCACATCCTGGCCCAGGGTCTTGTCGCTTTCCTTGAGGGCAGGCGTGCCATTGGTACCGACGATGCGGTAACCGGTGCCCGCGCAGGAGGCATCGGCTTTTTCGTAGCAACTGGCCCATGAATTGGCCTCGCCCGAACAGTCGATGGTCAAGCCCTGCTCGCCATTTTTCAGGAAGGTGTCGGAGGTGGTGGTGCAGCCAGCCAGCGCCAGTACGGCAGTCAGTGCCAGGAGTTTGTTCATGTTGGGGTCGTCGTCAAGGGTATTGGAGGGGCACGCTGACACTGTCGTGGGGCGTTTGTTGAAGATTATAGCGAACTGCCATCTAGGTACAGGCAAACACAAAAAAGCCCCTTGTATCGGGGCTTCATGCGCAGGGCCATGTGCCTTACTTGCCCTTGGGCCGTTTGCTCGACGCATGGCCCGCTTCATCTACAAAAACCTCGGCTACCGCGATCGCCAATTGCTCGGTTGGGAATGTCCCGGCGACGCTGTCGCCGTGGAAGTTGATCAGGTGCCAGCCGTCTGCTCGTTGCGTGATCAGGTAGCCGTTTACGCCTTTTGGTTCTGACATCTATTAACAATCTCGTGGTCTGGTTCAAGCCGTCAATGATAGCGCCAAATGGTACTGGGGCGTGCAAGTTGTTGCAGGTTAGTGCCGGACTCGGAAAAGCGTGCTAAAACGGTTTGGACCCTTTTAAACAAGGTATCAAGCTTTGTATCGGTTGGCCGTCGGTGCCGCCCTTTGTAGGATCAGCGGAACTTACGCCGACATTTTTTCTCTATGTTGCTATCGCAACGCCAGCAGGACCCATTGTAAGGTGACTGCGGCCTGATTAGACTGCGCCGAATTCCGTACGCACAGCCCTTTGTAAGGACTCATATGATCAAGAAATGCTTGTTCCCAGCAGCCGGTTACGGCACTCGCTTCTTGCCAGCGACCAAAGCCATGCCCAAAGAGATGCTGCCGGTGGTGAACAAGCCACTGATCCAGTACGGCGTCGAAGAGGCCCTGGATGCCGGCTTGAACGAGATCTCCATCGTGACCGGTCGTGGTAAGCGCGCGCTGGAAGACCACTTCGACATCAGCTACGAGCTGGAAAACCAGATCAAGGGCACCGACAAGGAAAAGTACCTGGTCGGCATCCGTAAATTGCTCGACGAGTGCTCGTTCTCCTACACCCGCCAGACCCAGATGAAGGGCCTTGGCCACGCCATCCTTACCGGGCGCCCGCTGATCGGTGACGAGCCGTTCGCTGTAGTCCTGGCCGATGACTTGTGTGTGAACCTGGAAGGCGACGGCGTACTGACCCAGATGGTCAAGCTTTACCAGAAATACCGCTGCACCATCGTTGCGGTCATGGAAGTCAACCCAACCGAAACCAATAAGTACGGTGTCATCGCCGGTGACGATATTGGCGACGGCCTGATCCGCGTACGCGACATGGTCGAGAAGCCAGCGCCGGAAGACGCGCCGTCGAACCTGGCGATCATCGGTCGCTACATCCTGACCCCGGACATCTTCAAGCTGATCGAAGAAACCGAGCCAGGCAAGGGCGGTGAAATCCAGATCACCGACGCCCTGTTGAAGCAGGCCAAAGACGGTTGCGTGATTGCCTACAAGTTCAAAGGCCAGCGTTTTGACTGTGGTGGCGCCGAAGGCTACATCGAGGCAACCAACTTCTGCTACGAGCACTTCTACAAGACTGGCAAGGCTTACTGATTCACGCTTGCCTGCCTGTTTCAAGAGAAAGCCACCTCCGGGTGGCTTTTTCGTTTTTCAGCCCCATGTAAGTCGGTATGCTGGCGTCCTGCCGAGGAGAATGAAATGGCCTACGATTTTGACCTGTATGTAATTGGCGCCGGTTCCGGCGGCGTTCGCGCGGCGCGCTTTGCCGCGGGCTTTGGTGCCAAGGTGGCCGTGGCGGAGAGCCGCTATCTGGGCGGCACCTGTGTGAACGTCGGCTGCGTGCCGAAGAAGCTGTTGGTGTACGGCGCGCATTTTGCCGAGGATTTCGAACAGGCCAGCGGTTTCGGCTGGTCCTTGGGTGAGGCGAACTTTGATTGGGCGACCCTGATTGCCAACAAGGACCGCGAGATCAATCGCCTCAATGGCATCTATCGCAACCTGCTGGTCAACAGCGGCGTAACCCTGCATGAGGGGCATGCACGTCTGGTTGACGCGCATCAGGTAGAGATCAACGGTGAGCGTTTTACCGCCAGGCACATCCTGATCGCCACGGGTGGCTGGCCGCAGATTCCTGAAATTCCAGGGCGTGAGCACGCCATTGGTTCCAATGAGGCGTTCTTCCTGAAAGAGCTGCCTAAACGTGTACTGGTGGTGGGTGGTGGTTACATTGCAGTTGAGTTTGCCGGCATCTTCCACGGCCTGGGTGCGCAGACTTCCCTGCTATATCGCGGCGATTTGTTCTTGCGCGGGTTTGATGGCTCGGTGCGCAAACATTTACAGGAAGAACTGACCAAGCGCGGCCTGGACCTGCAGTTCAATGCCGACATCGAGCGTATCGACAAGCAGGCCGATGGCAGCCTCAAGGCAACCTTGAAGGATGGTCGCGTGCTGGAAGCCGACTGCGTGTTCTATGCCACTGGCCGGCGCCCGATGCTGGATAACCTGGGCCTGGAAAACACTGGCGTCGAACTGGATGAGCGCGGTTTTGTCGCGGTAGATGATCTTTACCAGACCGCCGAGCCCTCAATCCTGGCGATTGGCGATGTGATTGGTCGTGTGCAACTGACGCCGGTTGCCCTGGCTGAAGGCATGGCCGTGGCGCGGCGCCTGTTCAAACCCGAGCAATACCGTGCGGTGGATTACACCAACATCGCGACGGCGGTATTCAGCCTGCCGAATATCGGCACGGTTGGCTTGACGGAAGAAGAGGCGCGCAAGAAAGGGCACAACGTGCAGATTTTTGAAAGCCGTTTCCGGCCGATGAAGCTGACCCTGACCGACTGTCAGGAAAAGACCCTGATGAAGCTGGTGGTGGATGCCGACACTGACAAAGTGCTGGGTTGCCATATGGTCGGCCCGGACGCCGGTGAAATCGTGCAAGGCCTGGCGATCGCGCTCAAGGCGGGCGCGACCAAGCAGCATTTCGACGAGACCATTGGCGTGCATCCTACGGCGGCGGAAGAATTCGTCACCATGCGCACGCCTGTGGCCGACTGATCAGGCCTGCTCCGTTGCCTCTGGCGCCGTTGCAACGACGGCTGCCAGGCGCAACGCTTCGATACTGCTCTGGGCCTTGACCAGTTCCAGTTCAAGCGCCTTGTTGTGCTGCTGGTGTTCAAGTAATGCCTCCTGACGTGACTGGCTGTCCTGGACGGCCACCCGCAGGCGTTCCTGGAGCAAGGTGCGCTCACTGTCGATCCGACTGAACTGTTCGTTCAGCTTGAGTTGTGCGGCCTGATCCTTGCGGACCTGTTCTTGCAGCGCATTCAGTTCCTTGGCCGTGACTCGCTGCTCAATCAACAGGCGTTCATTATCCCGATGCAGCTGGGTGATCTCATCCTGGCGTACCAATGCGCTTTGCTGGGCCTGGCGCAGCTCAGCCTGCACCTGTTGCAACTGGCCTTCATGGCGTCGCTGTTCCTGCTCACGCTGCTCCTTGATTGCATTGCGGTAATGCTCAAGGGCATCGCGGGCGTGCAGGTGCTTTTCTTCCAGGGAGCGAATCTGCTCGTCCTTGTCGCTGATCCTCAGCTCGTAATCGCTGCACGCCTGGCTTAGCCCGGCGTTACGGGTTTGCTCAGTCTGCAGGCTGGTGCTGGCGGTTTGCAGGGCGGCGCTTTCATCTGCGAGGGCGGCGGCCTGGATATCAAATTGCTGCTTGAGTTGATGGTGCGCCTCTTCAAGGGCTTCAACCTGGGCGAGCAGGGCGGCTTTGTGTTGCTCGAAGTGCGCCAGTGCCAGATCAATGGGCTCCTGGGCTTTCTCTTTCAGGCGCTGGGCCAGGCGTGCGACCAGTTCGCCAAGCTCGTCATCAATCGGCGCTTGAGTGATCGTCAACCGGGTTTCGCTCTCGTCCAGCTCCTTTAAGTAGCGATGAATCGTGGTTTTCGAGCCGGTATTGCCCATTTCGATGCGCACGGCATCGATGCTGGGGTTTTCGCCACGAGCGAGGATCGCCAGGCGTGCCGTTTGGACTACTGCTTTGTTTATGCCGCCGCGAGCCATGGGGTCTCCGTCGATTTAGTACTGTGGTACATGGTATGTATATACGTACTATATCACGGATAAAAACTCGTTGAAATTCATGATTTAACAGATGGGATATTGGCGTATTATCCCGTGTCATAGCGGTTTTCAGCGCCAATCCAACTATCAGCGGTACGAAAAGCCCCCCATGAGCGACCTGGATCGATATCTCAACGCCGCCACCCGCGACAACACGCGCCGCAGTTACCGTGCGGCCATCGAGCACTTCGAAGTGAGTTGGGGAGGGTTCCTGCCTGCGACCAGCGACAGCGTTGCGCGTTACCTGGTGGCACATGCCGGGGTGTTGGCAGTGAACACGTTGAAGCTACGGCTCTCGGCCCTGGCGCAGTGGCATACCAGCCAAGGGTTTGCCGACCCGACCAAGGCGCCGGTGGTGCGCAAGGTGCTCAAGGGCATTCGTGCCGTACACCCGGTACGTGAAAAGCAAGCCGAACCCTTGCAGCTCAAGCAATTGGAACAGGTGATCAGCGCTCTTGAGGTTGAAGCAAAACACGCCATCGAGCACCAGGACCAGCCCCGATTGCTGCGCGCCAAGCGCGACACTGCGCTGATCCTGCTGGGCTTCTGGCGAGGGTTTCGCAGTGATGAACTTTGCCGATTAAGTATCGAGCATGTCCAAGCCGTGCCCGGGGCGGGCATCAGCCTGTATTTGCCGCGTAGCAAAAGTGACCGGGACAACCTCGGCAAGACCTACCAGACGCCGGCACTGCTGCGCCTGTGCCCGGTGCAGGCCTACAGCGAATGGCTCAGCGCCTCGGCCCTGGTGCGCGGCCCGGTCTTCCGCGGGATCGACCGCTGGGGCCACCTGGGCGAGGAGGGGTTGCACCCCAATAGCGTGATTCCGTTATTGCGCCAGGCCCTTGAGCGCGCAGGTATCCCCGCCGAGCTATACACCAGCCATTCCCTGCGTCGAGGTTTCGCCACCTGGGCTCATCGCAGTGGCTGGGATCTGAAGTCGCTGATGAGTTACGTCGGCTGGAGCGACATGAAATCCGCCATGCGCTATGTTGAAGCAACGCCGTTTCTCGGCATGACCCTGGCGACCCAACCGCTGATTTGAGATTTCTTCTATTAATACAGTCACCTGATAGGGAAAACCAATCGTCAGCATCAGGTTTGCCAATGAGCCATCGACCGAGAGAGCCGGTAGGATTTACCCCATCAACTTCTTAACCCCTGACGGAGAGTCAACGATGCCTATCATCAACAGCCAAGTAAAACCGTTTAAAGCGACCGCTTTCAAAAACGGCAGCTTCGTCGATGTGTCCGACGCTGACCTGAAAGGCAAGTGGTCGGTCGTGTTTTTCTACCCAGCCGACTTCACCTTCGTTTGCCCAACCGAACTGGAAGACCTGGCTGACAACTACGCCGAATTCCAGAAACTGGGCGTCGAAATCTACAGCGTTTCCACCGACACCCATTTCGCCCACGCTGCCTGGCACAACACTTCGCCAGCCATCGGCAAAATCCAGTACACCATGATTGGCGACCCAACCCTGACCATCTCCCGCAACTTCGACGTGCTGATCGAAGAAGCTGGCCTGGCAGACCGCGGTACTTTCGTGATCAACCCAGAAGGTCAGATCAAGATCGTTGAACTGAACGACGGTGGTGTTGGCCGCGACGCTTCCGAGCTGCTGCGCAAGATCAAGGCCGCTCAGTACGTCGCTGCCCACCCAGGCGAAGTGTGCCCAGCCAAGTGGAAAGAAGGCGAGGCCACCCTGGCTCCGTCCCTGGACCTGGTCGGCAAGATCTAAGTCTGTGAAGACCTATCAAGGGCGGGAATCCGCACTTAAGTAAGCTGCATCCGCCCTCAAAACGCCCGGGCGAGATTCGCTCGGGCGTTTTTTTGTCTGCAATAAACCGAATGAATAGGAAATCGCCCGTATGTTGGACGCCAATCTTAAAGCTCAGTTGAAGTCATACCTGGAACGGGTCACCCAGCCGATCGAGATCGTCGCCTCCCTCGACGACGGCGCGAAATCCCAGGAAATGCTCGCCCTTTTGCAGGACGTAACCAGCCTCACCACGCTGATTACCCTGAAAACCGATGGCGATGATGCGCGCATGCCATCGTTCTCCATCAACCGCCCGGGTGCCGATATCAGCTTGCGTTTCGCCGGCATCCCTATGGGCCATGAATTCACTTCGTTGGTGTTGGCCCTGCTGCAAGTCGGTGGCCACCCCTCGAAGGCCAGTGTCGAAGTGATTGAACAGATTCGCGCCCTCAAAGGCGAGTTCAGCTTCGAGACGTATTTTTCGCTGTCATGCCAGAACTGCCCGGACGTGGTCCAGGCGCTGAACCTGATGGCTGTGCTGAACCCGAACATCCGCCACGTCGCCATCGACGGCGCTCTGTTCCAGGCCGAAGTCGACGAGCGCCAGGTCATGGCCGTGCCGAGTGTCTACTTGAACGGCGTGAACTTCGGCCAGGGCCGCATGGGCCTGGAAGAAATCCTCGCCAAGCTCGACACCAGCGGTAGCGAGAAAGCTGCCGAAAAAATCAGTGCCAAAGAGGCGTTCGACGTATTGGTTGTCGGCGGCGGCCCAGCCGGTTCTTCGGCTGCCATCTACGCAGCCCGTAAAGGTATCCGTACCGGTGTGGCGGCTGAACGTTTTGGTGGCCAGGTGCTTGATACCATGTCCATCGAGAACTTTATCTCGGTACAGGAAACCGAAGGGCCGAAACTGGCCAGCGCGCTGGAAGCGCATGTGCGCCAGTACGATGTGGACATCATGAACCTGCAGCGCGCCAGTAGCCTGATCCCGGCGAAAAACCCCGGTGAATTGCACGAGATTCGCTTCGAAAGCGGTGCGACCCTCAAGTCCAAGACCGTGATCCTGGCCACTGGCGCCCGCTGGAGAGAGATGGGCGTACCCGGTGAGCAGGAATACAAGGCCAAGGGCGTGTGCTTCTGCCCGCACTGCGATGGCCCGTTGTTCAAGGGCAAGCGTGTGGCGGTGATCGGCGGCGGTAACTCCGGCGTGGAAGCGGCCATCGACCTGGCCGGCATCGTCAGTCACGTCACCTTGCTCGAGTTCGACAGCAAGTTGCGCGCCGATGCGGTGTTGCAGCGCAAGCTCTACAGCCTGCCGAACGTGGATGTGATTACCAGCGCGCTGACCAGCGAAGTCAAAGGCGATGGCCAGAAAGTCACCGGCCTTGCTTACAAAGACCGCGACAGTGGCGAGTTCAAGACCATCGAGCTGGAAGGTATCTTTGTTCAGATCGGTTTGCTGCCCAACACCGATTGGCTCAAAGGCACGGTAGAGTTGACCCCGCGCGGCGAGATTATCGTCGATGCCCGTGGCGAGACCTCATTGCCAGGCGTGTTTGCTGCCGGTGACGTCACTACTGTGCCTTACAAGCAGATTGTGATTGCGGTGGGTGAGGGCGCAAAAGCCTCGCTGAGTGCCTTTGATCACCTGATTCGTACTTCGGCTCCGGCATAACCTGGCCGCTGGAAACCAAAAAGCCCCGTGAGTGATCATGGGGCTTTTTTCGTTCTTGCTGTGCGCTTACATCGGTGCTGGCTGGATGATCTCGACCCAGTAAGCATCCGGATCCTTGATGAAGGCCAGGCTCTTCATGCGGCCATCCGTCAGGCGCTTCTGGAAATCACAGCCCAAGGCTTCGAAACGCTCGCACGCAGCGACAATATCTGGCACCGAGATGCAGATGTGACCAAAGCCACGCGGGTCGGTGTTGCCATTGTGGTAGGCAAAGTCGGCATCGTTTTCGGTGCCATGGTTGTGGGTCAGTTCCAGAATGCCAGGGATCGACTTCATCCACTGGGTGCGCTCGGCGGCGTCGGCCGGGATCTGGGCCTTGTCCACCAAGGCGAGGAAGTACAGGCTGAACTCGGCTTCCGGGAAGTCGCGTTTTTCAACCAGGGAGAAGCCCAGGACGCGGGTGTAGAAATCCAGCGACTTGGTGATGTCCTTGACCCGCAGCATGGTGTGGTTGAACACGAAGTTCGAGGTTGCGGTGTCAGGTTGGGCAGTGACGCCCGGGAAGGTGTTCAGTTCGTGCAGGCTCATGGGCCCTCCAGAAAAAATGGGGCAAAGCGGTCCCTTGGCGTGCGGCAGCCTCCTTGCAGCCGAGCCATGATACGCAAGGCCCGCCGCCTGCGCCAAATGAAAAAGCGCACAAGGCCCTTGCGAGCGTCAGGGGCTGGGCTGCAAACTTTGGCGCTTGAGCCTTGGGTATTTTTCGCAATGATCGAGTTTCGTAAACCGCTGTTGAGCGCCGTGTGCGTGTTGTTGTCCAGCCCGTTCGTGCTGGCCGCCGAGCCTGAGATCCACTGGCCGAGCGGCTGGCAGGTCGAGGAGATCGTGCCTGACGGCGAAACGCCCGCAAAACCGCAAGCGGTGTCGCGCCAGCGAGCGATCAAAAATGATGAAAATGGCGCAACCTTGATGGTGATGGAGTTAACCGGCACACCGATTGAAGCTGGACATAAAGTTAATCTTCCCGGCGTACTGCTGGAAATGCGCAAATCCATCCAGAAAGACTTTGCCCAAGGCGGTTATCAAAGTGTGTGCAGCAAGATGCACCCCACCACATTGAGCCGTCTTGACGCACTGGAAACTACATGTGTGATTACCGAGAATGGGCGGCATGTGCTGTCGCAAACATTAGTGGGGGCGGTGGATGTCGATAAAGCCTATGTATTTTCATACGCAGGCCAGGCGCAAGCTTACGAGGCGAGCAAGGATGAAGTCAGCTCGGTGCGCAACAGCCTGAAATTATAAGCGGATTAAGTTGAGCGAATCTGAACAAAATGAACTATTAGTTAAGTTCGCTTGCGAACCTGCAAACAAAAAGAGCCCCGCGATTGCGGGGCTCTTTTTGTTTGCGTGTAGATCAGCCGCGCAGCCAGGAGTCTACAGTGGCGGCGCCATACTCTTCTTTCCAGGCTTTCAGGCCGCGGTGGTTGCCGCCTTTGGTTTCGATCAGTTCGCCGGTGTGCGGGTTGTGGTAAACCTTGACCACGCGTGCACGCCGCTGTTTAGGTGCTGCGGCGATCGGGGCGCCCGCTTTACGTGGCGTCGGATCTAGAATGGAGATGACGTCGCGCAGGGTCTTGCCGTAGCTGTCCATCAGCTTCTTGAGTTTTTCTTCGAATTCGATTTCTTTCTTCAGGCCTGCGTCGTTCTTCAAGGATTCCAGCTGGGCAAGCTGCTCTTGAAGGGCTTTTTCTGCTGCACGAAATTCGGCGAGTCTGGACAAAATCTTTACTCCAATAATGTAGTTGCTGATATCAACTGCAGACAAAGCTATGAGCCAAGAGCGTGAAGGCTACTCAACAAAAATACCGCTCTGCGAGTTCTGCACAGGCAGGAAAAATTGTAGTAGTTAATGCATCTCGAGTAAATCATGTCTTCTGCCGGGAGTGCAATCTCTCATCCAAAGCAGTCGCGGCTATTCAACGGCTGCCCAGTGATTTAATGAATTCATCGCAGGGTAACGGTCGGCCGAACAGATAGCCTTGCAAGAAATCCACGCCTTGGGCTACGAGGTATTCACACTGTTCGGCTGTTTCTACACCTTCTGCAACAATGCCAAGGTCCAGTTTGGCCGACAGTTCTATGATGCTGTCAAGAATATGCCGTGACAACGCATCAACACCGATCATGGCGACAAAGCTTTGATCAATCTTCAAGTAGTCGACATTGAAGTTGCGCAAGTAACCCAGGCTGGAGTGGCCGGTACCGAAGTCATCAATCGCGATCATCACGCCCAGTTGATGCAGCGCGTCGAACAGGCTTCGGGTGGTCTCGGTGGGCTCGATCAGCTCGCGCTCAGTCAACTCCAGCACCAGGGTGACATGGCCTGGCGGGAAGGCGGCGAGGAATTCCCGGCAATCGGTCACCAGTTCGAGGTCCTGGCAGTGGCGTGCGGTGATATTCACGCCGACATGGAAGCCAGGGCTGAAGCGCTCGGTATGGGGCGCCAGTTGCGCGGCAGTCTGGCGCAGCAGGGCACGGGTCATCGGCACAATCAAGCCGGAGTCTTCGGCCAGGGGAATAAACAGGTCTGGGCGCACCAAGCCCTCTTTTGGATGTTTCCAGCGCATCAGCACTTCACAACCGGCCCACTGACGCGTGTCACCGCGCACTACAGGTTGGTAATACGGGATGAATTCGTTGGCACTCAACGCACGTTGCAACTCCTGGGTGGGCGCCGATGAGCGTTTTTGCAGCCAATGAGCCAGGACGCCGGCCAGCACACCAAAGAACACCACCAGGCTGAAGAGTGCTGGATAACGGGCCTGCATATACCGCCAGGTTTCACCCTCTGGCATGCCGGCGTCGACGCTGTAGTGATAACGCCCGGACGCCAGGTGATGATGGGCCACGGCAAATACTGGCACGGCGTTGTCATGCACTTTGCCGTTAGCGTCCAGCCAGTTAGGCCCCACTTGCAATATCAGGTAGGCGTAACGACTGATCAGGCGCAAGGCATTGGTCAGGTGGTAGCTGTCAACCGAGGCAAACGCGCCTTGGTCTCCCTCCACCAGCCGATACACCAGCAGTGCGGTATCGGGCGTGACGGGGTTGCCGTTCATCAACCACAGCGAACCGTCCACGTAGTCATCCGGGTTGACCGGGGATTGGTAATTGCCACCAAACAGCGAACTGCAATAAATGTTTTTCTGCCAGGACAGCGTAGTGGCGCGCACGAAAGGGCGGCGCGTGACCTGTTCGCGCAGCGCCAACTGCACCGCGTTATCACAGGGCTGGCCAGCCAGCGGAAGCAAGGCCCGGGCGGCGAGGGCAGTGTTGTCGAGCATCAAGTCAAACTGGCGCACCGCTTCCTGGGCTGTCTGTGCAGTGCTTTGTTCAAGGGTGCGCTGGGCTTGCCAATACAGAATCACAACCCCCAGCAGGACGGGCAGCATGCCGCTGATTGCACTGATGAAATAGCGTGCAACTCGGCTTCGTGGGCCTTTGGAGGTCAGGGGCATGGGCGCAGTCAATCGCAAAAAAAGAGTGGGGTATGCCGATGATAGATGGCATTGCACGGGGGCGCTCACTTGTTTGAAGCGGATTGACCTAGCCGTTCGGTCAGTTGTGGCGGGCACTTCAACTTGGCAACATAAACTTCGTTGCAAGAAGTAAGAGACTCAGGCGCACTCATCCCTACAGCCTCTTTCACAGCCACTGAGCCCAATTTTGGCGGGAAGGTTAAGTCTCGTCTTTCGATCAGTGAATGCTGGCTTGTAATTTTTTAATGATCTAACGAGGAAATATCAGCAATGAACAAAATCGCACTGGCCGTTGTATTTCTGGCGGCTACCGGCGTTGTCGCGCTACCCGCTCTAGCGGTAGACGGCACAATTACCGTGAGCGGCGAAATCAGCGGCACAACCTGCAGCATCAGCGGCGGCTCGGGCTCGACGCCTGGGGCCAGCCCGGACTTTGCGGTTCCACTGAGCAAGGTCCAGGTCAGCGCGCTCAAGTCAGCAGGCCAGACGGCCGGCGCAAAGCCCTTCTTCATCCAAGTGGGCGCTTGCCCGAAGGATACTGTCGTGGCCGTGTTGTATGAGAGCAGCAGCCCTGCAATCAACCCGGCTACCGGTAACTTGATCAACCGGGCACCGGCGACGCCGAAACCGGCCTCCTTCGTTGAAGTACAGATTGTGGACGGCGCCACCAACAAACCGATGGACCTTCGCCTGGGCCTGAATTCGAGCTCCGCCACCGTTCCCGCCAGCGGTGCGGTGACGTTGCCGTTTGCCGCCCAATACATCGCGACGGGAACCGCCACTCCAGGCCCGGTGAGTACGCAAGTGCTGTATTCCGTGACGTTCCCCTGATCGAGGCCAAGTGCCTGGCTGTTCGCTGGGCGCAGGACAACGCCTCGAAGGATAGGCCCATGCTCGCCCGAACAATGCTTTTGCCCCCCCTGCTAAGTGCGATGTTGAGCGGTATCGGGTTGTCATCCGCTGCCGTCGCCGGGGTTGTGATCGACGGCACGCGGCACATCTATCCGCAGCAGCGCCGTGAAATCACGCTACGCCTGACCAATGATGACCCGCGTGTTCCGCGGCTGGTCCAGGTGTGGTTGGACCAGGGCACCCCGGCGCAAGATCCGTCGCACAGCGATGTGCCTTTCAGCCTGGCACCGCCGGTGTTTCGCTTGGACCCAGGTAAAAGCCAGGTGGTGCGGTTGGTCTATACCCAGGACCCACTGCCGACCGATCGGGAGTCGTTGTTCTGGCTTAACGCCCTGGAGATTCCTCCCAAGGTCGATGCGGCGCCATACGGCTCGCAAGAGCACCAGTCGAATCACCTGCAGTTCGCCTTTCGTATCCGCACCAAGGTGTTCTTTCGCCCGGCCCAATTGCCGGGCACGGCGGACGAGGCACCTACCCAATTACGCTGGACCCTGCACCGGAGTGCCCAGGGGCCTTTACTGGAAGTGCATAACCCCTCGGCCTACCACGTGACGTTCAATGAGGTGGCGCTGGCCATGGGCCCGCAACCCGATGCGCGGCTGTTGCCGGCGGAAGCGGGCATGGTGCCCCCCGGTGGCAACTTGAAGCTGCCCGTGCGCGACATCGTGCAAGCGATCCCGGCGGACGCCCAGGTACATTTCAAATACATCAACGATTACGGCGCATTTTCCGTGCCGCAGCGTGCTCCCCTGAAGTACTGACCATGTTTGCCTTACTGCAATTATCGCTTCATCGCTTCACTGCCAGGCGGGCTTCCCATTCCAGGTTTGCATTACTGCTAGGCCTGCTCGGTTCGCTATTGATCTCGGCTGAGGCCGCCCCTTTGCTGTTTGACCTGGAAGCCTTTGCCAGCGGCCTATCCACGTCCGCGGATATTTCGCGGTTCAATGTCAGCAATGTGTTGGCGCCTGGCATCTATCGTGTCAATGTCATGCTCAATGGGCAATCGATGGGGCGCCGCGAAATCAACTTCGTCGCCCGAGATCAACAGGACGATGCACAGCCTTGCTTGAACACGGCAGAGTTTGCCCGGCTCGGGGTAGCACTGCCAACCGTCGAACACGACGCCGATACCACTTGCCGCGAGATCACCCAATGGATCCCCTTGGCCAGCAGCCACATGGAGATCGAGTCCCTGACGCTGAACGTCAGCATCCCGCAGGTCTATATCACGCGCTCGGTACGCGGCTATGTTGATCCTGCCCAGTGGGACAACGGCGTTGACGCCGCGCTGCTCAATTACAACCTCAGTGCCGCGGCGGCAACGTCAGGGTCAGGGGAAGACCGCAGTTACCTGGGCCTTAATGGTGGCTTCAACCTGGGCAACTGGCGACTGCGTCATCAAGGAGGGTTAGCCTGGACATCCCGGCAAGGCGTGTCGGCGTATCAACACACTGCCACCTACCTGCAGCGCCCCCTTGCCGACTGGCGCTCACAATTGACCATCGGCGACAGTTTCAGCAGCGGCCAGATCCTTGATGGCGTGCGTGTGCGCGGCATTACCCTGGCAACCGATGACCGCATGCTTGCCCAGTCGCAGCAGGGCTATGCGCCGCAGGTGCGCGGTATCGCCGACAGCAACGCCACGGTGACGGTGCGCCAGAACGGCTACACCATCTATGAAACCACGGTGGCCCCAGGGCCGTTTGTCATCGACGACCTGTACCCCACCGGCTACGGGGGCGATCTCAACGTCAGCGTCATCGAAGTGGGTGGGCGACGCACCACCTTCGTCGTGCCCTACTCAGTAGCACCGTACCTGCTGCGTGACGGCGCCAGCCACTACCGCGCGACCTTGGGGCAAGTCCAGCAACGTGGGGTGAGTAGCGCCAGCCCTGGAGTATTTCAAGGCACGCTCCAGCTTGGCCTTACCGATCGCCTCACAAGCTACGGTGGCGCCACCTTTTCCCAGGGCTACGCGCAGGGCAAGGCCGGCCTGGCAATGAGCACTCCCATGGGCGCGTTTGCCCTGGACAGCACCCATTCGCGCACACAGATGCAGGGCTTGGGCGTGGTGGACGGACAAAGCTGGGGCTTGGCCTATAACAAGAACGTGCCGTTTTCGGGAACGCATTTTGCGTTGGGCGCCTATCGTTTTTCTACCGCTGGCTACCTGAGCCTGCCTGACGCGCTGAACGTGCGGGAACTGGGGCACCGGGGCGGAAACATTGACCATTACGCCCGGCAGAAAAGCCGCGTTGACCTGACGATCAGTCAGCAGTTGGGAAAAGGGACGTTAAGCGTGTACGGCAGTTCCATTGACTACTGGGCCGGTCAACAAGGGCGCCAGACCTCATTCACCGTCAGTTATGGGTCCAGCTGGAGAAAGCTCAACTGGAACCTATTGGCGCAGCGCTCCAGAGTCAGTGAAACCCACCAGTTGAGTGAACGCGAACGCAGTGACGAAATCTTCTTCGGCCGCTCAATGCACATGGGGCGTTTGGATAATCGCCTGGTACTGACCCTGTCCGTGCCGTTGGGCGAAGGCGTGCGAGCACCGAACCTGAGCAGTTCAATGTCCCGAGAAACCGGTGAGTCACGCGGCAGCCAGCAACAAGTCGGCATCAATGGCTTGCTGGGCGACTCAGCCCAAACCCACTACGGCCTGGTTGGCAGTCGGGGCACGGGCAGTCAGGACGGTGCAAGCTTGAATGCCTACGCCGGTTATCGCGACAGCGCCGCCAACCTGCGCGCCGGCTATGGCCAGAGCCGCGACAGTTCGCAAGTGTCCATGAGTGCCGACGGCGGGCTTATTGCCCATCGGCGTGGTGTCACATTCTCGCAAAACCTCGGTGAGGCCTCGGCCCTGGTGTATGCGCCTGATGCCCAAGGCGCGCAGCTCGGTGGTTCCGGGGCTCGTATCGACAAACATGGGTATGGGGTGCTGCCTTCCCTCAGGGCCTACCAGCGCAATGAAGTGGATATCGATCCGGAAGGCATGCCCATGGACGTGGAACTCAAAGAGTCAAACCAGTCCGTGGTGCCGACGCTGGGTGCGGTGTCGCTGATCAGGTTTGAGACCGTCAGCGGCCGGGCAGTGGTGATCAAGGCTACTCATCTGGACGGCAGGCCGCTGCCGTTTGCCGCCCAGGTATTCGACGAGCACGGCAGCGAGGTCGGGGTGGTCGGGCAGGCCGGCAAGGCGTTTGTCCGCGGGGTGGCCGACCAGGGGCGGCTGACCGTCCAGTGGGCGCAAACGCCAGCTGACCGTTGTTATATCCATTACCGCCTGCCACCCCGGGAGCCTGGCCAACGTCAGGAGGCTGCGGACCAATTAGTCAGCCAGTGCACGGCCGACACACGGGCGCACGAGGAGAACAGTTGATGAAACGAACGCACGCCCTGCGCCGGGCGCTCCTTGTTGTCTTGACCTGTTCTGCCATTCTGGTCGTAGAGCGTGTTCAGGCCAAGGCCACCTGTACACCCGCAGCACCCACGGTGCTTTCGGTGCCGCGTATAACGGTTCCCACCAATCCGGTGGTCGGCCAGGTGTTGGGCAGCCCGGACGGTTACCCCATCGAGGTGACACATGGGCTGAGTTGCACTTACGACCCCCATGTCATTATTGAGTACTGGTCGTCCATCGGCATCTCCAGGGATATTCCTTGGTCCGGTCACTATTTCGGTCATTCCGGGCTTGCCATGCCGGTCTATCTCACTGGCGTGCCGGGCGTCGGTTTTGCGTTTATGGCCGAAGATCGTGACAGCGGGCCGATGAAGATCGTGACCACCGGCGTGACGGTATTGCACGGGCCGGTGTACCCCGGGCTGCCCACATGGGGGGCACGCGGTCGGGTGTTTTTTGTGGTGATCGGAGCGGTTTCGGGAGGCACCGTCATACCTCGTACCTTCTCAGGCCTGAACCTGTACACCAATGCCACCTTCCATGCCATCAACTTCGGCAGCATTGAAATAGGCCCGCCGAGCAAGCCCACCTGCACCGTGTCGACACCCTCGGTGGCTATACCGCTTGGCACCGTGGAAAGCCGGGCGTTCACCGGCATCAACAGCGTGGCGGGCAATGCCACAGGCACTATCACTTTGCAATGCGCCGGGGGCAGCGGAGGGCGCCTGGATGTCCTGGTGGCCTTGACCGACCAGACCCAACCGAGCAATCGCAGTGACCGGTTGACACTCACAGCCACCTCGAAGGCCAGGGGCGTGGCCCTGCAGCTGCTTTTCGGTGACCGAGTGATCAGCTACGGCCCCGATTCCGCGACGGTCGGCGCGCCCCATCAATGGTTGGCAGGCAGTACCGACAATGGCACTTTCCAGATTCCGTTGACGGCTCGTTTTATACAGACGAGCAAGAGTATCCATCCCGGCCCGGCCAATGGCCTGGCGACGTTTACACTGACCTATCGGTGAGCCACATGAGAGCCAGCGGCGTGTTGAGGGCGGTGCTCAGCCTGATCGTGGCGGTTCAGGTATTGCCGGCCAACGGGGAAATTGTCATTGATCGAACCCGTATCATCTACGCGGCCGCCGCTTCGGGGGTGACGGTCAACCTGCACAACGAGGCCGACGGCCCGCGCCTGGTGCAGGTATGGATCGATGAAGGCGACCCGCAGGCCCCACCGGAGTTGAGCGATGTGCCATTTACGGTAACTCCACCCATCCTCAAATTGGAGGCAGGCAAGGCCAAGGCGCTGCGGGTGGTTTACCACGCCGCGCAACGGCCAGCGATGACGCCTTCCCAGGAGTCGGTTTACTGGCTGAATGTCTTGGGTATCCGGCCCAGTGCTGAAACGAACAATCATCTGCAATTTGCTTTTCGCACGCGCATCAAACTGTTCCTGCGACCCGCCGGCCTGCCGGGACGTGTGGAAGACGCCGTGCAAGCGCTACAGTGGCGGCTGGATAACGACAAGCCGGTACTGCTGGTGCGCAACCCTGGCGCCTATCATGTGACGCTGTCCAGCATCGTACTGCTCCATGAGGGCAGCGAATATCGCAGCGAAGACCCACCGATGCTTTTGCCACAGACTGCGGTGGCCATTGCAATGCCCGGCAGGGAAACCCCGTGGCAAGGCCCTGCCACGTTGCGCTTCACCACCTTGGATGACCATGGCACCACGCGTGAGCATGGCGTGGCCTTAAGCCCAATGCGATGAAGGCCAGGGTGGCGGGCGGTGCGGTCATCCCGCCAGGTCGCTACCTGTGCAACAAACCCCTTGCGCAGGGCAGGGTAATGGGGATTTGATAAGAGTACGGACAAACCTGGTTACGCTGTGTAGAATCGGTTTACGCATACAAGAATATGGACTTGCGCTCACGCAAGCCTCGGCCGTCAGAGACTGATGACACCATGAAGCTACTCGGCTCCCCCCTCATCTTTGGTGACTTCCTCGCCCGCAGCGTGCGGGGTCTTTCCTGTGCGCCACCCTCCGGCCTCATCCTTGCTCGCAACTAAACAATTGCTACCAACAAGAATGATGAGGCACCGAACATGACCGACCAATACGAAAACCCAATGGGCCTGATGGGCTTTGAATTTATCGAATTCGCATCGCCGACCCCAGGCACCCTGGAGCCGATCTTCGAGATCATGGGCTTCACCAAGGTGGCGACCCACCGTTCCAAGAATGTGCACCTGTATCGCCAGGGCGAGATCAACCTGATCCTCAACAACGAACCGGGCAGCCTGGCTGCCTACTTCGCGGCCGAACACGGCCCGTCGGTGTGCGGCATGGGCTTTCGCGTCAAGGATTCGCAGCAGGCCTACAACCGTGCCCTGGAACTGGGTGCCCAGCCGATACACATCGAAACCGGCCCGATGGAGCTGAACCTGCCGGCGATCAAAGGTATTGGCGGTTCGCCGTTGTACCTGATCGACCGTTTCGGCGAAGGCAGCTCGATCTATGACATCGACTTTGTCTACCTCGAAGGCGTCGACCGCAACCCGGTAGGTGCCGGCCTCAAGGTTATCGACCATCTGACCCACAACGTCTATCGCGGCCGCATGATCTACTGGGCCAACTTCTACGAAAAACTGTTCAACTTCCGTGAAGCGCGTTACTTCGATATCAAGGGCGAATACACCGGCCTGACTTCCAAGGCCATGAGCGCGCCGGACGGCAAGATCCGTATCCCGTTGAACGAAGAATCATCCAAGGGCGCCGGGCAGATCGAAGAGTTCCTGATGCAGTTCAACGGCGAGGGCATCCAGCACGTGGCATTCCTTACCGACGACTTGATCAAGACCTGGGACGCGCTGAAGAAGATCGGTATGCGCTTCATGACCGCGCCGCCGGACACTTACTACGAAATGCTTGAAGGCCGCCTGCCGAACCACGGTGAACCGGTGGATCAACTGCAATCGCGTGGCATCCTGCTGGATGGTTCGTCGGTTGCAGGCGACAAGCGACTGCTGTTACAGATCTTCTCGGAAACCCTGATGGGCCCGGTGTTCTTCGAGTTCATCCAGCGCAAGGGTGACGATGGATTTGGCGAGGGCAACTTCAAGGCGCTGTTCGAGTCGATCGAGCGAGACCAGGTGCGTCGTGGTGTCTTGACCGCCGAGTGATTCACTGGATAACGAAAAAGCCCGGTTTTTACCGGGCTTTTTTGTGCGTTTTACATCGTGTCGTAATTAGCGTTCGGCTCACTTGGAACAGTTGTTTCGCCAGATATCACTTAGGGAGTTGGACGCAGGAAAAGTCCTGCGCCTCAATAATTAAGAGGCCTACATTATGACTGTGAATTTTCCCGCCACTCAACCACAGATCGGCGCATCGGTATCATCGAACCAGGCAGGCCCAATCCGTGATATCCGCTCAACCGCTGAAGGGGATCCAATCGATCAGGCGCGCCAACGCTTTCTCGACGAGGGTGAAGAACAGTTCGGCAGTGGTGACTTAAGCCCCAAGGGGCATGAGCTTGTGAAGGCGGTGGTGAACCCTGGTAAACCGGGGGCGCCCGGCGTACAGGTGTCTACCTTTGCTGTCGATGGTGTTCAATCCAAAGACATGCTGGTCATCAAGCGAGTGCCGCCCACGGCCGACGGGCCCAATTTTCTCGTGTATATGCCGGAAGAAAAAGTATTGTCGTTTCATGAGTTCAACACCGCGCAAGAGATAACTGAATGGGTAAAGGGTGTGGCCAAAGACCCGGCCGAACGAGCACGCTTTGCAGATCACTTTTCCAATCCCGACGCGCCTAAACAGATGGCGCGGGTGAGCGATAAATTGGGCGCGTTTGCCGATGGCGACATCAATGCCGTGGTGGGAAGTTTCGGTTACGAAAAGGGCGATATTTTCGCGCGTTTGGACAAAGGTGCCAGCGTCCCGCCCGCACCCGTCAATGGGTTGGTTCGCACGCAACTTTTCAAGTTGGAGCCTGATGGTAGGGCGACCTATATCGGGTATCGGGAGGATGGGCAGAAAGTGCTGTATAGCTATGACGCTTATGGAAACATGCACGGCAGCAGCGGCAAGGATTGGTACTTCGTTCAAAACGGGCTGAACGAAAACAAGCCGCTTGAACCGATGACGCTCCATCAATACACCCGCAAAGTCACCAGCGTTTCCCTGGACAATGTGGGCGCCAACGATATGCGCGGGCTTCTGGACGAATTCCTGAAACAACTCCGGAACCCGGGACACGGCCTGGGGACGGCGCTGAAAGCGCTGGGCGTTCCTGACGATATAGCCAACTCCATCGAAGAGATCCTCAAAAACCCGGTCACAGGAACGCTGCTTGAACTGAACCACGATAATCGGCTGGGCAAGCTGTTTGGTATTGATAAGGAGACGATGGATAACTACATCACAACGATAGGCGGTGCAGCCCAGAGCAGTATTCCCATCTATGGCACATGGAGGGATAGATTGAACACCGCGGCCGACACCATTGAGCATGCGGCCGGCGCGCCCGAAGAGCCGACGACCGAGGTGAGGGTCTGAATCAGCCCATGCTGTAGCAAAGAGGGGTATGGATGCCCCCGCCACCGACATCCATCCCGGCCTGCCACTCAGGCCCGTCGCTGACGCACCAGATGCTTGAATCCCTCATACACCAGCACCATCACGGCCAGCCAGATTGGAATGTAAGTCAACCATTGGCCGCCCTTGATCCCTTCTCCCAGCAATAGCGCTACCGCCAGCAACAACACCGGTTCCACGTAGCTGAGCAGCCCGAACAGGCTGAAGGCGAGCAAGCGGCTGGCGATAATGTAGCTCACCAGCGCCGACGCGCTGATCAACCCCAGCATCGGAATCAGTGCGTACAGCTTGGGGTATACATCGAGCACGGCAAAACCCTGCTCGCCGCTCTGCACAAACCACCACGCCACCGGCAGCATCAGTGCCATGTCCAGCCACAAACCGCCCAGATGATCGGTGGTCAGGTACTTACGGACCACGAAATAGACCGGGTAGCCGATGATCACCACCAGCGTCGCCCAGGAAAAACCACCGGCCTGATACAACTCGTTAAGAACCCCGAGGACGGCGAAAAACACCGCGATCTGTTGCAGGCGCGACAACCGCTCGCCATACACCAGGCGCCCCGTCAGCACCATGGTCAGCGGCAACAGGAAATACCCCACCGACACATCCAGGCTGCGCCCGTTCAGCGGGGCCCACATGAACAGCCACAACTGCACGCCAAGCAAGGCAGAAGACACCAGCACACCGCCGATCAGGCGTGGCTTGGACGCGAGCATGCGCAGCAATTCCCACACACGACGCCATTCTCCGCTGACGATCATGAACACTGTCATACAGGGCACGGTCAGCAGCATGCGCCAACCAAAAATCTCCAGGCCGCTCAGAGGGGTGAGCAACGACGTGAAGTAATACATCACGGCAAACAACACCGAGGCCAATACCGATAACACAACACCTTTAGACACGCTGTCCTCGCGAAAACCGACTGATACACAAAGAGGGAAACTTCAGCAGGGGATTATGGTGCTTTTAGCGCAAAAGTTTTTCGGTTTCGTCGCATCATGTGGCGAGGGAGCTTGCTTGCTCGCTCGCCACTAAGTGCGTGCCACGCGGCCCGAGACGAAATGACCGACATCATTGAATCCCGGCGTGGACGAATGCCCCGGTGTGACCAACGAATCAATAAAGGCCTCATCCTCTGGCGTAATCCTCACCGCCAGGGCGCCTGTATACGCATCCCACTGCGCCTCGGTACGCGGCCCGACAATCGCCGAACTCACCGCCGCGTTGTTCAGCACCCAGGCAATCGCGAATTCCACGATCCCAACGCCGCGCCCCTGGGTGTATTGCTGGATCTGCTGGGCGATACGCAGCGACTCCATCCGCCATTCGGTTTCCAGGATGCGCTTGTCCTGGCGCGCGGCGCGGCTGCCAGGCTCGGGTGTGACATCAGGCGCGTACTTGCCGCTGAGCACCCCACGGGCCAGCGGGCTATAAGGCACTACGCCCAACCCATAGGCCGCCGCTGCAGTGATCTGCTCCGTCTCGGCCTGACGGTTGACGATGTTGTACAGCGGCTGGCTGATGATCGGTTTATCCACCCCCAGACGCTCGGCCACGCGAATCACCTCAGCAATGCGCCAGCCCCGGTAGTTGGACAGGCCCCAGTAGCGGATCTTGCCTTGGCGGATCAGGTCACCGATGGCCGACACCGTCACTTCCAACGGGGTGTCGTGGTCTTCACGGTGCAGGTAGTAGATGTCCAGATAATCGGTATCCAGGCGCGCAAGGCTGGCCTCCAGCGCATTGAAGACGCGCTTGCGGCTCAAACCACTGCGGTTGGGCAAGCCATCGGCAGGGCCGAAGCCGACTTTGCTGGCCAGTACCCAATCCTGGCGATTGCGCGCAATGGCTTCGCCGACGATCTCTTCGGAGCGCCCGGCAGTGTAGACGTCAGCCGTGTCGATAAAATTGATGCCCTGATCCCAGGCCTTGTCGATGATCCGCAGCGAGTCTTCGGTGCTGGTCTGTTCGCCAAACATCATGGTGCCAAGGGTCAGTGCGCTGACCCTCAACCCGGACTGGCCCAATGTGCGGTAAATCATGCAAAGCTCCTCATGGCAGGTAAACATGAGTGATGCAATACCAGACCCGACCGCTCTGGAACAAGCCCGGGGCGCGTTTATTCATGCGCGCAGCAAAGTCTGGCAGCGTTGTTGTAGAAAACGATGCAACACTTTCACGCGCTCCGACACTTGCAGGCGGTGAGGGCACATCAAGTTGAACGGGGTTGGCTCGCCTTGCCAGTCGGGCAACAGGGCCACCAGCCGGCCGGCCTGGAGATCACGTGCGATGTCCAGGTTGGCTTTATAGGCGATGCCGTGGCCCGTCAAAGCCCAACGCCGCACAATTTCGCCGTCATCGCTGAGGTAGTCACCGCTGACTTCGACTTCCTGGAGCAGTGCGCCTTGGCGAAAATACCAGGTGTTATTCGCCTGCCCCCGACGCATGTAACGCAACGTGCTGTGTCGTGCCAAGTCTGCTGGCGTACGTGGCGTGCCATGGCGCGCCAGGTATTCGGGGCTGGCGCAAGGAATGCGCCGGTGGTCGGGCACCACCGGCAGCGCCACCAGGCTCGAATCCCTCGGTACGCCAAACCGCAAGGCAATGTCGACGGTGTCGCGAAACAAATCGGCATTGGTGTCGTTGAGCAACAGTTGCAGGCGGATATTCGGGTGTTCGAGCTTGAACTCGTCCAGCCAGCCCAGCAGCACATTGCGGCCAAAATCCGAGGGCGCCGCCAACTGCAATAGGCCGCTGAGGCTTTGGCCTTGTTGCTTGATGGCGTGTTCGCCTTCCGACAAGGCTTCCAGTGCCACCCGCACGCTGTCCAGATATCGCCGGCCTTCTTCGGTCAGGCGCATGCTCCGCGTGGAGCGGGCGAGCAAGCGCATGCCTAGCCGGGTTTCAAGGCGCTTGAGCGCAATACTGGCCGCCGCCGGGGTCAGGCCAAGCCCACGGGCGGCGGCCGTCAAGCTGCCGGTGTCGGCGCTGCGCACGAAGACTTCAAGGTCGAGGATCGAACTCATTAATAAAAATCCTTTAAAGATCTTGTCGTTTTACCGGGATTTTTCGCTGATTGCCAAGCTGGGAAGATGAACACTCACGTTCTCACCCAGGTAGTTAGCCCATGACATCTTCCCTCAACGGTAAAACCGTCATCGTGATTGGCGGCAGCAGCGGTATAGGCGCCGCCGTAGCCCTGGCCGCCATCGCTCGTGGTGCGCAGGTGGTGCTGGCCGGGCGTCGCTTGATGCCCGGTATCGACAACGGCGTACGCAGCGAACCAGTGGACGTCACTGACAGCGCCTCCCTGCAGAGATTGTTCGAAACGGTGGGGCACTTTGACCATCTGGTCTACACCTCGGGGCCCTCGGTGCGGGCCAAGACCTTGATCGAAACCGACCTGGACGAAGCCCAGGACAACTTCAACGTGAAACTTTGGGGGGCGCTACGTGCGATTCAACAAGCGCTGCCGTTTCTGCATGAACACGGCAGTATCATCCTGACCTCGGGCCAGCTGGGGCGCAAATTGGCTGCGGGGCAGTTCATCAAGACCGGCATCAATGCAGCGACCGAAGCGCTGGGCAAGCAACTGGCCAAAGAGCTGGCACCGCGTCGGGTCAATGTCATCAGCCCCGGCGTGATTGATACACCGGCCTATGCAGGGCTTTGCGAGGAGCAGCGTTTGGCGATGTTTGCCAAGGCTGGTGGAGCCTTGCCGGTTGGCCGGGTAGGGCAGGCTGAAGAAGTGGCGGCGGGTTATGTACTGGCCATGGAAAATGGCTTTATGACCGGCGCTGTGATCGATATCGACGGCGGTGGTCAGCTGTAGACACTGGGCAAAATGTGGGAGCGGGCTTGCTCCCACACGTGTTGTTATACCTTCAAGGTACGCGTCATACGCAAAGCCAACACACTACCCGCGACAATCACCCCCGCCAGCAGATACAGCGCCACATCCGTAGACCCGGTGGCATCCTTCACAAACCCCACGATATACGGGCTGAGAAAGCCCGCCATCTGCCCCATGGAGTTGATCAACGCCAACCCTCCCGCCGCGGCGCCCGCGCTGAGCATCGCGGTAGGCACCGGCCAGAACATCGGCAAGCCGGTGAGGGCGCCCATAGTGGCGATGGTCAAGCCGAGAATGGCAATGGCCGGTGTGGTGGCGAAATTCACCGCGATCACCAGGCCGACTGCCCCCATCAACATCGGCACCACCAGGTGCCAGCGACGCTCCTTGCGCATGTCAGCGGAGCGCCCCACCAGCAACATGAACACCGCCGCCAGCAGATACGGGATCGCGCTGAGCCAACCAATCACCAGGTTATCGCTGAAACCCAGGTTCTTGATGATCGACGGCAGCCAGAAATTGATCGCATATACGCCACTCTGGATGCAGAAGTAGATCAGCCCGAATGCCCAGATCGCCGGGTTCTTGAACACTTCGGCCAGGGAGTCGGTGGTGGTTCGGGGCTTGTTCGCCAGGTCCGTGGCCTGGTCGGCTTCCAGCACCGCACGCTCATGGGGCTTGAGCCACGTGGCGTTGGCGAAGCTGTCACTGAGCAGGAAGTAGGCGAGGGCGCCGAGGATCACGGTCGGGATGCCTTGCAGCAGGAACATCCACTGCCAGCCCGCCAAGCCACCTTGACCGGCGGCAAAGTGATTGAGGATCCAGCCGGAAAACGGGCTGCCGAGCAAGCCGGACACCGGGATTGCCGACATGAACAGTGCCATGATCCGACCACGTCGGAAGGTCGGGAACCACTGCGAGAGATACAGCACCACACCGGGGAAGAAGCCGGCTTCCGCAGCACCGGTAAACAGGCGCAACGTGTAGAAATGCGTGGGCGTGGTCACAAACAGCAGGCACGTGGACAGCGTGCCCCACACAATCATCATCAATGCGATCCAGCGCCGTGGGCCGAACTTGGTCAGCGCCAGGTTGCTCGGCACGCCACACAGCACGTAGCCGATAAAGAAAATCCCGGCACCCAGGCCGTACACGGTTTCGCTGAACTTCAACGCATCGAGCATCTGCAACTTGGCAAAGCCAACGTTCACCCGGTCCAGGTAGTTGAACAGGTAGCAGATAAAGATGAAGGGGATCAGGCGCAGGGTGATGCGCTTATAGATGGCATTTTTATCGTCATCGCTAGCCAGTGCGGCAGTGGCGCTCTGTGACATGGGAATCTCTCTTTATTATGATTTTTCGCGGTGCGAGGGTAACGTTGACCGCCCCAACAGTCTCGGTGACGTGATGGGCGACTGTCTTTGTGCTGGCGCACAGTGAAGCAGGCTTTGCGCTGTGCCGGTGAACAACCCGTTTTTTAGGAAATTAGCCCCATGTTCGAGCTTGATCATGACTTGGCGCAGGAGATTGTCGATCGCACCATGGCAATCCTGCCCTATAACGTCAACGTCATGGACAGCCAGGGCCTGATCCTCGGCAGCGGCGAGCAGGAGCGTATCAATACTCGCCACGAAGGCGCGCAACTGGTCTTGGCCAATGGTCGCGTGGTGGAAATCGACGGGCAGACCGCCAAGCACCTCAAGGGCGTGCAGCCGGGCATTAACCTGCCGCTGCTGCATGATCAACGCCTGATCGGCGTGCTTGGTATCACTGGCGAACCGGATGGGCTGCGCACCTATGCCGAACTGGTGCGCATGACCGCTGAAATGCTGGTCAGCCACCGCCACCAGCAAGCCGAGCAGCAATGGCGGCGTCAGCGTTGCGATGACCTGCTGGCCTTGCTGCTGGCCGACAGCGGCGACTCACCGCGTCTGGTCGACGAAGCCCAGCAACTGGGGCTCAAGCCGCAGCTGGCGCGCACGCCGTATCTGTTCGAGCTGGGTGCGGGCCAATCAGCGGAGGCCCTGAGCGCATGGCTCACCAGCCGTTACCCGGACAGTTGGTGTGTCAGCTGCGCGCAGTTTTCCCTGCTGTGGTGCCGACCCGCTGCGGTGCAGGTCGACAACCCTCGCTTGCTGGAAAAACTCGACGGCCTGGGCTGGAACATCCTGCGCGTTGCCGTCGGCGGGCAAGCGGAGGGCTTGGCGGGGCTGCGCCGCTGTTATCGCCGGGTGGGTGATCTGCTCGCTTACGGTCGCGATATCCTCCCGCAATCGCGGCTGTTGACCCTCAACCGCTATCGGCTGCCGGTCATGCTCTGGCGTCATCGCAACGACGACGCGCTGGACGAATTGCTCAACCCGTTGCGCAAGGTGCTGACCAAAGACAGCAACGGACAACTGCTGGCCACCTTGCGCAGTTGGTGCGAACACGACGGGCAAAGCCAGGCCTGTGCGGATGCCTTGGGCATTCATCGCAACAGTCTGCGCTACCGCATGGAGCGGATTGCCGAACTCAGCGGCGTTGACCCGCTGACCCTCGACGGCATGCTGGCCTTGTACCTGGGTGTGCAGTTGTTGCCCCAGGCTTTGTAGCAATGAACAACAAACCCCACCCACACTTGTGCATCGGACCGGCGTCATTACCCAAGCCAACTGGCAGCATGGGCGTTATAAAAACCGGAGAAACCCCATGAAAATCATCATCGCCCCCGACTCGTTCAAGGATAGCCTGAGTGCCGCAGGTGTCGCCCAGGCGATTGCCGCGGGGTTGGCGCAGGTCTGGCCGGATGCACACTTGGTTCAGTGCCCGATGGCCGATGGCGGGGAGGGGACGGTGGATGCGGTGCTCGCCGCGTGTAATGGCGAGCTGCGCCGGCAAACGGTCCGAGGGCCATTGGGCGGCACCGTTGAGGCGCGCTGGGGTTGGTTGGCTGACAGCCATACCGCGATCATTGAGATGGCCGAGGCCAGCGGCTTGCAACTGGTCGCGCCGGGGCAGCGCGACGCATGCTCTAGTACGACCTACGGCACCGGCGAATTGATCCGCGCCGCGCTGGATTCTGGGGCGCAGCGCATCATCCTGGCGATTGGCGGCAGTGCCACCAACGACGGCGGGGCGGGTGCGATGCAGGCCCTTGGCGTGCAACTTCTCGATGGCGAAAGTCAGCCACTGCCCCCTGGCGGTCTGGCGTTGGCGCGCCTGTCGCGTATCAGCCTTGAAACGCTCGACCCGCGCCTGGCACAGGTGCGCTTTGAAATTGCCGCCGACGTCAACAATCCGCTGTGTGGCCCCCACGGCGCCTCAGCGATTTTCGGCCCGCAAAAAGGCGCGAGCCCCGAGCAAGTGGCACAACTGGACGCCGCCCTCGGCCACTTCGCTGACCACTGCGCCCAGGTGTTGCCCAACGATGTGCGCGACCAACCCGGCAGCGGCGCCGCCGGTGGCCTTGGCTTTGCCGCCAAGGCATTTCTCGGTGCGCAATTTCGCCCGGGGGTGGAGGTGGTCGCCGAACTGGTCGGCCTTGATGAGGCGGTGCGCGGTGCCGACCTGGTGATCACCGGCGAAGGCCGCTTCGACGCCCAGACCCTGCGCGGCAAAACCCCGTTTGGCGTGGCGCGCATCGCCCAGCGGCATGGAGTCCCGGTCATTGTGATCGCGGGCACATTGGGCGACGGTTACGAGCAGATGTACGCCCACGGGGTGGACGCAGCATTTGCCTTGCCATCGGGGCCGATGAGCCTGGAGCAGGCCTGCCGCGAGGCACCGCGGCTGTTGCGCGAGCGGGCTGCGGATATCGGGCGGGTGTGGCGCTTGGCAATAAACCAAGCCCAGGACTGACGTGGGGGGCGGAATTTCATTGGTCGCAAAAACCTAGGGACCTGTTAGTTATGACAGTAGACGCAGAATGCCCTTAGGCGTTTATTGAGTGCTCCCTTTGGTTCGAACAAGGGGATGCAATCGTCTATGCCACTCCGTCAAAAGGGCTCATGTCATGAACGAACCACTCAATAACCGGCTCAATGTAAACGTCGAGATTACGAGTTCCACGTCGGCAAAGATCACATGGGACGGTAATAGCGCAGCACAATACACCGTTGCATACTGGGAGTTTCCTCAGGGCGACGAGAGCATTAGGCTCGTACAAGGCAATGAAACTGGCTTCTCCGGGCTGAAAACCGGCGTGAGGTACTCAGTTCGGGTCACAGGCGGTAGCCGCCAGGGGGGTACGACCTTTGTTCCCTATGAGGTTCCCGACAAACCCGAAAAACCCAGGAAAATCAGATTTGTTGGCGTTGACTTCAACGATGTGCCCGACGGAATCTGGGTACATTGGGCGATGGCAAGTGGCGAGGTCGATGGCTATAAACTCACCTATTATCCGGTGGGTGACCCTGACGACAAAACGACAGTCGCCCGCAATAAATATCAAACGGCGTATCCCGCTGCTGGTTTGAGCCGTGAGGGGGACGGGAAATACATTTTCAGTGTCGTTGCCTGCACTCCAGACGGCGAGAGCGAGCCCACACAGGTATTGACGTCGACGTTAAGCGAACATCGTCCAAGTCAATTAGGCGGCTTGGAGACATCGGAGCAAGGGCGAACGTCGATCACCATCCGCTGGGAAAAGTTACCTGACGCCGCTACCTATGAAGTCTCAAGTGAGGATATGGAGAGGCCCAATATCCAAGAAGAAACCACCGCCACTTTTGACAACCTGGAGCCGGGTACCAACTACGTCTTTCGAGTGGCACCGCTCAGTTCAGCGGGAGTCATGGGCGAGGGTAGTTATTGGACAGGGCGCACCCAGTCCTGATCAGGCTACCTGTCATTTATGAAAGTAGAGGTTTGGCGCATGCGGGACAGTCGGTAGCTCCTTGCGCCAAGCGCTCCACCCACTGCTCCTGAAACCCCAACAGCGCCGCACCGGGCTGCTGCAACTGCACAAACTCCAGCATCGGGTCGTCTACCGCCGTGCGCACGCCGCTCAATTCCTCCAGGGTCGCCAACCCGCAAAACGGCACATAGGCTTCGCTGTAGCCACCTTCGTGCACCAGCACCAGGCGCCCCTGACACAAGCGTTCGGCAGCCAGGCACAGGGTGCGGGTCATCAGCCGGAACGACTCACTGTGCAGTAGCATGCGCGCCAGCGGGTCGACGGCGTTGGCGTCATAACCGCAGGCGACGATGATCAGCTCTGGTTCGAAACGCTCAAGGGCTGGCACTACGATGCGTTCCATCGCCTGCAAATAGGTGGCGTGACCACTGCCCGGCGGCAAGGGAATGTTGATGTTGGCACCCAGGCCGGCGCCGCGGCCTCGGTCCTGCTCGCCGCTGTAGCCGGGCGGGTAGCATGCATCCTGGTGCAGTGACACCGTCAACACATCAGCGCGCTCCTCGAAGATCGATTGCGTGCCATTACCGTGGTGCACATCCCAGTCGATCACGGCGACTTTGCCGAGCCCGTTATGGGCCTTGGCCGCTTCGATGGCGATGGCAATGTTGGCGAGAAAGCAGAAGCCCATGGCGCTGTCTGCCAGGCAGTGGTGCCCCGGTGGCCGGGACAGCGAATAGGCATTGTGCGCCTGGCCCTTGAGCACGGCGTCCACGGCGGCGAGGGTCAGGCCGGCGGAGAGTCGGGCGATCTCGTAGCTGCCCGGCCCAATCGGCGCCTGCGGGCCAAGCTCGCCGCCGCCGGCATCGCTCAGGGCCTTGAAGCGTTGCAGGTAGGCGCTGGTGTGGACTCGCAGCAAGTCCTCTTCTGTGGCTGACGGTGCGCTGCGCAGGTGCAGGTGGCGGCTTAACCCGGACACGTCCAACAAGCTCTTCAAGCGGCGCTTGGTCTCAGGTGATTCGGCATGCCCGCTGCCGGCCGGCGGCTGTACCCAGCCGCCCACGGGCAAGGTCAGCGCGTGGGCGCCGGCGCTGTGCCAAAGGCTCATTTCATCGAAAAAAAATGCGGTGGTTCGGTTCATACCGGCTCCAGTTCAGCAGGGTAATTGGGACGGCTGGCGAGGATCATCACCAGGGACAGCAGCGTAATAACGGCAGCCCCAAGCAGCAGCAGGGTGAACCCACCGCTGGCCTCGATCAGGCGGCCGGCAATGGCGGGGCCGATAGCCAGGCCGCCGCCGATCACCAGGTTCGAAGCGTTCATCAGCTTGCCGCTGTGATCGAGGTCGGCAAGACAGGCCAGGACCAGCGGCAGGATGAAGGTCCAGGTGAACTTGAACAGCAGCGCTGCCAGTGCAAACCGCAGCAGAGCGGGCTGGCCGAGTAAAAGCAGGACAGCGGCAGCCATCAGCGCATAGCCCACAAATAACAGCACTCCACGTGGCAGGCGCGCGCCGATCAGCGATGCACTTGCGGCACCGGCAATCCCCATTGCCGTGGCGATGGCGAGTACTTCGCCGCTGTGCTGCGCAGAGATCCCGACACTGGCGCCCAAGGCACCAATAAAGGTCCAGACGCCACCGAGGCTGATGTAAAAGGCCAGCACCGCGCCGATTCCCAGCGCGGCTTTCCAGCGTGAACGGGGCAATGGAGGGCCGTCGCTCGCCTGTGTCGCAGAGCTGCCGACGGGAAACGCCCGGGCCAGGGGCAACAGCAAGGTCATCAACCCCGCCAGGAGCAGGTAACAGGCATTCAACCCAAACCGTTCGAACAACCCAGGCAGCACCACAAGGCCGACGGCGCCGACGACCAATTGCCCCATCACCCACAACCCATACACCCGACTGGGGTTGACGGTAGTGGCGGCACTGGCCAGGCAGAGGATCATCAATGAACCGCCGGCCAAGGCGCTGGTAAAGCGCAGCATCAGTAAAACCGCATAGGTGTCGGCGAGCATCGACAACAGGTTGGCCGCGATAAACAGCAGCGCAGCGACCAGGGCCGCTACTCGCCAGTCAACGCGTTTGAGCCACCACCAGGCGGGCAACGTGGCCAGGCTCATCGCGCCCAGCTCGACGGAAAACAAATCGCCAATGCGCGCCGGGCTCAGTTGCCACTGGCTGGCCAACTGCGCGGCCACGGCGGGAGCGGTCATCAGGATGGTCGGGGTGATCGCGGCAAACAACACGATCGCCGCCAGCCGTGCCTTTGCCGCATAAGATTGAGTGGGCATCTTCAAGCTCCAGGAGTGGGGGTCAGAACACGTGGACCAGACGCAACAACGCCTCGGTCCCGGCATAGCCATTGGAAGCCGCGACGTTCTGCGAAAGGCTGACCATCAGTTGGTTCTGCGGGTCGAGCCAATGCCCGAGTTCGAAGCCGACCTGGGTGTAGCGCTTGTGGGTGTCGTCAATGCGGCGATTATTGATGCGCAGCGCACCGCCGTCGGCCTGGATCAGGCGCAATGCCCCGTACGTGGTGGCGCTGAAGTCATAAGAGGCAAAGGCTTGAAGGCGATACAGCGGAGCTTGCTTGAGTTCGCTGCCAAAGTAGTCGTCATTGCTGGCATAGAGCTGGGCTTCGAGGTTGGCTTCGAGCACCCATTTTTCGCCGATGCCCTGGGTATAGTTGTAGACAAAGGTGGCACCCCAGCGATTGGCACCGGGGGACACATCCGGGTTTTGACTGTGGTATTCGCCCACCGGTACGGTGATCAGGCTTAGCAGGCCACTGTAGGTGCGCGAGGCCGGATCATTGATGAAAAACACCGTGCCGCCTACCTGTGGGTCGCCCATGCCACGTTCGCGGCTACGTTGTTCGGCGCCGGGCAAGCGCGCGGTGATGTCGGCAAAGGGCAAGATGAATTGCGGCGTACACAAAGTGCCGCAGGCATCGGTGAAATACACCTGGCGGTAGGCCACAGCGTTGACCTTCAGATCGGCCTTGCCGGTGCTGTCAGCCGGGCCATGAAAATCCCCGGCACGGGTGGCGGGCAGGTAAAGCGCACCCAGGCTGGTGCCCGGTGGGGCGCCAAAAAAGTCCCGGGCGTTGAGGTCGGCAGCCTGGCTGTCGAGGCTGAGCAGGGTGCCGCCGAGCAGCACCGTCAGTTTATATAGGCGTGTGCGAGTCATAGTGAGGCGTCTCTTGTAATAGGCAGCCAAAAACTGGGCAACAGCAGCCCGTGACCGTGAAAACGATCGGGGCAGAACCGCGAGATCAGGGGCGGGATCAGTCGGGCGGGGCGTGTACCAGGTGCGCTATGCGCGCCTTGTCCTTGACCCCGAGCTTGGTGTAGATGGCGCGAAGATGATGGCGCACGGTATTGGGCGAGAGGCCAAGGTCGCGGGCCACCTCTTTATAGGTTTTGCCCTCGCCAAACCCTTGGGCCACGTCGTTCTCCCGTGGGCTGAGCTGGGGCAGGGTGCGGTTGATGCGCGCCGCCAACAGCCATTGGTCGCCCACTGCCGAGGCCTGGATCTGGATGTGTTTGCCCTCATGGCCGCGCTCATCGAGGGGCACCGGCAGGGTGGGGCCGTTCCAGCGTGGCCATTCACTGAGCAGCAAATCGATAAAGCCGCGCTCGGCGCATTGCAAGACGCCTCGCGGGTCACACACCGCCAGGGCCAGACTGCGCGGGCTGGTGAGGGTTTCACGCATGGCCACCAAGGTGCGGATCTGGTTCGCCGAGACTGCCGCCACCAGGTGCAGCATCAGGTTGTTGAGTAACAGGCAGTCATGGGCGCTGAACCGGGGCGCACCGGGTTTGCGGTACAGCGTCAGGTGGTCGCTGAGGTGGGTTTGCGGGTCGATATGGATCACGCACAACAATTCGCCCAAGCCGTGGCGTTGCCCCAGCCAATTCAAGGCGCTGCCGTTGTCGGGGTCGCGCATGTCGACGATCACCGCCTGGCCTGGCGTTGCATGTACACGGCCGACGGTCACGTCCAGATGGCGGATCGACTGCCAGTCCACCAGATAGCCAGGCGGCAAATGGTAGAGGCAGCTGCTGTGCTCTTGCGGCAGGCCCTCGATCACCGCGGAGCGTCCCCACCAGGCGCTGTCGAATGCGAGCAACTGGCTGAGGCGCGCCAGGGCATGGTGTTGAAAATGTTCGATTTCCTGGTGCTGGGCAAGGCGTTGCAGATCCAGGGTCAACGTGCTGAAGGCTTGCAACAGGCCCGGGGGATCAAGGTGGCTCATGGGTATTCCTCTGTGGGACATTTTTGTTGTTTTCGTCACAGGGTGAAGGCCGGAACCTTGGGTTGAGGTGGCAGGGCCTGGGTTGAGTATCAACGCAGCCCAGCCTGATCGCCATCGTTCAGATGCAGGATGGCGCCGGTTCAATTGTGGGAAAACGTCGGGCTCGTCAGGCTGGCGACTTTGCCTCTACACTGGCCGGCCACTTGTCTTTCATAGGATGAAACGCAATGCACACACCTGAACCCCATATCGTGATCCAGCGCTTTACCGAGGCCCACCTCGAGGGCGTCGCCGCGCTCTACAACGAACCGGCCGTCTGCCGTCAGGTGCTGCAAATGCCTTTCCAGTCAGTTGAAGCCTGGCGCAAACGCTTGGTCATGGATAACGAGCGGCGCCTGCAACTGGTGGCGGTGCATGGGGGAGAGGTAATTGGTCAACTGGGACTGGAGCAGTACCTGCGCGTACGCCAGAGCCACGTCGGTTCGTTCGGCATGGGCGTGGCGACCGCCTGGCAGGGCAAGGGCGTAGGCTCGCGGCTGTTGACGGCCGCGCTGGATGTGGCCGACAACTGGATGAACCTGCACCGTGTAGAACTGACGGTCTACGCCGACAACGAAGCCGCACATAACCTGTATCGCAAGTTCGGCTTCGAAGTGGAAGGGCGGTTGCGCGATTACGCCCTGCGCGATGGTGTGTTCGTCGACACCTTGAGCATGGCGCGCCTGCGCAAGTCAGCTTGATCCGCTAGAGCAAACGCCACCGCAGCCTGCGCATGCAGCGCGGTGGTGTCCAGCAAGGGCAGCTCGCTGTGTTCGGGCTGGATCAGCAGGCAGATTTCCGTGCAGCCCAGGATGATCGCCTGGGCGCCGCGTGCGGCGAGCGTCTGGATCACCCGCTGGTATACCTGGCGAGAGGCGTCGCTGATGAGCCCCACGCACAACTCCTCATAGATGATTCGGTGCACATCCCTGCGCTCGTCCGCGTCAGGCACCAGCACGGTCAGGCCCTGGGCAGCGAGACGGGATTTAAGGAAGTCCTGTTCCATGGTGAACGCGGTACCGAGCAAGCCCACCGTCAAGGTGCCCGCCTCAAGGGCCGCGGCTGCCGTAGCATCCGCAATATGCAGGAAGGGAATCGAAACTGCCGCCTCAATCCGCGGCGCCACAAGGTGCATGGTGTTGGTACACAGCACCACGCACTCGGCGCCACCCGCCTGCAAACGGCGCGCGGCGTCTTCCAGGATCAGCGCGGCATCGTCCCAGCGCCCGGCATGCTGGGCCTGTTCCACCGGGCCGAAATCCACGCTGTACAGCAAGACTTGCGCCGAGCGCAGTGGACCGAGCTGGTCGCGCACGCGCTGGTTGATGAGGCGGTAATACTCGGCGCTGGACTCCCAGCTCATGCCGCCAATAAGGCCGATGGTGCGCATGCGATGCTCCAGCAAAAGGAATGTGGCTTCACCTTACCCATCGAAGCTTGATTAGTCATACGCAGTTGTCAGCCAAATCACCGGAGCAGTTCAAACAACGTTGATTACCCGCTCCGGCTTCGAGCTCTGTTGAGACAGCTTCAGATATTTCCCACACCCTGGACTGTTAATTTTCGAATACCGTCAGGCGCTTAAAAAACTGACTCAAGAGCATCAACATGCCACCTGCCCATTGCGAAGGCGATCCTGGAACCCGCCACAACGGAGATTTACCGCCGACACCACTCATCATTCCCGAGATCCGGCTTCCTTTCGCCAGTTCGCCCCCGCGCTGCGACAGTGACCGGTTGCGCGCACATGCGCTCGCTTGGGCACAGCGCTATGGCTTGATCGGCCGCCGCGGTGCGCATCGGTTGAGCACCACCACGCTGCTCGACCTGGGAATGGCGTTGTGTGGCAGGGCACCCACGCCCCGAGCCGAGATTCTGGTGTGCTGGTATCTCTGGGCGCTCACGCTTGATGACCGCATCGATGATGGACCCTGGGCGGAAAACGGTGCGTTGGACCGTTTCATCACCGCCGTGAAGGCTTTGACAGAGAGCGCCGAGGCTGACCCGTCAGGTGAAACCGGCCGATTTGATGACCCTATGCTCGTCGTGCTGGCCGATGATCTGTGGCCCCAGACCCAGTGTTGGGGCGACGACCGTTGGCGGCATAGGCTCGTGGGGCATCTGATCCAACATTTGCGCGCACAGGCGACGCTGGTACGGCTGCGGGAAACCGGCGCGGCACTCACGCTGGACGAGTATCTGCCGTTGCGTCGGGATTCGTTCGGCGCACTGTTCTTCTTTGATCTCATCGACGGGGCCGAAACCCTTGACCCATACGCGCATCCGGCGGACACCCAATGGTGGAATACGCTGCGTGAACACGGCGCCGATATCATCGCCTGGACCAACGATATCCATTCGATTGCCAAAGATGTGGTGTGTGGTGAGCGCTTCAACCTGGTGTCGATCCTGGCGGACACCGCTGGCACAGACTGGCCTGGCGCAATTGAATCCGCCCACCAGATGGTCAACACGGCGGTTGCGCAGTTCACTGCGGTCGCTGCCCAGCAAGCCGATCATCGGCCATGCGCAGCACCTGACCCGGACCGGCTGCGTCAGGTTGTCCGTGCGGCTGGCGACTGGCATCGCAGCGTTTCTCGCTATCACCTGCATGCCGCCGACTCTGCGGCTCAGGGCGACCGGCAAGTGGACCTCGCACTTACCCCGCCGACCCTGAAATCCCGGCAGTTTGAAATCGACCCTTACCCCTTGTATGAGCGTTTACGTACCACACTGCCGATCGTGTATGACGAGGCCACTGATGTGTGGCTGGTCAGCCGGCATGTGGATGTAAAGGCGGCATTGACCCATCCCGGGGCGAGCAACAATAACTACACCTGGCAGATTGGACCGCTGCTGGGGCACACGATTGTCACGATGGACGGGTGCGAACATGCACAGCACCGCGCGTTGCTCAGCCCTGCGTTTCGCAGCAAGGCGCTCGTAGCCCTTGAAGCATCGATCATTTCAGTGACCACAGACCTGCTGGCGCAGATGCGCGGCCGACCTCAGGTAGACCTCATTGCCGATTTCACCGCTGCCCTGCCGGTGCGGGTGATGGCGCGTGCGCTGGGTCTCCCGGCTGAAACCTGCGAGGAAGTGGAGCAGCTAAAGCGTTGGTGTGCCATCGGCTTCGCTTACATGGGCAACTATCGACAGGACCCGGCACTGTTGACCGGTGGGTTATCCAATCGAGACAGTTTCTACGATTTCATTCAGCCACACATCGACGCTCGCCGGGCCGAGCCCGCAGACGATTTGATCTCGCTGCTCCTGGCGGCAAGCATTGACGGTCAACCGTTGTCCGAGACGTTCGTGAGATCCTACTGCGCGATCCTGATGACTGCAGGCAGCGAGACCAGTCACGGCGCCCTGGCGAATCTCATTGCCAACCTGTTGAACGAGGCTGGCGTCAAAGAGGCGGTGATGGCTGATCCAGAGCTGATGGACGCTGCGCTCGCCGAAACCCTGCGACGCAACCCGCCGTTGCAACTCGTCCTGCGGGAGGCCCGTGAACCGCTGCTACTGCCGTCAGGGACGATTCCCGCTGGCGCGACCCTGGCCTGTCTGATCGGTTCGGCCAACCGTGATCCGGACCAGTTCAGCGACCCGGACACCTTCAATATGTCGCGCACCGACCAGGCGACCAGCCATTTCGCCTTCGGCGCAGGGCGTCACTTCTGCCTGGGATCGATGCTGGCACGCATGGAGATCACCATTGGCGCGCGCATGCTGCTACAGACCTTTCCAAACGTGCGCTGGGCACCTGGATTCACGCCCACCGAACGTGGGTTCCTCAACCGCTGCCCTGATCGACTGGAGGTCGTACTGTGACCACTACTGACACTGCCCAAGCGTCGGGCTACACCAGCAGCTATCTCGCCGACCAGCACGCAGGCCAATTGGAACGCTTGCGCACTCTTGAGCGGGCCTTCGACCCGTTGAGCCACGCGGTTTTTGATCAGCTGGAGCTTGCCGGCAAGCCTGCCATCCTCGATCTTGGCGCCGGTGCCGGATCGCTCGCCGCCTGGCTGGGCAAGCGATACCCCGATGCGACTGTCACCGCGACCGACATCGACACACGATTCCTGACCAATATCCCCGGTATTCGGGTGATGACCCATAACGTCGCTACCGATGATTTTCCGGCTGCCTCCTTTGACGTGGTGCACGCTCGAGCACTGCTGTGCCACCTCACCGAACGTGAGGACATATTGACGCGAGCCGCCACCTGGGTCCGTCCGGGTGGCTGGCTGGTGATCGAGGACGTCAGCCTGCAACCGAGCTTGAACACCGCGAACCCGTTGTTCCGAAAAATCGCCCAGGCCGGAGTCACTCTCCTCGAGCGGTCCATTGGTTCCGACATGCTCTGGGCCGATACGCTCCCCGGCCGCTTGCGTGATCGAGGGTTCTCCAATGTGGGGCATCGCACCCTCGAAGGCCGAATCGGCGACAACAGCCCAGCCGACATCTTCTGGGCTGCGACCACCGCACAGGCAGGGCCAGCGCTGCTCAAACTCGGGTTGCTGACCCAGGACGACCTGGATGCCATGGCCAGCCTGCGTGCCGACCCAGCGTTCACGGCCGCAGCCTTGACATTAGTCAGTGCGTGGGGACAAGTCCTCTAACTTGGGCAGAAAGACGCAGCGTCACATTGGCAGCCCGACAAACACTCTGAGCGGGGAGGGCGCGCGTCATTCACCGATGGGAATACCAAATGAGCAATGATGTAGTGTTAGTTGACGTACACGATGTACAGATCGGTGTCTGTGATAAACGCGATGCACACCTCGGCGCGGGGCAGCTCCATCGTGCATTTTCGGTGCACTTGATCGACAGCCACGGGCGTCATCTGCTCCAGCGACGTGCCGCAGGTAAAATGCTTTGGCCAGGTTTCTGGTCGAATGCGTGCTGCAGTCATCCGGCACCTGGCGAAACTATCCTGGATGCCGCGTCTCGTCGCTTGCGCGAAGAACTGGGCGTGCAGGCCTCCTGCCGCTTTCTGTATAGCTTTGAGTACCATGCCAGCTATGGCTCGATCGGGGCAGAGCACGAACTCTGTCATGTGTTGGTTGCCCAGTCTGATGCTGAGGTATCACTGGCGGCTGAAGAAGTCAGCGAGATCCAGTGGCAGACTCGGGCCGAGGTATCAGCCCAGCTTTCAGAATTGCAAGCGCACTTCACGCCCTGGTTTCGGATGGAGTGGCAGCACCTTCTCTCGGAGCACCCTTCGTTCGATACACCTGCATTACGGGCCTAGGGGACGTTTAGTCATACACCAGGCGGCCGCATCTGCCATGATCACGCTTCGCAACCTGGCTCACCCAAGGAACTCCACAATGGACGATGTACAGCAACTGGGCGAGATGCTTCGTCATTACGCCGATAGCGAAGCGCACAAAAAACAGCAGTTTGACCTGCAATCGGCCCGTTGGGCGCAAAAACTCAGCGAATTGTTCCAGCAGATAGAGCAGTGGCTGGAACCCGTCAATACCGTGGGCCTGCTGACCGTCCAGCGTGAGGTCTACATCGCCAGCGGCCCGAGCGTGCCGGCAGAAAGTTCGCCTTTCAAGAGCGAAAAGCTGACCGTTCATATCACCGGTAAAAGCGTGGAGTTCGTGCCGGACGTCATGGGCGCCGGTGGTTCGATTTCAGTGTCGGTGATGGGGCTCACCGCTGCCCGCCATGGCAGTGTGTCGCTGGTGCTGCCGGCAGACAAGAATGACTGGCTGTGGAAGAAAACCAATGGCCTTAAAGACCCCGACACCTATAGTTTCGACGCCAACTTCCTGGCCTCCCAGTTGCAGAGCCTGATACCCCGCGACCGTCTCTGACGCCCCAAGGCACGCCGGCCCCGACCAATGAGGTGAAATCCCCAGAGTTGGCTATACCTAAAGCTCACGCTTACGATGAAGGTCGCCAGGGAGTTCAACAATGAAACTAAGGCTAATGATCAGCACGGTGTGCATCGCTTCGATCGGCATTGCCGGTTGCGCAAGCCAAGTCACGCCACCGGATGAATATTCAGGTTTCCTTTCCGACTATAGCCAGCTCAAGGAAGCCAAGTCGCCTTCAGGGGTCGAGGTCATGCGCTGGGTCGATCCGCAACTGGACCTGCGCCGTTACAACGCGGTGTACATCGAACCTACGCAGTTCTACCCCAAGCCCCAAGCCACCAGCAAAATCCCGGACAGTACCCTGCGTGGCATCAACGACTACTACAACCAGGCGCTCAAGCGTGAACTGACCAAGTCGATGCCCTTGGCCAACGCTCCCGGCCCCGGTGTGATTGTGGTGCGTGCCGCGATTACTGCCGTGAGCAGCAAGACCGAAAGCCTCAAGCCATACGAATACGTTCCCGTCGCATTGGTCGCGGCAGCCGTGAGTACCGGCGCCGGTATCCGCGACCAGGAAACCACCTTGGGCACCGAGGCGCAGTTCCTCGATGGTGCCAATAACAAAGTCATTGCCCAGGTGGTGCGCAGGGGCACCGGTAAGCCGTTGAAGAACGACACCCAGGTGATGAAGGCCGACGATGTGAAAAGCGTCATTGATGGCTGGGCTTCAGACTTGCATCAGTCTTTCGCGAAGCTGAAAAAACACTGAGTCGCCGCCGGCGCGGCGGGTTGTCAGCCGCCGCGCCTTCAAGCCAGGCACGGGTTATTTTAACGGCGTCAACGGCGGCAGATTCCATTGACCGTTACCCACCTCAGGCTTGGGCAGGTAGATCCGCAGTACCGCGTAAAACGGGCCGGGCGGGGCCGGCAGCCAGTTGCTCTGCGCAGCTTTAGGGGGCTCGTGGTGCTGCAACGCCAGGGTCAAGCCGCCATCGGCGTCGCGTTTCAGGCTCGTCAGCATCTGCGAGTTGATCAGGTAGCGCTTCTTGTGGTTGGGTACCAGCAGTTTGGTCTTGGCGTCATACAGGGTCAGCGACCAGAACGCTTCGGCCGGTGGCAACTGGTCCTTGGCGAAATGCACGGTGTAGCTATGACGTGCACCGTTAGCCGGCTTGCCTTCGCTGTCGATGAGGTAGGTCAGGTACGCGGCTTCATCGCTGGAGTTTCCGAAAATGCCCATTTCGGCGCCGGCGTAGCGGTACAGGTAGTTGTTTTTCAGGCGGTCGCGACTGCCATACAAGTCATTGCGGGGCACCTGGTGGGTGTCGACCTTGTCCTTCTTGAACGCGGCGAATTCAGCCCGGCCATCGGCGATACCTTCTTCCAGGGCCTTGCGCTGCTCGGCGGTCAACTGGTTGACCTTGAACGGCGCGCCCGGGGCGATACCGATCTTGGCAAAGCGCGCCAGCTGTTCCTTCTCACTGTCCTGGGGGGCGGCGAAGGCCAGCATGAAGTTCAGGTAGCGAAACAGTTGTGGGCCTTCGGTCATCGTCGCCATCGGCTTGGGCCATTCGATCTTCGGCAACTTGGCCGGCGCAGGCTGCTTCACGTAACTGCTCAGGGGCTGCACTTTGTAGCCGGCCTGGATCTGCTTGACCTTGCCCAGGTCCTTGTCATCGAACAGCTGTGTGCGGTACAGCGCGTAGGCGATATTGCTTTCGCTGTAGACCACGCGGTCGATGTCCACCGGTTGCTGACCTTTCCAGTCAGGCCCGGCGACCATGTAGTGGCCACCGTTGTTGCCGGTGCTCCGGGTGCCCAGGTAGGCGAAGTTCTGGGTATAGAGGTCAATCAACTGCACCGAGTAGTAGCGGTTGTCGTCGACCTTGGGCAGGGTCAATACCAGAGGCTCTTTGCGCAGGTCCATCCACACGAACGAATAGGGGGTGTCGGCGCTCGGGCTCGCGACCGCCGTGTCCTTGGGGGTGAACACCTGGGCGGTGTTGCCTATATGGTTGAACGGCGCCTTGAAGTTGGCACCGCCTTTATCAACGGCCTGGGTGTAGAGCGTCTTGTACATCTGCACCACAGGGAAGCCATACAGGTAGGCTTCCTTGGCGATGGCCCGGGCTTCACTGGGGCTGGCGGTGAAGTCGGCCCAGGCGCCGGTACTCATGAATATCGAGAGGCTCGCCAACAGCAGGCGCGTCGGTTTTCCAATCATGTTGTTGCGTCCTTCCTGATGTCTATCTAAGAGCGTGGCGTGAAGGCGCTGAGTTTCCAGTTTTATTTGCCGAACGTCACGTTAATCCCTGCAACAACGTGAACTGAGGCAAGCCGTAGCCCTCAAGCGCACCGCGTTGACAGGATCAGGCTGGCAGCATGGCTTTGACTTTGTCACGCAGTTGGTCGATGGAGAATGGCTTGGCGATTACCTGCATGCCGGCCGGCACATCGATATTTTCAGCATAGCCACTGGCAAACAGGATGGGCAGGGTGGGGCGCAGTTCGCGCACTTTGGTCGCCAACGCCTTGCCGTCCATGTCTGGGAGGCCGACGTCGGTCATCATCAAGTCAATTACCTGACCAGTGTCTTGCACCACCACGAGTGCTTCTTCGGCGTCAGCCGCCTCAAGCACCTTGAACTCCAACTCTTCGAGCACATCGACGATCAACATGCGCACGATGGCGTCGTCTTCGACTACAAGGATGGTGGAGGGCGAGTGCGACATAGGGAACGTTCCTGAAAAATGGTGAGGGTAGGGTGATCGAAAGACACTTTACCAGTGAGTCGCGCGCGCCCAGGCAAGTTCCCTCGGAGTGCTATTGTGCGTACTGCTGCGCGTAAAGTCTCTTGCTGAAGCAAAGCTGCATTGCCTTTCGCTGAAAAAGGCGCGCCAATGGTTCGCAGGCCCATTGGCGCGCCGGGCGTGCGTTACAACGTTGCGTCTAACAGCCCTTTATAAACGCTATTCACCGTGCTCATATCACCAGCGCCGAACTCGCTGACTTCGTAATGACGGACGCGATTGACGCTATACGAGTTTAAGGTCTGGGCAATTCCGCCACTGTTCAGTGCTTTTTCCATGCCCTCTTGCATCGATTTCAGGGTTGTGAACTTGACCATCCCGGAATTAGGTTCGTAGAAGAACCATTCTGTCTTGCCCGCTTCAACTTTTATTCCAGCAATCATTCCGTGGTCTTTTGTCGCAATCCTCAGGGTTTTCGACGTTGTCGAATTGGTCAGGTCGTCAATGATATTTTGATAACTTTCCTGCTTGAAAGGCTTGCCCATGTGGAAACTGGATCGTTGACCAACGACCCGCTGAAAGTTTTCCAACTCATCAATAAATTCGGCTGCGATTGAATCTGTCGGGTTTCTCGCGGCCCTGTAGAGGTTTTGCATCAATAAGTCTTCTTTGCCGGTCATGATGGCCAGGGCCATGAGATTGGACAAGGCTGCGCACTCGCCCCTTGACGTCAAGTCCACGTGAGCCAGGTAATCGACCTGGGATACGGGGGTGACGCGCACACCTGGGGCATGTACATCATTGTAAAGAACCTTGGAAATGTACTGGGCCTCGAAAATTTTTCGATCCTTGATCTCCCTCGTCAAAGTGCCCATTTGTTCAGGCGTCAGGTGCCTTTGCAGCGCAATTTGTTTTAAATTCTCGGCATCAAGATGGGGGCTATACCCCGGAATGCTATGCACAGCCCCCTGAGTGAGGCCCCGCTGGTAATCAGCCACACTCGCTTGGGCGCGATCAAGGATTGCGCGAAAAGCTGCGTCATGAGTACCTTGTCCCGGCCGTACTAATAACGGCGCACCAATGGGAGTGAAATGCTTGATCGGCGAACCATATACTTTGTTGTTGGCCGGATTGTAGTGGTACCACTGATCGTTCTTGAGTACAGCGACCGTGTCGAAGCTGCTATTTCCGGATTTATAGGTGCCGAGTAACGCGGTTCCATGTTCTTTGCTGACCGCCTTGAGCACATCATAGCTACCCGTAGCGCCCCGTACGGTATTAATGGCTTTGGCGCCGTTGTTGGCAAGAAATTGAATACCTTTGCCCGCCTGCCGCGCACCGCCCACCGCCAGGTCACCCAGCCCTCCCAACGGATTGAGCGTACTGAATGTCGCCATGCCGATGGCTCTGGCCGCCTTCAACCCCTTGGCCACACGGGATGCTGCGGTACCGGCAATTTTGGCGATCTTTCCGGCCGTTGCTGCCCCCGCGGTCACGAAGCCAAACAGGTCCAGGCCGAGATCGAAGATGCCTTCGCCGATATTGCCCGCACGAAAATTCTGGATCGCAGAGCGAAAAGGCACCAGATCGAACAGGAACTCTTGAACGACCTCGGCCCTGTCTTGATTGTTGTCGGCAGTGGTCTGGCCGCGTGCTTGCTGCTTGATGGCATTGTTATCAAGATTGATGTGTTCGACGAACGCTTTCGCGATGAGCCCAACGCGGGGTGATGCGAAGGCATCCGTTGGCGACCCATCAGGTGGTGTCTGCGCCTGTTCTTTCAGGGCCTCGGCCCCGGCAGGCTTGAACTCCTTTATTTCGTATACACGGTTGGCGACCCGGTACGAACGAAGTTTTGCCGTTCCCGTCGGGACTTCGTCGATACGCCCTTCGTTGAAGTTGATTCTGTACTCTGTCTCTACGCCGTCACGTTCAATCTTGACCAGCAATTCTTCGCCTATGGGATTAGCTGTCGTGCCGTAGAGCTCCAAACCAAGTGTCTTGGAGTGTTCTTGATAAAAAGTAATTTTGCCAAATTCAAAGTTCTTCAGATGCTCCCCGGTCAGTTGGGAGATCATGTGCTTTATATAGGTTTCGGTCCCCTGTTTCTTTTCCTCGATTACGCTTTTGAATTCTGATTCGAACGCCTCGGGCACGCCAAAGCGCGGATTGGCGATCAACTGCTCCACGGGGATACGCTTATCTTTCGAGGTAAACACCAGGTCTGGCCCGGGCAGGTCCATCATGGCGATGTCCAGCAGCGAATGCGGGCCTACCTCCACGGTTCGATACCCGGTTATATGCCCGTGAACGTTGCGTTCTGCACGACTGACGTGAATCAGCTTCTCTTCAAACAGCGCTTCCAGTCCGGGAAAGCGTTCTTTGCAGACGGCTCGCGCCATCTCTTTGCGCGATGGGATGTCCTTTTCAAGTGCCTCTGCGGCGACCGCCATTTCTGCTTTGCGCGCATTAAAGGTGGTCACCAAGGTGTTCAGGTCGTCGGCGGTATACAAGTGATCGTCTTTTTTGCCCAGCACGCCATGAACCACCCCCCAATCGATCAACGCCTCACGCTGCGCGGTTTCGGTCACTAGGGGGTCGGCCAGGCTTGCGCTCTCGGCCTCCAGCATGACCTGGGCAAACGTCATATTGGGTAATTTCCCGGGTGTGCGGGCCTCTATGGTCGCCGCGGCCACCGCCAGATTGACCCAGGCAGGGCTGCCATAGGTCACACTGGCGGGAATGTCCTTGATCAGAAACGCTGGCGCGCGGCTTGCCAATAACAGGTAGGCGCCCACTTTGGCCATTTCCGGGCTGGTTTTGCCCTTGTCGCTCAACCATTGGGCCAGGCCATCCACGACCGCGGACAGGGGTTTACCCCAGTGCTTGTCGCTGGCCAGATCGAAACCGGCGATCTGGTTGCGATGAGGGGCGGTGATCGATTCCGGGTCCAACTGCAATGCAATCCCAGCCAGCAGGTAGTCCGTTACGCTGCTGTCATTGGCGATGCCCTGCATTCTCTGTTGCAGGTCTTGACCCATCAGTTGTGCCTGCGGGGTACTGATCAGCGCTTCCAAGGTTTTGGCAGGGGCATCCTGAGGTTGCGCCCCAAGGGGTTGCTGATAACGCAGGAACTCCAGCACACCGCCTTTGGTTTGCATCACCAGCGGCTTATCTCCCAAGGCGTGCTCGTGATTCAGGGTAATAGCACGCAAGCGCTGTTGTTCGTCCGCATTCAAGGGCACGGGCCAGGAAAGTGCGCCCCCCAAGTCACCCAACGGGTGCTCCATACTCTTGTTGATCACCGCGCGGGCGAGGCCAGAGAGGTGGAAATGGCTACTGGGCAACGGCAGTTCCAGGAAGGTTTCGATGAAGGTTTCCAGCGTCACACTGGCACCCGCTTGCTCTGCGTATGAAGACGCCGAATGAATATCCATCGGTGTACTGGCCAGCGCCGCCAGTACCGCCTGGGGCGAGGCGTCGTTGCCAAGCTTTGTTGCAAGCTGGTTGAGCGTTTGCCCGAGTGATTTCAAGTTTTCTTTGTCAGCTAATTGTGCAGCCAGGTCGGCTTTTCGCGGCGGCGTTGGTGTTGTGGGTGGCGGGCTATCGGCTGGGCTTTCTTCAGCCCGCAGTAACGGTTGCGGTGCTGCCGGTTCAGGGAATAGCGCGACAGCGAAGGCGTGAGGAGAGGCGCTTTGCGTGATATTCAACATAAGAGGTTTTACCTTTGAGGATAGGAAATGCGTCCTCCTGATGGAGCCTCCCTGTCCCGAGACGCCCTTTTGGGTGGGAGCCCAGAGCCCTCAAGTTCCGAAAGATCCTACTGCGCAGTGTGTGAAAAAAAGTCAATGAGCGGATGTAAAAAGCCTGATGCCACTGCGACCTTTTTTGTTCGAGCGAGGTGTTTCTTCGTCGTGGTTGACCGCATAAAAATAGCGTTCGAGCGCCACTTTGGGGCAAACTCCCGGTTTTTCCGTACTTGGCCAAGGCATGCCCATGACTCCCGCGTCGTCCGTCGATGAAAAGAGCTTTCGTACCCTGCTGAGCCGCAACGTGGCCCTGCCTTTGGGCGTGGGCGTGCTCAGCGCGGTGTTTTTCGTTTGCCTGATTACCTATTTACTGTCGGTGATCCAGTGGGTGGAGCACACCGATCGGGTCATCAATAACCTGAATGAATCGTCCAAGCTGACGGTGGACCTGGAAACCGGCATGCGCGGGTTTCTGATCACCGGCGACGAGCATTTCCTCGACCCCTATGAAGTGGCCAAGCCGCGGATCATTGCCGACCTGCGCAATTTGCAGGACCTGGTGGCGGACAACCCCCAGCAGGTCGACCGCCTCAAACGCCTGGAAGCCCTGCAGGTCGAGTGGAACAATTACGCCCAGTCGATGATTGAGATGCAGCGCGAAAGCGGCGACTACCGCAGCGCCGTCAAGGCTGGGCGTGGCAAGCGCCTGACCGACGAGATCCGCAAGGAATACGATGACGCGGTGGCGATGGAACAGCAGTTCCGCATCACCCGTAACGAGGAGGTCACCCGCACGACGGTGATCAGCGTCACCCTGTACTTGGCGTTCGTACTGGGGCTGAGTGGTTTTCTTGCGTACGTAGGCAGGAAGAATTTACTTTCACTATCAAATAGTTACAGCGCAAACCTCGCGTCGCAACAGAAGATAGCGCGACGCCTGGAACAGCAAGCCTGGCTGCGTAATGGCCAGACCGAATTGGCCGAACAAGTTCTCGGCCAACTGACCCTGAACTTGCTGGGGCGCAATATTCTGCAGTTCTTCGCCCAGTACATGGGCTCGGCTGTCGCGGCACTGTACGTACGCGAAGAACACGGCGGCCTCAAGCGCGTGGCCACCTATGGCTTCTCCCGTGAGCAGGAGCAACGGGAACAGTCGATCTACAGTGACGAAGGTATCGTTGGGCAGGCCGCCCAACTGGATCGCCTGATTCGGCTGGACGACGTGCCAGTGGATTACTTCAAGGTCAGCTCCGGCCTGGGCGAAGGGGCTACCCGCAGCGTGCTGGTGATGCCGACCAGCGACGACGACCGTGTCAACGGCGTGATCGAACTGGGTTTCCTGCGCCCGTTGGAAGAGCGCGACGTGGAGTTGGTGGAACTGGTCGCCGGCAATGTCGGCACTTCCATCGAAGCTGCCCGTTATCGCCAGCGTTTGCAGGAAGTGCTGGCCGAGACCCAGCAGCTCAACGAAGAGCTGCAAGTGCAGCAGGAAGAACTCAAGACCGCCAACGAAGAGCTGGAAGAGCAGTCGCGCATTCTGAAGGAATCCCAGGCCCACCTGGAAACCCAGCAGGCCGAACTCGAGCAAACCAACGAACAATTGGCCGCACAGACCCAGACCCTGGCCGAGCAGCGCGACGCCATGGACCGCAAGAACGTCGAGCTGAACCAGGCCCAACTCCAGTTGGAAGATCGCGCCGATGAGTTGCAACGGTCCAGCAAATACAAGTCCGAATTCCTCGCCAACATGTCCCATGAGCTGCGCACGCCGCTGAACAGCTCGTTGATCCTGGCCAAGTTGCTGGCAGAAAACCCCCAGGAAAACCTCAGCGCCGAGCAGGTCAAGTTTGCCGAGTCGATCTATTCGGCCGGCAATGACTTGCTCAACCTGATCAACGACATCCTGGACATTTCCAAGGTCGAAGCCGGCAAGTTGGAAGTGCGCCCCGAGAATTCCAGCGTGGTGCGCCTGGTGGAGGGACTGCGCGGCATGTTCGAACCGCTGGCGGCGGATCGCAAGCTGGGCTTTCAGGTGGACGTGCAGGAGGGCGCACCGACCTTGCTGTTTACCGACCGCCAGCGCCTGGAGCAGATTCTCAAGAACCTGTTGTCCAACGCGATCAAGTTCACCGAGCAGGGCGAGGTCAGCCTGACGGTGTCCCGTGCGCCAGGGGAGGGCATTGCCTTCACCGTGCGCGACTCCGGCATCGGTATCGCTGCGGACCAGCAGGAAAGCATCTTCGAAGCCTTCCGCCAGGCCGATGGCACCACCAATCGCCGTTACGGCGGCACTGGCCTGGGGCTGTCGATTTCTCGCGACCTGGCTGCCTTGCTGGGCGGTTACATCAGCGTGACCAGCGAGCCCGGCAAGGGCAGCATTTTCACCCTGGTGTTGCCGGAGCAGTATGTGGAGCGTGAGGAAGACGCCACACCTGTCGAGCAGCCGCGCCAAGCCATCGTTGTACCGGCCCCCGCGCCCGTAAGAATTTCCCCGCTACCAGTCGCCGACACCCAGCAGATTCCACGTTTTGCCGATGACCGCGAAAAAGCCCCGTTCACCACCCGTTGCATCCTGGTGGTGGAAGACGAGCCGAATTTTGCGCGCATCCTGTTCGACCTGGCCCATGAGCTGGGCTACCACTGCCTGGTCGCCCACGGTGCCGACGAAGGCTACAGCCTTGCCGAGGAATACATCCCCGACGCGATCCTGCTGGACATGCGCCTGCCGGACCATTCCGGGCTGACCGTGCTGCAGCGTCTCAAGGAACACGCCAACACCCGCCATATCCCCGTGCACGTGATTTCCGTGGAAGACCGCGTCGAAGCCGCCATGCACATGGGGGCTATCGGCTATGCGGTCAAGCCGACCACTCGCGAAGAGCTCAAGGACGTGTTCGCCCGCCTGGAAGCCAAGCTGACCCAGAAGGTCAAGCGCGTGTTGCTGGTGGAAGACGATGACCTGCAACGCGACAGCATTGCCCGCCTGATCGGCGACGATGACATCGAGATCACCGCCGTAGGTTTCGCCCAGGAGGCCCTGGACCTGCTGCGTACTCACATCTATGACTGCATGATCATCGACCTCAAGCTGCCGGACATGCTCGGCAACGAGCTGCTCAAGCGCATGGCTACCGAAGATATCTGCTCGTTCCCGCCGGTAATCGTCTACACCGGGCGCAACCTGACCCGCGATGAAGAGGCCGAACTGCGCAAGTATTCGCGCTCGATCATCATCAAGGGCGCCCGCTCACCCGAGCGCCTGCTGGACGAGGTCACACTGTTTCTGCACAAAGTCGAATCCCAGCTGTCCCATGACCGCCAGAAGATGCTCAAGACTGCCCGCAGCCGCGACAAAGTCTTTGAGGGACGCAAGATCCTGCTGGTGGACGACGATGTACGTAATATTTTCGCCCTGACCAGCGCCCTGGAGCACAAAGGCGCCGTGGTGGTGATCGGGCGTAACGGCCGCGAAGCCATCGACAAACTCAATGAAGTCGACGATATCGACCTGGTGCTGATGGACGTGATGATGCCGGAGATGGACGGTTACGAAGCCACCGCGTTGATCCGCCAGGACCCACGCTGGAAGAAACTGCCCATCATTGCAGTGACGGCCAAGGCCATGAAGGACGATCAGGAGCGTTGCCTGGCGGCAGGTTCCAACGATTACCTGGCCAAGCCGATTGATCTGGATCGTCTGTTCTCACTGATTCGTGTATGGCTACCCAAGATGGAACGCATTTAAGTGGAGCAGTGTTTTTTGGACAAAAGCAGCGACATTGAGCTGCGCCTGTTGATCGAGGCGATTTACCTCAAGTACAGCTATGACTTTCGCGACTACTCTGGCGCGTCGGTCAAACGGCGAGTGGCTCACGCCTTGCGCCAGTTCGACTGCGCGACCATTTCTGCACTGCAGGAGCGTGTACTGCACGATCCGGCAGCGTTCATGCAGTTGCTGCAATTCTTGACGATCCCGGTGAGCGAGATGTTCCGCGATCCGTCGCACTTCCTGGCAATCCGCCAGGAAGTCGTGCCGCTGCTCAAGACCTACCCGTCGATCAAGATCTGGATCGCCGGCTGCAGCACGGGCGAGGAGGTGTACTCCATGGCCATCCTGCTGCGCGAAGAAGGGCTGCTGGAGCGCACTATCATCTATGCCACGGACATCAACCCGGCGTCGCTGGATAAAGCCAAGCAGGGCATTTTTTCCCTGGAGAATGTGCGCGCCTACACCGCCAATTATCAGCAGGCCGGCGGGCAACGTTCATTTGCCGATTACTACACTGCGGCTTACGATTACGCGATCTTCGACAAGACCCTGCGCGAGAACGTGACCTTTGCCGATCACAGCCTGGCGACCGATAGTGTATTTTCAGAAACTCAATTAATTTCATGTCGTAACGTGTTGATTTATTTCAATAAAAAATTGCAAGATCGTGCGTTCGGATTGTTCCATGAGTCGCTTTGCCATCGCGGCTTCCTGGTACTGGGCAGCAAGGAAACCCTGGATTTCTCCGCCTATAGCAAGCAATTCGAACCCTTGGTCAAACAGGAACGGATCTACCGAAAATCATGAGTGATGCGCCACACCCCCCGGTTCGCGGGATTGAAGCCATCGTCGTCGGCGCCTCCGCCGGCGGTGTGGAGGCGTTGCTGAGTATTTTCGGCCTGTTGCCGGACACCTTCAGCCTGCCGATCATTGCCGTGCTGCACCTGCCGGATGAGCGTCGCAGCCAGCTGGCGGAAGTCTTTGCGCGACGCCTGAACATTCCGGTCAAGGAAGCCCGGGACAAAGAGGCGGTGGAGGCGGGCACCTTGTACTTTGCCGGGCCCGGTTATCACCTGTCGGTGGAGCACGACCGCAGCCTGTCCCTGAGCCAGGAAGATCGGGTGCATCACTCCCGGCCGGCCATCGACTACCTGTTCGCCTCGGCCGCCGACGTCTATGGGCAACGCCTGCTGGCGATTCTGTTGACCGGCGCCAACCAGGACGGCGCGCGCGGGCTGGCCCACGTCAAGCAATCAGGCGGCACCACCGTTGTGCAGGACCCCCAGGAGGCGCGGATTGCCGTAATGCCCCTGGCTGCCCTGGCGCTATACACACCTGACCATATTCTTTCCTTGAGCCGTATTGGCTCATTGCTGGCTTCCCTGGAACCTTTCCCATGTTAAGTACTGTCCAGGCCAAACTGCTGATCGTCGACGATCTGCCGGAAAACCTGCTGGCCCTCGAAGCGCTGATCAAGCGCGAGGATCGCCAGGTGTTCAAGGCATTGAGTGCCGACGAGGCGTTGTCCCTGTTGCTGGAACACGAATTCGCCATGGCCATCCTCGACGTGCAGATGCCCGGCATGAACGGTTTCGAGCTGGCCGAGTTGATGCGCGGCACTGAAAAGACCAAGAACATCCCGATTGTGTTCGTCAGCGCCGCCGGCCGCGAACTCAACTACGCCTTCAAGGGCTATGAAAGCGGCGCCGTGGACTTCCTGCACAAGCCGCTGGATATCCACGCGGTCAAGAGCAAGGTCAATGTGTTCGTTGACCTGTATCGCCAAAGCAAGGCGATGAAGCTGCAAGTGGAAGAGTTGGAGCGCAGCCGCCGCGAGCAGGAACTGTTGTTGACGCGCCTGCAGGCCACCCAGGCCGAATTGGAGCAGGCGGTGCGCATGCGTGACGACTTCATGTCGATTGTCGCCCATGAGGTGCGTACACCGCTTAACGGGCTGATCCTGGAGACCCAGCTGCGCAAGATGCACCTGGCCCGGGACAATGCCGCAGCGTTCACCCTGGACAAGATGCACGCCATGGTCGACCGCGATGAGCGCCAGATCCAGAGCCTGATCCGCCTGATCGAAGACATGCTCGACGTGTCGCGTATCCGCACCGGCAAGCTGTCGATTCGACCGGCACGCTTTGACCTGGCGCAACTGGTGCGCAACCTGGTGCAGAACTTCGCGCCGCAGGTGGCGGCCGCCGAGTCTTCCATGCAATTGCAGGCCGAAGACGTGGTGGAGGGCAATTGGGATGAATTCCGCATCGAGCAGGTGATTACCAACCTGCTGACTAATGCCCTGCGCTACGGAGCCAAGAGCCCGGTGGAGGTACGGGTGTACACCGAGCACGGCGAAGCACGGGTAGAGGTGCGCGACCATGGCATCGGTATCAGCGAGGAAAACCAGAAGCGCATTTTCCAGCAGTTCGAGCGGGTTTCCGCCAGCCACGTGGCAGCGGGTCTGGGCCTGGGTTTATTTATTTCCGAGCAGATCGTTGCAGCCCACGGCGGCACCATCGAGGTCGAGAGCCAGATAGGCGAGGGCGCCTTGTTTCGCGTGTGCCTGCCCCTTGAGGCGGCCGAGTGAAATCAATCGTCACCTCGACGCAACCTCTGCGTGACCCCATGGTCGTAACTGCAGCAACTGACCGGACAAAGGCTTCCCATGAGTGAAGATGCACAAGATGTCGTACTGATCGTCGAGGACGACGAATCCATTATGTTTGTGCTGGGTGAGTACCTGGCAGGCTTGGGCTACCGGGTCCTGAAGGCGATCGACGGGGAGCAGGCCTTCGAAATCCTCGCGACCAAGCCGCACCTGGACCTGATGGTCACCGACTATCGCCTGCCGGGTGGTATCTCTGGGGTGCAGATCGCAGAACCCGCGATCAAATTGCGCCCGGAATTGAAAGTGATCTTTATCAGCGGCTACCCGCAGGAAATTCTCGACTGCAACAGCCCGATCACGCGTAACGCGCCGATCCTGGCCAAGCCGTTTGACCTGGATACGCTGCAGGAACATATCCAGCGATTGTTGGCGTGATGCCGTTGAGACTCAGACGGTGCGCGTAAGCATTACATAACTGCCAGGTTCTTCTCGGAACACCGAAAAGAACCTTATCATTTAATCTAGCGTGCTTGTTTCCAGCCCACTGACCTTTATGCAGAGGGCACGAAATCCTTTGAAGGAAGACCCAAAGGCTCCTTGCTGACGGGATCAAGAGGATACCATTTGCCGTTTTTCTGGGTCGCCGCAATTTCAGTCATAACGCCCTGCACGGTGGCTTTGCCTATTGTGGCGTTCTCAACGTCCCTGAAGATTTTGACCGGGTCATACTTGATCCTGATTCGCGGTTGGTTATTGTCCGCAGGCCCGCTGTTTGTGAAGTAAGTTATACCTGTTTGCACACTGGCCTGCACAATACCCTTAGCATCGATGGGGTTGAACGCGCCTAGTGTGCCACGCAATAATTTTTTTGCGGTACTCCCGAATGTAGATGACCCTACCTTGGCACCAGCGCCAACGACCTTCCCGGCGCCGGCCAAGAGAAAGCCAAAAATATCAAACGACAAATCGACGAGGCCTTCGCGCCAGTTGCCCTCTATAAAGTTTTTGGTGGCGTTGTAACCTGGAATAAGGCCTACCACGAAATCTTCGATTTGTTTATAAAAAGGTACTTCACCATCGAACGTGGTAGTACTGCGCAGCGACGCTGCCTGCTCCCGTATGTTGAAATGTTTTACCATGGCATCAACGATGTACTGCGTCTTTTCGCTGGCGAAGCTGTTAGGCGCGTCATTAACGCCGTCATGGGTCCAGGCCTCGAGAACGTTTGCCTTGTAGTCGCCATCAGGAACAAGAGGCACAAGACGATTTACGCCCTTCCCGTCGGAGGAGACGGAGCCAACGGATCTCAGATCGGGACGTGGGCGAAGGGTATTGTCTGTGCTGTTTAATTCATATCTGTGGGTCTCTATATGGCCCTGTTCATTCACAATCTCGCTTGTTATAAAGATACTGCTGGGTGAGGCGTCTTTTGTGCTTTCAATGAGCGTGTAAGGGTCCTTCGTAAAAGTGACTTCTTTAAAAACTGCAAGCTTCCCGTGTTCAATTATCTTTCGGTCTTCAAGGGAAAGCGTTGAGACCAAGTACTTGCCTTGCGTACGGACGTCGCGCTCGAAGCGATCGAAATAAACATCAAGCCCATTTTCAAACTGGTAAATGATGTCACTGTTTGACATGGGCTTAAAATTTATGCTGCTTAGGTCAATGTTTTCATCGCTGGATCGATACCTGTCTAATTCGGCCTTGTTGTGTTGTTGCCCGCTGTGGATGAATATGTCCAGCAGTGAGTAGGGGCCTGGAAACGACAAAAAGACGGATGTCTTTGGAACGAGAACTTTTTGCCTGATTTGCTCTTCCGATAAGTGCGGGTTTTGGGCCTTTATTTCAGCCGTTGCCCTGTCGTGAAGATCCGGTATTAACGCTGCAAACGTATCAGACGCCTTACTCAATGCCTCTATTTGCAGGGTGTAGGCAGAACGTACCTTGTCCATTTCTTCTTCTGAATATTGACCCGTGCTGTTCCAATCCAACACACCGTTGTGAACGCCCCACTCTTTCAGTGCGTCGCTTTGAGCCTGCTGTTCAACCAGTTTGTCTGCCAGCGTTATGGGTGCCAGCTCATGTCGCATCATGACTTGCGAATATGTCATTTGGCTGGTCGAGCCAGGAGCCTGCGCCTCGAGACGGGCTACCGCGGTAGTAAAACTGACCCAGGAGTGGGTACCCTTGGTCAACGTTTCAGGTATGTCCTTGACCAGAAGCTCCGGCGCCTTGTGGGATAACAATAACGTTACGGCAAGGTCTACGGTTTTAGGCGTTGCTTTTTTTTGCTCGATCAAATGTTCAGCCAGCGCTTTGCGGATCATCGATGCGCTGTGCCCGAAGAGCTTCACGTCGGCGAGGTCAAATCCAGCGGCTTTGGTTCTCTGCGACGGGTCTGAGCCCCCCCATAGATCCAATGAGTTATAGAGTGCTGTTAGCACCCAATCGCTGACAGGGTCTGGCGATAAAAGCTCGCCAACCTCGCGGTCAGCGGTGGCGGCTAAATGTTTAGCATTAGATGATTTGAGTATATCGTCGAGCGCAAGACGAGGGTCTTTGTTGAGGGTTGGGAGGTCGCGGGTCAGATAGTCGAACACGGTCTCCCCTGGCTCTGTCAGCACGGAACGATTAATGGCGAATCTGAGCTCGTTCTTATCGTTGTCACTCATCGGTGTCGGCCACGAATGCGCGCCACCCAGATTGCCGTACGCCGGTGTTGGTAGTGGAAGGCTTGCCAAAGACTGCGCAATGTTCCTTAACTCCGACGCATCAGTTGGAACCAACAAGCCATGACCTACCAGGTAATCGCGCAGCGTCACGGCCACACCTGATTTGAGCGTGTGGTCCCGGGAGTAGGAAGAAGTGGGATCTATCTGGATTGGCGTATCCAGCGCAACCTGCATTCTTTCCTTAATAATTTGATTGTATTCTGCGCGATCTTCTTCCTTGGCAAATGTACTTTTCGAGAAGTGGTGTTCCAGGCCCTTGAGTACATCGTCAACCGCTTTTGGTATGGCTGCAATCACAGCCCTTCGGTTGTTCAGATCACCCAGTTTCGCCGCTTGGTCATCCAGGTATTTCTGCGAGGGAATATTGAAAGTTTCAGGGAAAAGGTCATCTTCACGCTGCCACTTGTTGATGTACTCCGTGACGGCTGCCTGTTGCTCGGAAGGCGAGAGAGCACTGTCAAAAGGCAGGGTATGGCCATGAAACTGGGCTATGTCTGCGATCTTCGCAGCGGTCGCGGTGGCCGCGGGATCGAAGCTTACGGCGTTGCCGGAGCCTGCCAATGTTTTGGCCACGCTCTTGAGCAAGGGCCATCCCATAAAGCTGTGAATATCGATGGATTGAGCGGTGGGCTTGGGCGCCGAAAAGTCGAAGGCATTTTGGGGGCGGGTGCTCAAGGTGGTGCCGCTGAGAGTGCCGCTGTCGACATTGATGGTGATCTCTTTTGAAAGATCGATGTCATGCTCTTTGGCCCATTCCATGAACGCCGGGTTTTTAAGGAAGTTACCCAACAGCGTACGCGACTGGCTGAAGGACGAATCCCGCGGGATATTCTCCACGGTGTGTTGGCGATAGTCTTTATTGGCACCCGACAATTCTTTCAAGTCCAACTTGTATAAGTCGGCTAACACTCGATCCCCCCGTTGCTGAGGGCTTTCGTTCTTTCCCGGAAGCTCTGTCGCGACCTCGAGGTGGGCGGGTCGCGGTTGTAAATCGGCTTTTGCCAGTTGGGGCGTATGCAGCTCGGGCAGGCGTGAATTGGAAATAAAAGTCATGAGAAATGTTCCTGTTCGATGTGGGTAATACGTTGTTCGCCAACGTATGTGGAAAAAAACCCACATCGATTCCATCGATTGCTCCTTAAATCATGACACCTTATTGCGAGCCCTGGCGGCTTGCTCTACGCCTGGATCATCTCCCGGACCTTGGCGGTCAACAAATCAAAGGTAAATGGCTTGGTGATCAACTGCATGCCTGGATCCAGGAAACCACCGCGCACTGCCGCGTGTTCGGCATAGCCGGTGATAAACAGCACCTTGAGTTCCGGGCGAATCTGCCGGCCGATTTCCGCCAGTTGCCGACCGTTCATACCGGGCAAGCCTACGTCGCTGATCATCAAGTCAATGCGCTGTTCGGACTCAATGATCGGCACTGCCGTATCCGCGTCCCCCGCCTCGACAAATCCATAACCCAGCTCTTTGAGCACGGCGCTGACCAAGACCCGTACCGCCGGGTCATCCTCGACGATCAATACGGTTTCGCCCGCATTGGCGAAAGGTAGCAATGTGGGGTTCAGAGGCTCCTGGTGCGCTATCTCGCCAACGAAACGCGGCAGGAACAAGCTGACAGTGGTGCCTTTACCGACTTCGCTGTGAATCGTGACATGGCCGTGGGGCTGACGCGCAAAGCCGTAGATCATCGACAGCCCCAGGCCCGTGCCTTGCCCAATGGGTTTGGTGGTAAAAAACGGATCGAAAACCCGGCCGATCAAGTGCTCTGGAATGCCGCAGCCGGTATCACTGACGCTCAGTTCGACGTAATCGCCAGGCTTCAACGTGCCATAGGCGGCGGTGAATACGCTGTCCAGATGACGGTTGCCCGTCTCGACGGTCAACTTGCCGCCACCCGGCATGGCATCCCGCGCATTGATCACCAGGTTGAGCAGGGCGCTTTCCAATTGGTTGGGGTCGGCTTCAGCAGTCCACAACGAGCTGGCGAGGCGCATGTCGAGGGCGATGCTTTCATTGATGCTGCGTTGCAGCAGCTCGCCCATGGAGGTCACCAGTTGGTTGATCTCCACCGGTTTGGAGTCCAGCGACTGGCGCCGCGAGAACGCCAGCAGCCGATGGGTCAGGCCTGCAGCACGGTTGGCCGAGGTGACGCCCAGATCGATGAGGCCGTCCAGGTCATCGAGTTTGCCCCGTGCCACGCGCCTGCGCAGCAGCTCCAGGCTGCCGATAATCCCGGTCAGCATGTTGTTGAAGTCATGGGCGATGCCGCCGGTCAACTGGCCGACGGCTTCCATTTTCTGCGATTGGCGCAACGCTTCTTCGTTATGACGCAGTTGCGCGGTGCGCTCTTCCACCTGCTGTTCGAGGGTTTCCAGGGTGCGCTGCAGGCGCAATTCACTTTCGCTCAGGTCGATCAGGCGATCCCGAGCCTCGTATTGGCGCCGCCGTCCGCGCAGGGCTGCGCTGACCAGGCTGATCAGCGTCACCGGATGAAACGGCCGCTCCAGGAATGTCACGTTGCCCAACAAGCCACTCAGGTGCGATGAACCGTTCTGTTCCTTGCCGCCGTGATGGGTCATCAGCACGATCGGCAGGTCAGACCAGGCTGGCTGTTGATGCAGGTGATCGAGCAGTGGCTCCAGGTCGACACCGCGTAGTGCTTCGGCAGCAATGATCAACAGGCCAGCGCCTTGCTCAATTGCTTCGCACAGCTCGGCCAGGTTACCGGCAACGATGCCACTGTAGCCGGCTTCGTTGAGCATCATCAGCGCCAATGAGCCGTCGCGGCCCATTGGCGCCAGCACGATGGCGCGCTCGGAGACGGGAGAAAGGGCCGGCACTAGCCCTCATCCTTAAGCAGAGGAGAACCGGCACCCATGTAAGTCGGAATGCCACGCAACACGCCTTGAAAGTTATCCAGGGGTTCACCAACGGTCATGCCACGGTGACCGATACGGTATTCACGGATAGTCGACTCATGGGAGCCGGTCCTTTTCTTGATCACCGAAATGGCGCGGCGGACTTTGCCCAGGGCTTCGAAGTAGCGCAGCAAAATGACGGTATCGGCCAGGTAGGTAATGTCTACCGGCGCCTGCATATCGCCGACCAGGCCATGCTGGGCCACCGTCATGAACGTCGCTGCACCGCGGCGGTTGAGGTAGAGCAGCAGTTCGTGCATATGCAGGATCAATGCGTTCTCTTCCGGCATCGCAGCCTGGTAGCCGTTGATACTGTCGATGACCACCGTCTTGATGCCGCGCTCGTCCACGCAGCGGCGTACCCGATGGGAGAACTCGCCAGGGGAGAGTTCAGCCGCGTCGACCTGCTCGATCAACAGGTTGCCGGTGTCTTGCAGGGCGACGAGATCAATACCCATGTTTTTCATGCGTTCGAACAGCAAGCCCAGTTCTTCATCGAAGATGAACAGCGCGGCTTTTTCTCCGCGTTCCACCGCGGCGGCGGCGAAGATCATCGAGATCAGCGACTTGCCGGTACCCGCCGGGCCGAGAATCAGGCTGCTGGAACCGGTTTCGATACCACCACCCAGCAGGGAGTCCAACGCTTGAATACCGCTGCTCAACGTCTGGCGGTTGTAGCCACCCCGATGCTCGGCTGCCACCAGGCGCGGGAACACGTGGATACCATCGGCCATGATGGTGAAGTCGTGAAAACCGCCACGGTATTTCTGGCCACGGTATTTCACCACTCGCACGCGACGACGCTCGGCGCCGTAGTTGGGGGTCAGTTCTTCCAGGCGAATCACGCCGTGGGCCACACTGTGTACGGTTTTATCCAAGGACTCTGTAGTGAGGTCGTCCAGTAGCAGCACGGTTGCGTCGTAGCGCACGAAGTAGTGCTTGATCGCGAGGATCTGCCGGCGATAGCGCAGCGAGCTTTGCGCCAGCAGGCGGATCTCCGAGAGGCTGTCGACCACGACACGGGTCGGCTTGACCCGTTCCACCACTTCAAAAATCTGCCGGGTGGCTTCACCCAGTTCCAAATCTGAGGAATACAGTAGGCTTTGCTGGTGCTCGGCGTTGAGCAGGCTCTCTGGCGGCGTCAGTTCAAAGATATGGATGTTGTCATCCAGGTCCCAGCCATGGGACTCGGCACCCTGGCGCAATTCGCGCTCGGTTTCGGACAGGGTGATATACAAAGATCGTTCACCGTTTTTCGCGCCGGCCTGCAAGAAATGCAGCGCTACGGTGGTTTTACCCGTGCCGGGTTCGCCTTCCAGCAGGAACAGATGGCTGCGCGATAAGCCGCCGGCAAGAATGTCATCAAGACCTTCGATGCCAGTAGCCGCTTTTTCACTGAACAGCTCTTTGGATGTAGACAAGAAGTGCCCTCGGGTCACGTACAAGTAGAGGGGCACGTCCACTGGGACGCGCCATATTTACTTGACCGTAGTGGCCTTTGGCGGTTCAACGTTTTGTAAAATTTGTGCTCACCGGGCCTAAAGACCTTGTTGCAGCGCCGGGTCATCCGGGTTCTGTTGCTCCAGTTGTGCGAGCAGCACTTGGACGTTTTGCAGTTGCCCGGTTTCTTTCCAATAGTTGACCAGCAGCACGCGGGCTTTGCGGTTGGCCGGGTGGCGCTGGATGATTTCTTCCAACTGACGCTGGGCCGCTTCCACTTCCTCTTGGGCATGCAGGGTGGTGGCCAAGTCGTAGCGATAATCCTGATTGTCCGGCTCCAGCTCCACCGCTTTAGAGAGGCCGAGCAACGCGTAGGGGCGTTCGCCGTGGTGCAGCAACCACATGCCCAGGGCATGTTGCAGGTAAGCCGACTCTGGGTGCGCGACCAATTGCCGTGCCAATAGCTGGCGCGACTCGTCGGTCTTGCCTTGCTTGTCCAGCAGTTCGATTTGCGCCACCACGGCTTGCAGGTTATCGGGCTGCAAGCGCATCGCCTGTTCCAGGGCATTTTGCGCCTCCGGCAGCAGTGCGCTGTGGATGTACAGGCGCGCCAGTTGAATCCAGCCGTCGGCGGTTTCAGGCTGGGCCTTGAGGGTTTTAACGAATTCGTCGAGTACTTGCTGCAGGGGGCCGAAGTACAAGCCCAAGGTGTCTGGCGACAGGCCGAGCAAGGCGTTGGCGGCGGCAAAGCGAACTTCCTGTTCGGGGTCATCCAGCACCGGGCCGAGCAGCAAGGTGCGTTGGCCGCTGGGCACCAGGCCGACGATGCTGTGAATCGCGGCCTCACGTACCAAGGGTGATTCATTGGCCAGGTCTTTATCCGCCAGCTTCAGTGCTTGGGGGCTGGGGTAATTGGGCAGTTCAGCGTGCAGGGCGGCACGGCGCTCGGGCGACAGGTCCGGCCGCCCAAGCTGTTGATACAAGACCCGCGCTGCGCCCGGCTCGCCGTTGTGTGCCTGTTTCAATGCCTTGGAATAACCATGGGCAATGGCCGGTGGCACAGCGACCGGCGCGCTGCGGGAGAACAACCAGATGATCAAGACGATCAACAACAGGGCGCACAGGCCGATGATGGAGTAACGGCGTGACTTAGACATGCAGGCGTCCAGCTAGTACAAAGCCGTCAGCTTCGGTCAGTGCAGGGCGGGTGTCAAACCGGCGTCAGGTCAATACGTAATCCAACGGCTCCAGGGTCGGGGGCAGGTTGATTTCGCCAAGGGCGGCGAGGGTCTCGCGCTCCAGGGTACGCAGGATGGCGTCGCACGGCAGGTCGTTTTCATCGAAGCCGAACGGGTCTTCCAATTCGTCGCCAATGGCATCCAAACCAAAGAAGGTGTAGCTGACGATGGCGGTGAACACCGGTGTCAGCCAGCCCAATGGTTCGGCCATGGCGAACGGCAACAGAATGCAGAACAGGTAAATGGTGCGGTGCAGCAGCAGGGTGTAGGGGAAGGGCAGCGGCGTGGTTTTGATCCGCTCGCACGACGCCTGCACCTGGCTCAGGCTGACCAGCCGGGCTTCCAACTGGGTGTAGCGCCAATCGCTGATCACACCCTGCTGGGCCAATACAGAAAACCTGGCACCGAGTGTCTGCAGGACGCGGTCAGGCAAGTTGGGGTGGCTCGTGTCCACGACTATCCAGGGTTTAACCGCTTGCGCTTCATCTTCATGGCGCAAATGGGCGATCAAGCCATGGGCAAAACCGCACAGGCCACGCAACAACCCGGCACGCTCGGCAGTGTCGCCCAGCACCTGGGTTTCGCGAATCAGCGAACGCACCTCAATAATCATTTGCCCAAGCTGCTTGCGGCCTTCCCACCACCGGTCGTAGCAGGCGTTGTTACGAAAGCTCATGAAGATCGACAACGACAAGCCCAGCAGGGTGAAGGGCGTGGCATTTACCTTGGAAAAGTAGGCGGGGTGCAGGGTTTCCACCAGCACGATTACCGAGGCAAGAAGCGTGACCATCAGGCTGCGCAAGGCAATCCGCTTGGCAATCGAACCCTTGAGGGAAAACAGGATACCCAGGAGGTTGGGTTTGGGGCGAACGATCATGACAGGCTTCTGTGGTGGTGCAGGCCGTCAGGTTAGAAGCTGGCGGGCAGTGGGTCCAATCGCTTGGATCGACCGGTTGATCAGTGGGATCGATGATAGCTTGCATGGCGGCCTGGCAGCCGACCAGGATATTGGATCAGGCCGGGTAAATATCCATTCCTGCGGTAACGGTAGCTATGGGTTGCGCCCTTACGACGGCTTGGCCAAACCAGTCAGCCAAGTTGAAAGCTTTGACCATTGTCGCTGCAGCCCTCTAGAGCGACTATTTCAACCGATTTACCTGCTCGAAAACGTCCTGAAAATAAAAACACAGAAGGATTTGAAGCGATGCGTGAATATTTGGCTGCCACCACCGAGTTCGATTACCAGCACACCGTCGACGCCGCACTGGCCGGCAACTTGCAGGCGCTGAATGCATGCGTGGAATGCTGTGATCGCCACGCGCTGCCTGGGCGCATCGCATTGTTCTGGGAGAGCAAGGACGGGCGCAGCGCCACGTCGACCTTTACCGAGCTGCAGGACCAAGCCGCACGCTTCGCCAACTTCCTCCTGACCCAGGGCGTCAAGCGGGGTGACAAGGTCGCCGGTCTGCTGCCGCGCACGGCCGAACTGCTGGTGGTGGTGCTTGCCACCTGGCGCATCGGCGCGGTGTACCAGCCGCTGTTTACCGCGTTCGGCCCCAAGGCCATTGAACATCGCCTGAACAGCTCCGGCGCAGCACTGGTGGTCACCGACGCGGTGAACCGCCCCAAGCTGGCCGAAGTCGCTGGCTGCCCGACCATCGTCACAGTCGCCGGTGCCAAGGGCGAAGGCATCGTTCGCGGCGACTACAGCTTCTGGGCCGAACTGCCCAACCACTCCAACGTCTGTGAGCCGGTGCTGCTGAGTGCGGATGATCCGTTCCTGCTGATGTTCACCTCTGGCACCACCGGCCCCTCGAAGGCGCTGTCGGTGCCACTCAAGGCGATTGTCGCGTTCCAGAGCTACACCCGTGACGCCGTGGACCTGCGCCCCGATGACGCGTTCTGGAACGTCGCTGACCCGGGCTGGGCCTATGGCATCTATTTCGGCGTGACCGGGCCGTTGGCCATGGGGCATCCGATTACCTTCTACGATGGCCCGTTCACCGTGGAAAGCACCTGCCGAGTCATCAATAAATACGGGATCACCAACCTGACTGGCTCGCCCACCGCGTACCGCCTGTTGATTGCCGGCGGTGAGCAGTTCGCCCGTGCGATCAAGGGCAAGCTGCGCATCGTCAGCAGTGCCGGCGAGCCGTTGAACCCGGAAGTGATCCGCTGGTTCGCCGATAACCTGGGCGTGACCATCCACGACCACTACGGCCAGACCGAGCTGGGCATGGTGCTGTGCAATCACCATGGCCTGACGCACCCGGTGCATGTGGGTTCGGCGGGGTTTGCCTCGCCAGGGCACCGCATCGTAGTGCTGGATGACGGCCATCAGGAATTGCCCGCCGGCCAGCCCGGCATTCTTGCCATCGACCGCGAGCAATCGCCGATGTGCTGGTTCGCCGGGTATGAGGGCGTGAAGACCAAGGCCTTTGTCGGCAAGTATTACCTCAGCGGCGATACGGTGGAGCTGAACCCGGACGGCAGCATCAGTTTTGTCGGGCGCAGCGACGACGTGATCACCACCTCCGGCTACCGCGTGGGCCCGTTCGATGTGGAAAGCGCCCTGGTCGAACACCCGGCCGTGATCGAGGCCGCCGTGGTCGGCAAGCCTTGCCCGGAACGCACCGAGCTGGTGAAAGCCTTCGTGGTGATCAGCGAGCAATACCGCGCCACCCCGCAATTGGCCGAAGAGCTGCGCCTGCATGTGCGCCAACGTCTGGCAGCCCACGCTTACCCACGAGAAATCGAATTTGTCAGCGACTTGCCCAAGACCCCGAGCGGCAAGCTGCAACGCTTTATTTTACGCAATCAGGAAATAGCCAAGGCCCAGGCGGCCTTGGCTTGATCCCTTTGAAAGGAACCAATGATGCAGATTGAAAACAAGGTCTTCCTGGTCAGCGGCGGTGCTTCGGGCCTCGGCGCGGCCACCGCTGAAATGCTGGTAGCTGCGGGTGCCAAGGTGATGCTGGTGGACTTGAACGCCGACGCGGTCGCCGCCAAGGCCAGGCAACTGGGCGACAACGCCCGCAGCGCCGTGGCGGATATCAGCCAGGAAGCCGCTGCCGAAGCGGCCGTTAACGCGGCTGTCGAGGCGTTTGGCGGTTTGCATGGGTTGATCAACTGCGCAGGTGTAGTCCGCGGCGAAAAAATCCTCGGTAAAAATGGCCCCCATGGGCTGGCCAGCTTTGCCCAAGTGGTCAACGTCAACCTGATCGGCAGCTTCAACCTGTTGCGCCTGGCCGCTGCGGCGATCGCCGAAACCGAAGCGGATGCCGACGGCGAACGCGGTGTGATCATCAATACCGCTTCGGTGGCGGCGTTCGATGGCCAGATCGGCCAGGCGGCGTATGCCGCTTCCAAGGGCGCGATTGCCAGCCTGACCTTGCCTGCCGCACGGGAACTGGCACGCTTCGGGATTCGGGTAATGACTATCGCCCCGGGCATTTTCGAAACGCCGATGATGGCCGGCATGACCCCGGAAGTACGCGAGTCCCTGGCCGCCGGCGTGCCGTTTCCGCCACGCCTGGGCAAACCCGCCGAATATGCCGCGCTGGTGCGGCATATCCTTGAAAACAGCATGCTCAATGGCGAGGTGATCCGTCTCGACGGTGCCTTGCGTATGGCCGCCAAGTAAGGAGCCACCTGTATGAATGACCCAATCGTTATTGTCAGCGCCGTACGCACGCCCATGGGCGGGTTCCAGGGCGACCTCAAGAGCCTGACCGCACCGCAACTGGGCGCGGCCGCGATTCGTGCCGCCGTCGAACGTGCCGGTATCGCCACCGATGCCGTCGACGAAGTGCTGTTTGGCTGCGTGCTGCCGGCTGGGCTCGGGCAGGCACCTGCGCGCCAGGCCGCCCTCGGCGCTGGGCTGGACAAGGCCACTCGTTGCACCACGCTCAACAAAATGTGCGGTTCCGGCATGGAGGCAACGATCCTTGCCCACGATTCATTGCGCGCCGGCAGCGTCGACGTGGTGATTGCCGGCGGCATGGAGAGCATGTCCAACGCGCCATACCTGCTGGACCGTGCGCGCAGCGGCTACCGCATGGGCCACGGCAAGGTGCTGGACCATATGTTCCTCGATGGCCTGGAAGACGCCTACGACAAAGGCCGCCTGATGGGCACCTTTGCCGAGGACTGTGCCGAGCACAACGGCTTTACCCGAGAAGCCCAGGACGCCTTCGCTATCGCGTCCCTGACCCGTGCGCAGGAGGCCATCACCCACGGCAGCTTTGCCGCCGAGATTGTCCCGGTGCAGGTCACCGTGGGCAAAGAGCAGAAAACCATCCTCCACGATGAACAGCCACCCAAGGCCAAGCTGGACAAGATTGCCAGCCTGAAACCGGCGTTCCGTGAAGGCGGCACCGTGACGGCGGCCAACTCCAGCTCGATCTCCGATGGCGCAGCGGCGCTGTTGCTGATGCGCGAGTCCGAGGCGCACAAACGCGGCCTCAAACCGTTGGCGGTGATCCATGGGCATGCGGCGTTCGCTGATGAGCCAGGGCTGTTTCCGGTGGCGCCGGTGGGCGCGATCCGCAAATTGATGAGCAAGACTGGCTGGACCCTTGAGGAAGTCGACCTGTTCGAAATCAACGAAGCCTTCGCTGTGGTCAGTCTGGTGACTATGAGTAAGTTGGAGATTCCCCATAACAAGGTCAATGTGCATGGCGGCGCCTGCGCTCTGGGCCATCCGATTGGTGCCTCGGGCGCGCGGATCCTGGTGACGCTGCTGTCGGCCCTGCGCCAGAAGGGCCTCAAGCGTGGCGTCGCAGCCATCTGCATTGGCGGCGGTGAAGCCACGGCCATGGCCGTTGAATGCCTGTACTGAGGATGACTTATGCTGCCCAATGACGAACAACTGCAAATCAGCGACGCCGCCCGGCAATTCGCCCAGGAACGCTTGAAACCGTTCGCCGCCGAGTGGGATCGCGAGCATCGCTTTCCCAAGGAAGCCATCGCTGAAATGGCCGAGCTGGGCTTTTTCGGCATGCTGGTGCCGGAACAGTGGGGCGGTTGCGACACCGGCTACCTGGCCTACGCCATGGCCCTGGAAGAAATCGCCGCAGGCGATGGTGCCTGCTCGACGATCATGAGCGTGCACAACTCGGTGGGCTGCGTGCCGATCCTCAAGTTCGGTAATGATCAGCAAAAAGCCGAGTTCCTCACGCCTCTGGCCAGCGGCGCCATGCTGGGTGCTTTCGCGTTGACCGAGCCCCAGGCCGGTTCCGATGCCAGCAGCCTGAAAACCCGCGCGCGCCTTGAAGGCGATCACTATGTGCTCAATGGCTGCAAACAGTTCATCACCTCCGGGCAAAACGCCGGGGTTGTAATTGTGTTCGCGGTCACCGATCCAGCAGCGGGCAAGCGTGGCATCAGTGCGTTTATCGTGCCTACCGATTCACCGGGCTACAGCGTGGCGCGGGTTGAAGACAAGCTTGGGCAACATGCCTCGGATACCTGCCAGATCCTGTTTGAGGATGTGAGGGTGCCGGTGGCCAACCGCCTGGGCGAGGAGGGCGAGGGCTACAAGATCGCCCTGGCCAACCTGGAAGGTGGCCGCGTCGGTATCGCATCGCAATCGGTGGGCATGGCCCGCGCCGCCTTCGAAGCGGCCCGCGACTATGCCCGTGAGCGTGAAAGCTTCGGCAAGCCGCTGATCGAACACCAGGCCGTGGCCTTTCGCCTGGCGGACATGGCCACGCAAATTGCCGTCGCCCGGCAGATGGTGCATTACGCCGCGGCCCTGCGCGACAGCGGCAAGCCGGCGCTGGTAGAGGCGTCCATGGCCAAGCTGTTTGCCTCGGAAATGGCCGAAAAAGTCTGTTCTGCCGCCTTGCAAACCCTGGGCGGTTACGGTTACCTGAGCGACTTCCCCTTGGAGCGGATCTACCGCGATGTGCGGGTCTGCCAGATTTACGAAGGCACCAGCGATATTCAGCGCATGGTCATCTCACGCAATCTTTAAGGAGCCGATACATGAGTTACGAAACCATCTTGCTTGACGTCCAGGGCCGTGTCGGGCTGATTACCCTCAACCGTCCCCAGGCGCTCAACGCCTTGAACGCGCAACTGGTCAGCGAATTGAACCAGGCGCTGGACAGCCTGGAAGCCAACCCCGAGATTGGCTGTATCGTGCTGACCGGCTCGAAGAAAGCCTTTGCCGCCGGTGCCGACATCAAGGAAATGGCCGAGCTGACCTACCCGCAAATCTACCTGGACGACCTGTTCAGCGACAGCGACCGCGTGGCCAACCGCCGCAAGCCGATCATTGCTGCCGTGAATGGCTTCGCCCTGGGCGGCGGCTGCGAGCTGGCGTTGATGTGCGACTTTATCCTGGCCGGTGACGGCGCCAAGTTTGGCCAGCCGGAAATCAACCTCGGCGTGCTGCCAGGCATGGGCGGCACCCAGCGCCTGACCCGGGCGGTGGGCAAAGCCAAGGCCATGGAAATGTGCCTGACCGGGCGTTTTATCGATGCGGTGGAAGCTGAACGCTGCGGGATTGTGGCGCGCATCGTGCCGGCCGATGAGCTGCTGGAAGAAGCGTTGAAAGTCGCCACCCTGATCGCTGGCAAATCGGTGCCGATCAGCATGATGGTCAAGGAAAGTGTGAATCGCGCCTTTGAAGTCAGCCTGTCCGAAGGCGTGCGCTTTGAGCGCCGGGTGTTCCATGCGGCGTTCGCGACCCAGGATCAGAAGGAAGGCATGGCTGCGTTTGTGGCCAAGCGGGCGCCGGTGTTCAAGGATAAATAGCAAGGTCGCTACAACATGGGGTGGTTGGGCTGAGTACATATCCGTTGCTGCGGTAACGGCTGCTATTGGTTCCGCTCTTACAGCGGGTCACTTTGGAAAAGAGCCCCAAAGTAACCAAAGGGCTCTTGCCCCACCACTCGGCACCTCGCCTAGGCTCGGTGTGCCCGTAATCCGACATTGATTTGGGGGGCCGCCGCCACGCGCCATCCATGGCGCGGGGCGGCTAAACCGGCATCCCTGCCGGTTTACCCCCCAAATCAATATCGAATTACGGCCAGCGTGGTTTAACGGGGCGCCTCAGATCAAAATCAAAAACACAGCGAGGCGGCCTTATAGCCGACCTGATCGTTGAGGCGTATGCGTACCCCCTGTGGGAGCGGGCTTGCTCGCGAAAGCGGTGGGTCAGTCAACATCTATGTTTGCTGGGCCGACGCCTTCGCGAGCAAGCCCGCTCCCACATTTGATCTTCGCTGCCTTGAGCATTTCGTTCGCTTAACTGACCCGCTCCCACGGAAAAGCAGAAGCGCCGCCAGCGTATCAACGATGCGAAGCGAGTCGCTCTTGATCTTGATCTTGATCTCAAGCGCCCCGTTAAACCACGCTGGCCGAACGCAGGCTTGAATCCGTGGGTAACCCGGCAGGACGCCGGGTTAGCCGCATTGGGCCATGGATGGCCCATTGCGGCGGCCCACGGATTCAAGCCGGAGTGAGGGCATGCCGAGCCTAGGCGAGGCACCGAGTGGTGGGGCGAGGACCTTTTGCTTACTTTTGGCTGGGCCGGCATTCCGGTCCCTCCAAAAGTGAGCCGCTGTAAGAGCGGAACCAATAGTGGCCGTTACCTAAATAACGGATATGTACTCGGTCAAAAACCCAACATCCCGCTCGGCTGTCACGCCCCTCCCACAGTTTTTGTCAATTAGAACGGGTAATTCTTCAGCTCCCTGGCAATCACCATCCGCTGAATCTCGCTGGTGCCTTCGTAAATCTGCGTGATCCGCGCATCCCGGTAGTAACGCTCCACCGGGTAATCCTCCAGATACCCATACCCGCCATGGATCTGCATCGCCTTGGAGCAGACCCGCTCGGCCATCTCCGAGGCGAACAGCTTGGCCTGGGAGGCTTCGGACAAGCACGGCTTGCCGGCACTGCGCAGGCGTGCAGCATGGAGGATCAGCAGGCGCGCGGCGTTCAGCTGGGTTTGCATATCGGCCAGCAGGTTGGCCACGCTCTGATGCTCGATGATCGCCTTATCGAACTGCACCCGATCACGGGCGTAGGCCAGCGCCGCCTCAAAGGCAGCGCGGGCAATGCCCAGGGCCTGGGCGGCGATACCGATGCGCCCGCCTTCCAGGTTGGAGAGGGCAATGGCCAGGCCCTTGCCGCGCTCACCCAACAGGTTGGCTTCGGGCACGCTGCATTGGTTGAGGGTGACGGCACAGGTGTCTGACGCACGGATGCCCATCTTGTGTTCGGTACGGTCGACCACAAACCCCGGCGTGTCGGTCGGTACCAGGAACGCCGAAATACCTTTCTTGCCCAGTTCCGGGTCGGTCACTGCAAACACGATGGCCAGCTTGGCGCGCTTGCCGTTGCTGACAAATTGCTTGGCGCCGTTGATCACCCACTGACCGTCTTTCAACTCAGCACGAGTACGCAGGTTATGGGCTTCGGAGCCGGCCTGAGGTTCGGTCAGGCAGAAGCAGCCGATGGCTTGGCCGCTGGCGAGTTCGGCCAGCCAGGTTTGTTTCTGCTCTTGTGTGCCGTAGTTGAGGATCGGCCCGCAACCCACTGAATTATGGATACTCATCAGGGCGCCGGTGGCGCCGTCACCCGCGGAAATTTCCTCCACGGCCAGCGCGTAGGCTACGTAGTCGACGTAGGTGCCACCCCATTCCTCCGGGACCACCATGCCGAGCAGCCCCAGCTCGCCCATCTTTGCCACCAGCCCGTCATCGATCCAGCCTGCTTTTTCCCAGGCTTGGGCATGGGGGGCGATTTCGCCACGGGCAAAGTCCCGCGCCATATCGCGGATCATCACTTGTTCTTCTGTATATTCAAGATCTTGCATGGTTAATCCCCACTCTGCACGAAGTCACGGAAGAAGCTCTCGACATGGCTGGCATCCAGCGCATTGAGGGTGGGCGGGTTCCAGTGCGGGGTTTTGTCCTTGTCGATGATCAGCGCGCGAACCCCTTCGATCAGGTCGCCACGCTTGAACCACTGCCGGTCAAGGTGCAACTCCAGGGCAAAGCACTGCTCCAGCGGCAGATGGCGGCCACGGCGCAACATCTGCAGGGTCACGGCCATGGCCAGGGGCGAGCGGGTTTGCATCAGATGGGCAGTATTCAGCGCCCACTCATGGGTGTCGGCGACGGTAACTGCCTGCAATTGCTCGACAATGCTCGGCACGTCCGGCAGGGCGAAGAAGTGGTCGATGACCGGGCGCAAGGTCGCCAAGGGCGGGTCGGGCAACTGCTGTACGGCAAGCTTGGCGAGCACACCTTGCAGATCCTTGAGAGGCGAGCCGTGCCATTGCAGGCTATCGAGTTGCTGGTCGAGGTCGATGAGCTTGGCGCTGTCGATATACCAGTCAGCCAGCCCGCAATACAGGGCGTCCGCCGCGCGGATCTGCACACCGGTCACGCCCAGGTAAGTCCCCAGTTCACCAGGAATACGCGACAGGAAGTAGCTACCGCCCACATCCGGAAAGTAACCGATGGCCACTTCCGGCATCGCCAGGCGGCTGCGGTCGGTGACGACCCGCAGATCGGCGCCTTGCACCAGGCCCATGCCGCCACCGAGGACGAACCCGTCCATCAGTGCCAGCACGGGTTTAGGGTACTGGTGGATGGCCAGGTCGAGGGCATATTCCTCCACGAAGAAATCTTCGTGCAGGGTGTCGCCCTGCTTAAAGCTGTCGTACAGCGAACGGATGTCGCCACCGGCACAGAAGGCTTTCTCGCCGGCGCCGCGCAGTACCACGGCATGAACTTGCGGATCGTCGGCCCAATCCTGCAGCTGGGCGGTCAGTTGGCGCACCATGTTCAGGGTGATGGCATTCAAGCCGGCGGGGCGGTTGAGGGTGAGGTGGCCGAGATGGTTACGCACCTGCGCCAATACGTCCTGCGGGTGAACCTCGGCGTGGCTTGCTTCGGATGAAACCTGAGCAGTCATCTCTAACTCCCTGCTTTTATTGTTCTTTATCAAGATGTTCGCGGTCGAACCTTCTCGCGATCGTACCAGTGCAAATTTGCCCAGTACAACCCGGAATCATGCAGGTCGTTGTTGCATTTATGCAGTGCGCATCAAACCACGCGGCGGGCCAGGACTTCACCGATACTGCGACGACGGGCATGGCCTTCTGCTGCGTGGATCAGTTGCTCCAGCTCTGTGGGTTCGACATCGTAGAACTGCTCCATCTCAGCCAACGCCAACTTGAGGTCGGCCGCGGTGATCGTCGCGTCGCTGACGGGTGCGGTAGAGCCCAAGACGACAGGGGCAGGCTCGCCCAACCCTTTGGGATAACGCGTGCGCGTGGCATTGTTGTAGGCCAGCGCGCACGCTAGCAGGGCGCCGGCGCCGAGCATGACGGGCGCCAGCTCCTGCCAGCCCAGGGCAATCGATGCGGGGTCGGCCAGCACCAGAGTCATGGCCAGGCCACCGGCCGGCGGGTGCAGGCAGCGTAACCAACAGATCAGGATCACCGTCATGCCTGCCGCCAGGCACGCGCTGCCCAAGGTACGCCCCAGTACCCGTGCGACCAGCAACGCCACGACGCCAGCACACAGATAACTGCCGATGATCGACCACGGCTGGGCCAGCGCACCCGATGACACCGCAAACAACAGCACGGCCGAAGCGCCAAGGGGGCCGAGCAGGTGCAGCGCGACTTCCATGCCGTATACCTGGGCGCAGGCCCAGACACTGAGTAGCGTGCCCAAGGCCATGCCGATGGCTGCACGGCTCCATTCAGCGGGGCGGGTGTTGATTGCAGCGGGTATCCAGCGAGCGAGCATTGAAAGACGGTCCATAAACGGCGGGCGAAAAAAAAGGCCTGCCTGGTTTCCCGGGACAGCCCTTAGAAGGTTCCAACATTTGGGGGAGGAACATGACGCAGTGTGCCGGTGTTGATGCGCTGGCGCCACTGCATATTAATGAGGGTTGAATGCAAAAGTAATGCAGTTAAAGGGCATCGCCGAATGTAATCGGGCCTGCCATGGTCGGCGCGGTGCCGCAGACTTTACCCAGCACACGGCTATTGGCCTCTTCATTGAACAGGCGTTCCTGCAGGTCTTCGCGCAGCTTGAGGTCCTCGGCCAGAGGTCCCTTCAGCGCCACCAGTGCGTCGCGCAACTCCATTAAACGATCGAGTCTCGGTAAAGGTACATTCAACAGTTCCTCTCGCACGGCATTGTCCTCTTAATGAAGTAAGCCATCGCGCGTGGGCAGCCTACCGCGTCCTTGTGATGGAGTGCCTTTGATCCAAGCATTTGCGGATCAGCCCTGACGATCGAGCGGGTAGTAGATACTTAGCGCACTGTGGCAGCGAGTCTACAGTCGGGTTCCAAGCGCAGGAAGGGAAAGTGCACCAGCCATTACGCAAAGAAACGTAGGTGTTTTCTCGGTACCTTTGATGAAAGTCGCCCACTGGTTTAAGAGTGGGCGTTCTTTCTTACGATGCCGTTGGAAAACCGCTCAAGGCGCCGAGGTTTTTGCCAGATGCAGCAGCACATAAGGGTTCTTGTCGAACTCCCCCGTGAGCGTCGGGGTGATCGAACGCAGGCGTGGATCGTCCAACGCGTCAAAGTCAGCCTGGCTCATGATCAACCATGCCGGCGCCTGGATCGGTTTGAGTTCGATGGGCAGTTGGGTAAACAGCGGTACCTTGTCGCAATCGAAGTTGACCATGAACTTGATGGCTTTCGCGTCTTTGCCCAACGCGTGCAGCACCACCGGGGCCGGTTGTTGCAGGACCTGGGCCTTGACGGCGAGACTGAACGTGCGGGTGTCGTACAACCGCCGCTCCAGGGGTTCAACCACCATGATGTAGGTTGTCCAGAGGGCCAGCACCGCGGCCAAGGCTGGGCCGTACGTGCGTAGCCGGGGCTTGAGTAGCGCGAGCAATGCCAGCACCTGAAGCCCCCCAAGCACGACGAAGATCAGCTCGAGGCTGGCCAGTGCTTCTGGATAACGCCGTCGCGCCATCACCAGGCCGATTGCCAACAGTGTCGGCAGCAGCGTCCAGATACCCAGCATCAGGCCGCGCAGCCAGGCAAAGATACGGCCTTGAGTCACCTGGAAAGGGTACGCGGCGATGATGGCTGCAAACGGCAACATCGGCAGGATGTAGCGCGCCTTCTTGGCCTGAGGCACCGACAAGCCCAACATCACCAACACACCCGCCGCCGTGCAATAAAGCACCAGTTTCAACGCGGGGTCCGGCGCGCGCCGCCCCCCCATCACAACGGCCAGCAGCACCAACACCGCCAACGGATAGGCCAGGGCATAGTTGCCCATGGAGCTGGTGAAGTAATACAACACGCCGCCGGAGCCTTCGCTGCCGTCCATGCGCCCAAGGAACTGCATGCGAATCACGTCGTGCATGAAGTCTTCGCCGCCGCTGAGCTTGGCCAGCAGTAGCAATAGGCCCACACACGCCGCCAGCAGCGCCAATGCCAGCAGGCCGAAGCTGAACAGCTGGCGCCATTGCCGGTTGATCAGGTAATAGCTGCACAGCATGCCGGTGGGGATCACCAAGCCAATCGGCCCACGGATCGCAAACCCGAGCAGCAGCAACACAAACACCCAGTGCAGGCGCTTGGCCGCAGCAAAGTGATCATGGGCATAACCCAGGTAGAACACCGCCAAGGCCACGGCGGCGAGCATCTGGTCGAGGGAGACCGCACGGGTTTCGCTGATAAAGGTACTGCTGAGCAGCAACAGCGCAATACTCAGCAAACCCCAGCGAGCGGAATAGGGCGCGGTCAGCCGATACACCAGCACCACGATCAGCGCCGACGCGACAGCGGTGGGCAGCCATGCTGTGAGGCTTGTCACCTGGCCGAACGGCAACGACAGCAGCCAGGTCAGCAGGGTCGATGTCGCCAGGTAGTCGGCATACGGCTGGCCGTAAGTGGTGGGGAAAAAGCTTGGCCCATGGCGCAGCATCTCCTGGGCAAACATCACGAAGCGCGAGTCGAAGCCGATGATTGCCTGGTGCCAGTTGCCGACGATGAACAGCACCAGCGCCAGGAGCCCAAGCCCCAGCGACTGGCGGCGGATCGTTGCACTCTGCAGGGATGGGAAAGCCTTGTTCACCTAGCCGACATCCCTGACCTGTTGCACCCAGTTTTGCTGGGGAATCGGCAACTCGCAGGAATCGCCACGGCCGATGGGGAAATACTTGAAGCCTTTGCGCGTCAGACGTTCACCGTCATACAGGTTGCGGCCGTCGAAGATCACCGGTGTTTTCAAGCGGTCATGGATCAGGTCGAAGTCCGGCGCCTTGAATTGCTGCCATTCGGTGCACACGATCAGCGCATCGGCGCCGCCCAGCGTGGACTCCGGAGTGCCCATCAGCATCAGGCGTGGGTCGTCGCCGTAGATGCGCTGGGTTTCCTGCATGGCTTCCGGGTCGAAGGCGCGCACGTTGGCGCCGGCGGCCCACAGGGCTTCCATCAGCACGCGGCTCGGCGCGTCACGCATGTCATCGGTGTTGGGCTTGAAGGCCAGGCCCCACAGCGCGAAGGTCTTGCCCTTGAGGTTGCCCTTGAAGAACGCGTTGATGCGCTCGAACAGCTTGCTCTTCTGCCGCTGATTGATGGCTTCCACGGCTTCCAGCAGGTCGCTGGAGCAGTTGGCTTGCTTGGCGCTGTGGATCAAGGCGCGCATGTCTTTGGGGAAGCACGAGCCGCCATAGCCGCAGCCCGGGTAGATGAAGTGGTAGCCGATCCGCGAGTCGGCACCGATGCCCAGGCGCACCGCTTCAATGTCGGCCCCCAGGTGTTCGGCCAATTCGGCGATCTGGTTGATGAAGCTGATCTTGGTGGCCAGCATGCAGTTGGCGGCGTACTTGGTCAGCTCGGCGCTGCGCAGGTCCATGAAGATGATGCGGTCGTGGTTGCGGTTGAATGGCGCGTACAGGTCGCGCATCACATCACGCACCTCTTCACGTTCGCAGCCGATGATGATGCGGTCCGGGCGGCGGCAGTCGGCAACGGCCGAGCCTTCCTTGAGGAATTCCGGGTTGGAGACAATATCGAAATCCAGGTGACGACCCGCGCTATGCAGGTTCTTTTCGATATGGGCGCGCAAGGTGTCGCCCGTGCCGACCGGCACGGTGGATTTCTCCACCAGGATCACCGGCTCTACACGGTGGCGGGACACGGCGTCACCCACCGACAGCACGTATTTGAGATCGGCCGAGCCGTCCTCATCTGACGGCGTGCCCACTGCAATGAACAGTACTTCACCATGCTCGACAGCGAGTTTTTCGTCGTAGGTAAAGTGCAGGCGGCCGCTTTCCAGGTTGTCCTTGACCATGGCAGCAAGACCCGGCTCGAAGATGGTCACATGACCTTTCTGGAGCGCTTCGACCTTGCTCTTGTCAACGTCCATGCAAATGACATCGTGACCGACTTCGGCTAATACAGTGGCCTGTACCAGACCAACGTAACCACTACCAAATACACTGATTTTCATGGGGTATTCCTGGGACTTGAGGTGCTAGCACGACGAGAGTTGATAACCAGAACACCGAGGATGACCAAGGCCACCCCCAGGGTTTTTGAAAGCGAAAAATCTTCGTTGAACACCGGCAGGCTGGCGGCCAGCAGGTAAACCAGCGCATAGCTGATGCTGAGCAGCGAATAGGCACGACCAAGGGGCAAATGCTTCAGCGCGCCGAGCCAGCAGAGCATCGACAGCGCATAGGCGATGATCGCCAGGCTCACCACACCCAGGGCTGCCAAGTCGATGCTGTTACCGGTGAAGGCTGCCAGCCATTCGGTGGGCAAGGGCAGGCGTGTCATGCTCCAGCGCATGCCCAATTGGGCCGCACTCACCAGGCCGACACTGCCCAGCGCCAGGGCGAAGCCCCGTAAGCGGCTCATACCTGGCGCCCCAGCAGGACAACGCCGGCAATCACCAGCGCAACACCCAGCCAATGACGGCCATCGATGGGTTCGTGAAACACACAGCGCGCCATCAGCGTGACCAGTACAAAATTCAGGCTGAGCATCGGGTAGGCAATGCCCACTTCCAGGCGTTGCAACACCAGCAGCCACACCAGCAAACCCAGGCCCAGGCACACCAGCGCTGCCCACAACCAAGGCGAACGCAGTTTCAACGCCCAGCCGTCTGGCATGTCACGCCAGCTTTCCACGGCGAACTTTTGCGAGACCTGACCCATGCAGGTGAGCAGGCAGGCCGTGAGTAAAAGCAGCAGGGTGATCATGGCGCGACCTGCGGGAAGATCAGGATCACGATCTTGCCCTGCGCATAGCGCTTGCCATCGGCAGGCAGCAGCGCAAGTTCTTCCTTTTCGCCCGCGCTATTGACGCGCATCACCACGCCAACAGCACCGGTACGACGGGTTTCTGCCATCCACGCCTGGATCGCGTTACGGTCCACGAGGCGCGGGGCCGTGTCCGCGTAGGTCAAGCCGTACTTGACCTCGCCAGAGGTGTTGTACAGCGTGATGTCTGGGCGTTTCAGGCGCCATGACAGCGCCGAGGCGGCGCCCAGGTCATTGCTCAATAGAGCGACGGTGGGCTGCAGTTCTGCGAGGTGATCAATGATGAACTGGTCCGGGGTCTTGTTATAAACCACCGAATGGGGCAACGCCGCGGGCACCAAGACCACCAGTAACCCACTGCCGATCAGTGGTGCGGCCCACAATTTCAAAGGGCGTGCCGCTTGCAGCAGATTGACGACGATCCAACCAAACAAAAAGGTGAACACCAGCACCAGGCTGAGAGTTTCCTCGCCGTGTTCGTACACGGGCTTTTTCAACTGGAACCAGCTGAGTGCGAGCAGGGCCAGCACCCCCAACACCAGGTTCAACCCGCCGTTGATGCGCAGGACGCGCCCACGGCCCTGAGTCAGCTTGTCGCTCAGGGTCGAGCCCATCAGTAAAGCCAGGGGCAACATGCACGGCATGATGTAGGAGGGAAGCTTGCCCTTGGCCAGGCTGAAAAACGCCAGGGGCATCAGCAGCCATAGCAGCAGGAACGCCGTTTTTGGCACGCGCTTTTGCAGCCAGGCCTCTTTCGCTGTAGACGGCAGTAGCGCGATCCATGGCAGCGCGAACGCCACCAGCAGTGGCAGGTAATACCAGAATGGCTCGGCGTGCTGGGCGTCTTCACCGGCAAAGCGTTGGATATGCTCGTGCCAGAAGAAGAAGTTCCAGTAGTCCGGCTCTTGCAGGTGCACGGCCAATGCCCATGGCACGCTGACAACAACCGCTACCACCACGGCCACGACGCCGAACCTGAACAATTCACCCAAGCGTTTCTGCCAGAGGGCGTAGGGCAGGGCGATCAATACCGGCAGCAACCACGCCAGGAAGCCCTTGGTCATGAAACCCATGCCGCAAGCCAGGCCCAGCAGGGCCCAGGACCACAGGCGGCCGCGCCGCGTGGTGCTGTCGAAGCAGAACCACAACGCAACACCGGTCAGGTTGACCCAGAAGGTGAACTGCGGGTCCAGGTTGGCATAGCCGCCGAGCGCCGCCACACTGACGAAGCTCATGTACAGAACGGTACTGACCAGGGTTTTCTGCGGGTCGTTCCACAGCCGGCGGGATACCAGGTAGACCAGCAGGATGCTCAAGCCGGTGCTCAAGGCCGAGGCAAACCGCACGCCGAACAGGTTCTGCCCGAAGATCGCCTGGCCCAGCGCAATCATCCAGTAGCCCGCAGCGGGTTTTTCGAAGTAGCGAATGCCCATGAAGTGCGGCGAGGCCCACTTGCCGGTCAGCAGCATTTCCTGGCTGATCTGCGCATAACGCGTTTCATCCGGAATCCACAGACCATGGGTCGCCAGCGGCAGCAGGTAGAACACAGCAAACGCCAGCAGGAGCAGGGGCAAAGCCCAACGGCGGATCATGCCTGCTGAACCCCCAGCCAACCCTCACGGCCGCTCAATACGCCGCGCACCAGCTGTTGCTGGGGCAGGGTGGTCACATCCGCCGGCAACAGCTCGCCCAGGGTTTTGAACTCGATGCCGCGCTGCCCTGCCTGGGCGAGCAACTGGCGAAAATCATTGGCCATCAGAATCCCTTCTACTTCTGCGTGGATCGTGTAGACGTTCAGCTTCGAGGCGCTGAACCGGTCAAGAATGAAGCTATTGAAGTCTTTGGCAGCCACCACCGGCCCGACGACTTCGTCGAAGGTCGGCAGGTCTACCGGAATTTGTGGGGTGCCCGCGCTGCCATCGGCCAAGGTCGGTCGAAACAGGCTGGTGCCCCGGCAATCACTGTTGTAGCGAAAGTTGAACCCTTGCTTGGCTTGCACCACCCGCTCATCAGCACGCCAACCGGCGGCCGCGGAACAGTCGATACGTTCGCCCAGGATGTCGCTCAAGGTCTGCACACCACGCCGAATCTGCTCGACCAACTGCGCCTCGCTCCAACGCCCGGTGTTGGCCTGCCAGCCATGGTGGTCCCAGGCGTGCAGGCCGACTTCATGCCCGGCGGCCTTGGCCTGGCGCATCAGATGCCCCAGGTCACGGCCAATCGGCTTGCCTGGCCAGGCGGTGCCGGCCAGCAAGATGTCCCAGCCATACAGGCCGGCGGCGTTGGAGCGCAGCATCTTCCACAGGAATTGCGGGCGGATCAGGCGCCACAAGTGGCGCCCCATGTTGTCCGGCCCGACACTGAAGAAGAACGTCGCCTTCACCCCGGCTTCATCCAGGGATTCGAGCAACCGTGGCACACCTTCACGGGTGCCGCGGTAGGTATCGACGTCGATGCGAAGACCTGCCTTCATTATTTGGCTTCGTCAATAGACTGGGCGATTTCGAGCATGGCCTCGCGCAAGAAGAAGTCGAGCGTGTTGCCGATGGTTTCGCTCATCTCCACGGTCGGCTCCCAGTTCAGCAGGCGCTTGGCGTTTTCGATGCTTGGCTTGCGGTGGGCCACGTCCTGGTAACCGGTGCCGTAGAACGCCTTGCTCTCCACGTCGCGGAAACCCGCGAACGGTGGGAAGTTGTGGCGCAGCGGGTGAGCCTCGAACTGACGCAGCAGCTCTTCGCCCAACTGACGGATACTCGCTTCGTTTTCCGGGTTGCCGATGTTGATGATCTGGCCGTTGCAGACATCGTTGTCGTTATCAATGATACGGGCCAGGGCCTCGATGCCGTCGGCGATGTCGGTGAAGCAACGCTTCTGCTCACCACCGTCGAACAGGCGGATCGGGGTGCCTTCAACCAGGTTCAGGATCAACTGGGTAATGGCGCGGGAGCTGCCGATACGAGCCGAATCCAGGCGATCGAGGCGTGGGCCCATCCAGTTGAACGGACGGAACAGGGTGAAATTCAAGCCCTTGTCGCCGTAGGCCCAGATCACGCGGTCCAGCAGTTGCTTGGACACCGAGTAGATCCAGCGCTGCTTGTTGACCGGGCCGACGACCAGGTTGGAGGTGTCTTCGTCGAAGTACTGGTCCTGGCACATGCCATACACTTCGGAGGTCGACGGGAAGATCACGCGCTTGTTGTACTTGACGCAGTAGCGCACCAGTTTCAGGTTTTCTTCGAAGTCCAGCTCGAACACACGCAGCGGGTTACGCGTGTATTCGATTGGCGTAGCGATGGCCACCAGCGGCAGGACCACGTCGCATTTCTTGATGTGGTACTCGATCCACTCGGAGTGAATGCTGATGTCGCCTTCCACGTAGTGGAAGTTGGGGTGGCTGCGCAGGCGCTCGATGGCGTCGGAGCCGATGTCCAGGCCGTAGATTTCATAACGGTCGTCACGCAGCAGGCGCTCGGACAAGTGGTTACCGATAAAACCGTTCACGCCCAGGATCAACACGCGGGTACGACGTGGCTTGCGGCCGGACTCAGCGCCGCGCAACACGGAGCCGTCCACCAGGCCGAGTTCGTCGGCCAGCGCCGGACCGGCCAGGTACAGACCGTTTTCATTGCGTTGGCCAAACTTGACCACCAGGGAATCTTCACCGCAGGCAATACGCAGCGGGTTGACGCTGATCACGCGACCAGGCGCCAGGCCGTCGTTGCCCTTGACCACTTCGGCTTGCCATACGATCAGCTTGTGCTCGCCAACGGCGCAGAAGGCGCCCGGGTATGGTTGGGTCACGGCGCGAACCAGGTTGAACAGGGTTTCGGCAGGGTTTTTCCAGTCCAGCTTGCCATCGGCGGCGGTGCGGCGGCCGAAGTAGGTGGCCTGGCTTTCATCCTGGGCGGTTTCCGTCAGCTTGCCCTGGGCCAGCTGTGGCAGCGCGTCGCGCAGCAGGGCCGCGGCGGCATCACGCAGCTTGGCGTGCAGGCTCAGGCCGGTGTCGGTACGGTCGATGATGACTTTCTGCTGGGCGAGGATGGCGCCGGCATCGGCACGCTTGACCATGCGGTGCAGGGTCACGCCGGTTTCGGTTTCGCCATTGACCAGTACCCAGTTGGCCGGGGCGCGGCCACGGTATTTAGGCAGCAACGAGCCATGCAGGTTGAACGCGCCTTTGCGGGCGGTGGCCAGCAGCGGGTCGCTCAGCAGGTTGCGGTAGTAGAAGGAAAAAATGTACTCCGGGTTCAGCTTGGCGATGCGCTCGATCCACAGTGGGTGGTTGGCGTCTTCCGGGGCGTGTACCGGGATGCCGTTGCGCGCGCAGAGCTGGGCGACGGAGCCGTAGAAGTTGTTTTCCTTGGGGTCATCGGCATGGGTGAACACGGCAGCAATTTCGTAACCCGCACCGAGCAGGGCTTCAATGCCTGCACAGCCAATATCGTGGTAAGCGAAGACAACAGCTTTTGAATTCATGACGAAACCTGATCGGAAGGAGAAGTAGAAGTGTGGGAAGACACCAAGCCGTCAACCACGACGACTGGAGCCGGTGCTGCCGGTTGGTTGCGCAGCACTTTTTCAATAAAGAAACGCGGGCGGGCGCGGACATCGCTGTACATGCGGCCCAGGTATTCGCCCAGCAGGCCCATGCCGATGAACTGGCCACCGGTGAACACGAACAGCACGGCGAACAGCACGAACAGACCGTCACCCGCCCAGTCGGCACCGAAGGCCAGGCGCATGAAGATCAGCGCAAAGGCGAACAGCACGCCCAGGGCCGCCAGGCTGAAGCCGACGATGGACAGCAGGCGCAATGGCGTGGTGGTCATGCAGGTCAGCAGGTCGAACATCAGGCTGATCAGGCGCATGGCGCTGTATTTGGATTCACCGTGCTCGCGCTCGGCGTGGTGCACGAGGATTTCCGTGGTATGGCGGGCAAAGCCGTTGGCCAGGATCGGGATAAAGGTGCTGCGTTCACGGCAGGCGAGCATGGCGTCGACGATGGTGCGGCGGTAGGCGCGCAACATGCAGCCGTAGTCGCTCATGGCCACGCCGGTGGAGCGTTGCACGGCCAGGTTGATCAGTCGCGAGGGCCAGCGGCGGAAGGCGGAGTCCTGACGATTGTTGCGCACAGTGGCGACCACGTCATAGCCCAGGGCAGCTTGCTCTACCAGGCGCGGGATTTCTTCCGGCGGGTTCTGCAGGTCGGCGTCGAGGGTAATCACCACTTCGCCCCGGCACTGCTCAAAGCCGGCCATGATCGCGGCGTGCTGGCCGTAGTTGCGGTTGAGGATCACCGCCACCACATGGCTGCCTTCTTCAGCCGCAGCGTCTTCAAGCAGTTGGGCCGAATTGTCGCGGCTACCGTCATCCACCAGGATGATTTCGTATTCGTAGGCCAGTTGCTTGCAGGCTGCCGTAGTGCGGCGCAGCAGTTCAGGCAGGCTCTCTTGTTCGTTGTAGACCGGGATAACGATCGACACGCAATGAATAGGGTAGGGTTTCAAAGATTCATGACCTCGGGCTAGAGCAACTTGACGCGTGAAAACAGCAGCAATTGTTGGGCAAAACTACAGCCCGCAGATTACAAGGCGGCGCTAAAGATAAAGCGTAATCAACAGGTTAGTAGGTAAACCACGGATTGCACTGAAGTTCTGCCTACAAGGTTAAGCGCAAAAATGTGCAACGAATATGAAAGGCGGATGAAAAACTCGTTTATTTGACAGGTAGACAGCTAGGGTTCAGCTAAGTAATCAGGGCGTTACATGTAGCCGTCAGCCAGCGAGATAGGAGCGTCGTGCAGGGCGTTTGGTTCAATCTGAACGAGCGGGCCCGGCGAACGAATGTCATTCAACAAACTTCTCTGCATTGGCGCTCAAGTGCCGGTAAAGTAAGCCATCTCTTGCCAGGGTAGTCGGATGAATAGCGTGCAACTTTTACGCGGCCAGTTGCGGCCCGCACTGATGGGATTGTTGATGGCGGTGGCCTGTGTCACCAGTGTGCGGGCCGATGACGGGGTCGCACTGACCAGCATCGAGCAGGTGCCGGAAGGCGTGGAAGTACGCGGCAAACAGGTCGCCGCCTATACGTGGGACGACCGCCAAGGCAAAAACCTGCTGGTACTTGCCGAACAGGTCAGCGAGCGGGATGACGATGGCACTCAATCGGCGTTTGTCTACGCGGCACAGTACGTGCTCGGTGGCGACCGCCCCAAGCGGGTCTGGATGCTGTACGACGACGTGGAGCATTGCGAATTCGATGCAGGGCTGCGCTTTGACCGTGCGGCTACCAAGGTCACCGACCTGCTGGGCGACGGCAATACCCAGGCTACGGTGGGTTATTCGCGTACCTGTACCAGTGATGTCAGCCCTAACGAATTCAAGCTGATCATGCACGTCGGCAAGTCTGAGAAGTATCGTCTGCGCGGCCTCGACCGCGTGGGCGCCAGTTGGTGGGATGAGGATGCCGGGGCCTTGCGCGGCATGCCATTGCCCACCGACTGCAGTGTCGCGGCACAGCAGGCGCTGGTCAGCCAGTACAAGGAGCAGGGCACTGAGCTACCGCTGCCAGGCTGCTATGGCGACGAGAAGGACTTTGCCAAGGCGCCGGGCGCCTACCTCGCCTTTATGCGTCACCACTGGTTTGCGCTGATGCAGCAGCAGGACGCCGACTGGAGTCAATCCCAGGCCCAGCCCGAAGAACCCATCGAGGACGACGAATCGGCGCCGTAATTTGGTGCCTGGGCCGCTCCTGGGTTAGACTCAGCCTTCGCCAATTCACTAAATACATCTATTAATCAATGAGTTGTTAGATGTATTTAATCCAAAGGCTGATCTATTTTGACTGAGTCTATCCGCAACCCGCTGACCCTCTACCTCACCCGCCTGGCTCCCTCCAGCCAACTGACCATGCGCTACGTGCTGCAGGACGCCGCTGACCGCCTGGGCTTCGAAGACCTCAACCTCGAAGAGATTGACTGGCACCTGCTGCAACCGGAACACGTCATCGCATTGGTGGCCGCATTACGCGAGGACGGCTACGCGCCGAATACTTCTTCGTTGTATGTGAATGCGGTGCGTGGGGTGATGAATGAAGCGTGGCGCATGAGCTTGATCAGCCAGGATCACTTGCTGAAGATGCGCTCGGTGAAGGCCGCACCTGGTACACGCCTGGGGCAGGGTCGCAACCTGCGTCGCACGTTGATCCGCGAAATGCTCGACGTCTGTGCCGCCGACCCACGCCCCCAGGGCCTGCGGGACGCCGCGGTGATCGGTTTGTTGTATGGCTCGGGGATGCGCAAGTCAGAGTCGGTCAACCTCGACCTGGCGCAGATCGACTTTGAAGAGCGCAGCCTGCGGGTGATCGGCAAGGGGAACAAGGAACTGGTCAAATACGCGCCAGACTGGGCGTTCGCCAAGCTACAGGCCTGGCTGGAGTTTCGTCGCGAGCAACTCAAGGAAGGCGAGCAGGACGACACCTTTCTGTTCAATCGCATTCGACGGGGCAGCCATATCACCCGCGAACGCATTACCAAGCATGCGATTTACTACATTGCCCGCCAGCGCGGTGATCAGGTAGGAGTGAAGATCATGCCCCATGATTTCCGCCGCTCGTTCATCACACGGGTGATTGAGGAGCATGATTTGTCGATTGCACAGAAGCTGGCGCACCACACCAATATCCAGACCACCGCCAGCTACGACGTGCGTGACGACAATGAGCGGCGGCGGGCGGTGGATCGGTTTGATTTGTAATTTCCAGATTGATTGGGAGGTTCAGAGAATGGGTTTGCCACCGGTCACGGCGTACCGCGAGCCAGAGATATAACTGGCCTCATCCGACGCCAACAACACATAGATCGGCGCCACCTCCACCGGCTGCCCAGGGCGCCCCAGCGGGGTTTCGCTGCCAAAACTCTTGACGTCTTCATCGGGCATGGTCGACACAATCAGCGGCGTCCAGATCGGCCCCGGTGCCACGCTGTTGACGCGGATGCCCTTGTCGCCGAGCAACTGCGCCAGGCCGCCAGTGAAGTTGGCAATCGCGCCCTTGGTGGCGGCATAGGCCAGCAGCGTTGGCTTGGGCATGTCCGAATTGACCGAGCTGGTATTGATGATCGAACTGCCGGCTTTCATATGGGGCAGGGCGGCCTTGCAGATACGAAACATCGCGGTGATGTTGATATCGAAGGTCTTGACCCATTCCTCATCCTCGATCTCTTCCAGGGTTTCGTGGGTCATCTGGAACGCGGCGTTATTGACCAGCACGTCGATACGGCCGAACTGTTCGACGGTCTTGTCCACCAGCGCCTGGCAGTTGGCTCTTTGCGCGATATCGCCAGGCAGCAGCAGGCATTGGCGGCCGGCTTCTTCGACCCAGCGCGCAGTTTCCTTGGCGTCTTCATGTTCATCCAGGTAAGCGATGGCCACGTCGGCGCCTTCACGGGCAAACGCGATCGCTACAGCACGGCCGATGCCGCTGTCGGCGCCGGTGATCAAGGCGATCTTGTTGGCCAGGCGACCGGAGCCTTTGTAGCTTTTCTCACCGCAGTCGGGGTACGGGTCCATTTTCTTCTGGGTGCCGGGAACGGACTGGGCTTGAGGGGCGAAGGGGGGGCGCGGGTAGTCGGTCATTTCAGTCTCCATAGCTCTTTAAGGGTGCTATGGAGTTAGTAGTTGGGTGGGCGCCGTTAGTTGTAGCGGATGCGGCGCAGGCCCGACGAATGGTGTCAGCCCGTATGAGCCGGCAAGCGGCGCAAGGTCCACCCGGTGACGAGCATCGCCGCCACCGTACACAGCGCGATACCCACCAGCATGGGTGCCGGAGTGTGGTCAGCGAACAGGCCGACCAGCGTCATAGATACTGCGGCTGTGATCATCTGGATCGCCCCCAGCAGCGCCGATGCAGAACCGGCCACGGCACCATGATCCTCCATGGACAACACACCGGCGGCGGGCAGCAACAGCCCCAGAAAACCAAAGCCGATAAACAGCAGCGTCATCATCATGGCCAGGTTATCGCTCCACAGCGTGGTGGCAGCCAGCAGCGTCATGACAATGGCCACCCCCACCACCGACCAGCGAATCAGCGGCGCCAGGCCAAAGCGTGCGCTCAGGCGTGCAGTCAGTTGGCTCATGGCAAAGAATGACGCGGCGTTCAGCGCAAAGCACAGGCTGAACTGGGTTGGGGTCAGGCCGAAATACTCGATGTAAACGAACGGCGCACTGCCAATGAATACAAAGAAGGTCGCCAGGCCAAAACCACACACCACCGACAAACCGGTGAAGACCGGATCGCGCAGTAACGCCCCGTAGCTGCCGATAGCGCCGCGAAGGGTCTTGTTCAGGCGGCGCTCGGCGGGATGAGTTTCTGGCAACTGCACAATGGTCATCACCAGGCACAACACGGCCACCACCGCCAGTACGGCAAACACTTCGCGCCAACTCCAGAGTGAAATCACCACGCTGCCAGCCAGCGGTGCCAGGATCGGCGAAACACTCATCACCAGCATCAGCAACGCCATCAAGCGTGCGGCTTCGTGGCCGGTATACAAGTCACGCACGATCGCCCGGGGAATGACCATGCCGGCGCACGCGCCAAATGCTTGCAGCGCACGAAAACCGATCAACACTTCGATAGTCGGGGCCAGCGCACAGCCGACACTGGCCAGGGCAAAGATCGCCAGGCCGGCATAGATCGGCGGCTTGCGGCCGAACACATCGCTGATCGGCCCGTAGAACAGTTGGCACACGCCGATGATCATGAAGAACACCGTCAAGCTCATCTGCACCGCAGCCGGTGACGCCTGCAGGCTGGCACCCAGTGTGGGCAGCGCGGGCAAGTAGCTGTCGATGGCAAACGGACCAATAGCGGTGATCAGCCCCAGCAACAAGGCGAGATGGGCAATGGTTCGAGGCATGGGAAGTCCGGGTCACAGCGAAAGATCGGCCAGCTTAGTGAGCGACCCGGCGACGCACAAGGTGAGGTTTACATAGACGCTACATTTTCGTGCCTGTTGATCCATCACCGCGAAATAAAGATTGAATAATCACACATAATGTTATTTAAATAACAAAACAAGAGCGCTGCGGCCTGCCTGGCCGTGCCGCAACAAGGTGGAATAGCAATGGGCAAGATCGCAGTCATCGGCAGCAATATGGTGGATTTGATTACTTACATCGACCGCATGCCGGACCAGGGCGAAACCCTGGAAGCGCCGGGCTTTGCCCTGGGGTGCGGCGGCAAGGGCGCCAACCAGGCGGTGGCGGCAGCCAAGCTTGGGGCTGATGTAGTGATGTTGAGCAAGGTCGGTGACGACATGTTTGCCGATAACACATTGGCCAACTTCCAACGCTTTGGCATTGACACCCGTTATGTGCAACGTGTGCCGGGTGTGTCCAGCGGCGTGGCGCCGATCTTTGTGCGCGCCGACTCCCATAACAGCATTTTGATCGTCAAAGGCGCCAATGCGTATTTGTCCCCGGCCGATATCGATGCGGCCGCCGATGACCTGCGTGAGTGCACGCTGATCGTGCTGCAGTTGGAGGTCAACCTGGAGACGGTCTACTACGCCATCGAATTCGCCCACCAGCATGGCATCGCCGTGCTGCTCAACCCCGCACCGGCGCTGCCGGGCTTAAGCGCTGAACACCTGGCACATTTGGATTTCTTGATTCCCAACGAATCGGAACTGGCATTGATCACAGGCCATACCGTGGACTCGCCGGACTCGGCCCGCGCCGCGGCGCAAACCCTGGTAGCCAGCGGCATTCGCCACGTGATCGTCACCCTCGGCGAGCACGGCGCGCTGTACGTAGGCGAGGAGGGCGAGTTTCAAGTTCCGGGCCGGCGGGTTATCGCCCGTGACACCACCGGTGCGGGTGATGCGTTTATTGGGTGTTTCATCCAGCACTGGAACCGCGATGGCGGGATTCGCCATGCCATGGAGCAGGCAGTGGCGTATTCGGCCTGCTCGGTGATGGCGCTGGGTACGCAGACCTCGTATCCCGACAGCGAAGCGTTCGCTCGCTTCCAGCAACAACGGTAAGCCCCCCCCTTCAGCCCGGAGAACAATAATGAACAAACCTGCGCTGCAACAGACACCCGATGGTTTTTACCTGAACCGCACACCCTGGTTCGCCTTTATCCTGCTGTGCAGCATCTTTGCGTTGTGGGCGGCAGCGGCGAGCATGAACGACGTGCTGATCGCGCACTTCAAGAAGGCGTTTTTACTCAGCGATTTTCAGACCGCCTTTGTGCAGTCGGCGTTTTACCTGGGTTACTTCTTCGTGGCGATTCCCGCCGCGATGGTGGTTCGTCGCTTGAGCTACAAGAGCACGATCCTGATTGGCTTGCTGCTGTATATGTTCGGCTGCCTGCTGTTTTTTCCCGCAGCGTCCACGGCCAAGTACGGCATGTTCTTGCTCGCGCTATTTGTGATTGCCGCCGGCCTGTCGTTCCTGGAAACCGCGTGCAACACCTACTCGACACTGATGGGCCCACGGGAAACCGGCACACGTCGCTTGAACATTTCCCAGACCTTCCACCCGTTCGGCGCGATGGCCGGGGTGTACGTGGGCAGCTTTGTGATGTTCAAGGACACCGATGCCACCACCGAACAATTGACGCAGATGAGCGCCTCCGAGGCCGCTGTGCAGCAATTGCAAATGATCCAGTCCACGCTGCTGCCCTACAAGTGGATGATCGCGGTGCTGGTGCTGATGTTTATCTTGATCGCCATAACCCGGTTTCCGGCCTGCAAGGGCAACAAGCCCGCCAATAACAAGTCCGGCAGTTTGCGCAAAAGCCTGGGGCGGTTGTGGCGCAATCCGCGTTTTACGTTTGGCGTGCTGGCGCAGTTTCTGTATGTCGGGGCACAGGTGGGCGTATGGAGTTTCACCATTCGCCTGGCGATGCAAATGGGCGGCATGAATGAGCGCAGTGCTTCATGGTTCCTCCTGACCACCTTTGCCGCCTATTTTGTCGGCAAGCTGATCGCCAACCTGCTGATGCGCCGCCTGCACCCGGCCAAGGTGTTGGCGATCTACGGCGTATTGTGCATTGTGCTGCTGGCCTACACGATTCTGGTGCCGAACATTTCGGCGGTGTATGCAGCGGTCGGCGTGAGCATTTTCCTCGGTCCGTGCTGGCCAACCATCTACGGCCTGACCATCGATGGCCTGGGTGAAGACACCGGTGTCGGCGGTTCATTGCTGGTGATGAGTATTGTCGGTGGCGGGGTGATACCGATCTTCCAGGGCCTGTTGTCTGACGCCAGCGGCGGCAATATGCAGCTGGCCTACAGCGTACCGCTGCTGTGCTTTATCGTGATCGTGATGTACGCGTTCAAATGCCTGCGCCAGTCAGACACTTCGCCTTCGGCCACGGCAGCGGCGGTGGCCTCATGAACACACGTATCCCGTTGTATCGGGCAGTGTTCGCCGAGCAGGAAAAGGTCCTTTTACAGTCCGAGGATTTCAAGGTCAGTGCCTGGGCTTACCCGTCCGGCGTGCTGGCGCTGAGCCTGGAGAACAGCCGTGGACGCCTGGTGGTGCTGCCTTATCAAGGGCAGATGATTTGGTCGGCCGTGTTCGACGGTTGCGACCTGACCATGACCAACCTGTTCGAGCAGCCCAGGCCCAGCCCGACGATCATCGACACCTATGGCTGCTTCATGTTCCACAGTGGTCTGCTGCGCAATGGCTGCCCGGCGCCCGATGACACCCATGCCTTGCACGGCGAGATGCCCTGCGCACCGATGGACACGGCCTGGCTGGAGTTCGGCGAGGGCTTTGTGCGCCTGGGCGGCACCTATCACTATGCCAAGGGCTTTGGCGATCGCTACCGGGCATGCCCCAGCGTGACGCTGCGCGCCGATTCGGGGTTGTTCGATATTGACATGGACGTCACGAACCTCGCCGGCAAGCCCATGGAGCTGATGTACATGGCCCACATGAACTACGCCTATGTGGCGGGTGCGCGGTTTGTCGAGCCGCTGGGCATGCAGCGCCTGCGGCTGCGCACCAGCGTGCCAGATCATGTGAAACCGACACCTGACTGGCGCGCCTACATGGCGCAACTGGCCGAGCATCCCGCCCAGTTGGCCAGCCTCGACACGCCGACATTGTACGACCCCGAAATTGTGTTTTTCTTCGACAACGTGGCCACAGACGCGACAGGCCACGCACACTTTCTGCTGGATCATCCGGAGGGCGCGGCGTTCTACACCCGTTATCGCCCGGAACAGTTCGAGCATGCCGTGCGTTGGATCCTGCATACGCCGGACCAGCAGGTCGCGGCGTTCGTGCTGCCGTCGACGTGCGAGCCCGAAGGCTATCTCGCCGAAAAAGCCAAAGGCCACGTGCGGGTACTGGCGGCCGGGGCCAGTGCTGCCTTCAGCGTGACCACCGGCTACTTGAATGCGCGGGAACGGCAGCGGTTGCTGGGTTAAACCAGCAATTGCGCGCCGCTGGCCTGGATGGCCTCTTTGTAGGCCCGGGGGATTTTCTTGTCGCTGACCACGTACTGAAAATCTTCCAGGCTGGCGAAGTGCGCGGTGCGCACCGTATCGAACTTGCTGAAGTCGGCCAGCAATACGCGCTGCTGTGCCTGGCGCAGGACCTTTTGCTTGACCTCGACTTCATTGAAGTTAAAGCAGGTCACACCGAACGCCTGACTGACGCCGGCAGCCGTCACGAAGGCCCACGTCAGACGCACGCTGTCGAGAATGCCGCTTTCAGCGCTGCTTTCGAACACCTGGTTCTTGCGGTGAAAGGTGCCGCCACACAACACGATATGGCAGTTGGGCTTGTTCTGCAGCTTGAGCAGCACGTTCAACGAGCTGCACACGGCAGTGAACTCCAACTCGTCGGGGATGAAGTCGATGACAAACGGCGAGGTGGTGCCGCAGTCGAAAAAGACGGTGTCGCCGGGCTGTATCAACCGGGCGGCGAGTTTGCCGATGCGGCGTTTCTCTTCGACGTGACGCGTGCCCTGGTCGGCAACCCGGTAATCACCGGCCTCACTGCCGACCCGGGTGATATAGCCACCCAACAGGCGCAAGTGCTCGGTGAAGTGGTTGAGATCGCGGCGCAGGGTCATCTCGGAAACGTCCAGCAGCGCAGCCATTTCCCGCAGGTGAATGGCGCTCTGGTCCTGCAAGGCTTGCTGGATAAGCTTGAGTCGCTCGGTTTTTCTACTGTCCACGGGTATTCCAGGGCTTGATTGTTTGTGTTAATTAAGTAACATTAAATGTGAGTATTGCAACATCTTAATGTGTGCGCCGTGGCAAGTGGCCACACGATCATTGGCAACATACAGGCAAGGGCACGTTAAATGAATACGCTTCAACCCGCAGCATTGGCCAAGTACATCGATCACACCTTGCTGGCGCCTGACGCCTCCCGTGAACAGATTCGCACGTTGTGCGAAGAAGCCCAGGAACACGGCTTTTATTCGGTGTGCCTGAACTCGGCGCAGGTGCCTTACGCCGCCTCATGCCTGACTGACGATAGCGTGGTGATTTGTGCCGTGGTGGGCTTCCCATTGGGCGCCGGCCTGAGCGAGACCAAGGCGTTTGAAGCCGAACGAGCGATTGCCGCCGGGGCAGGGGAGATCGACATGGTGCTCAATATCGGCTGGTTGAAAGAGGGCCTGCTCGAGGCGGTACGCGACGACATCGCCATGGTGCACACAGCCTGCGGCCCTGTACCGCTGAAGGTCATCCTGGAAACCTGCCTGCTCAACGACGAACAAAAAGTCCAGGCGTGCGAAATCTGCCGAGACTTGGGCGTGGCATTCGTCAAGACATCCACAGGGTTCAGCCGAAGTGGCGCCACGCTGGAAGACGTTGCACTGATGCGCAAAACCGTGGGCAACGGCGTTGGGGTCAAAGCCTCAGGTGGCGTGCGTGATTATCCAACGGCGGTGAAGATGATTGAGGCAGGGGCTACACGCTTGGGCAGCAGTTCGGGGGTCGCGATCGTGGGTGGAGCGGTGACAGCGGCGAGTGGTTACTGAGGCTCCTTGATATAACTCAACTAAATAGTCATTTAGTTTAGTTATATCAATAGGTTATACCGCAAGAGCAGAGCTGACTCATCCTTTACGCTAGTGTGAGTGCATGCGCGATACTCCACATTTGGCATCATAAAGGGACGGTCTATATGCAGGGAAGGCTTGCGTCAGGTCTGTGGGTGGCATGTTTGGTGACCAGTGCTACGGCGCTGGCGGATGAACTACCGCGTAGCGAGCAGTTAAAAGCATTCCGCGCTGCTGGATTTAACCAACAGACGTCGGAGTGCGAAATCGAGACAACAGGTAGCTACACGCCGGCAACCATGGAGCTGGTTGAGGACCTGAACGGTGACGGCCGGCCGGATGCGTTGATTACCGAAGGCAGCACTGACTGTTATGGGCAAGCGGGCACTGGATTTTATCTAGTCAGTCAGCAGTCTGACGGTCACTGGAAACTCATGCTCGAAGAAAGCGGTGTCGCTGAGTTTCTCGCTAGCAAAGGCAGTAATGGTTGGCCTGATGTCGAGGTCGGCGGCCCGGGCATTTGTTTCCCAGTACTTCGTTACGACGGGCAGCGTTATCGATTTCACCACAGTGTTGGTGAACGGTGTGCTGACTAGCGGTAAACGTCCGATGGCCCAAAGCTCAAACGAATGGCTGCTTTTGAATCTGGCGCGCGGTGGTTCTAGGGTGCTTAGTGAAAAGCAGCCTCCAGAGCCCCTCAGGCCCGTATAGGACTGTTCGCATAATGTATATTATGTTAAACGACAGGTCATGTCATAGATGTTCATGAGCTGCCCAAGCCACTGATTCGACAAACCCGCTTCTGGCGTCCACTCTCTCAACGGGCCATGTACTTCGTGTTCATGGCAAGTCATTGGATGAGGTGGCTGCCGATGAAGCTGTTTCAGTGCCGTTTCTCTTCAGGTCAGCGTGTACCGCTGCTCGTGCAAGCTGGTAATGCAGCGCCGTTGCCCATACTCGTTCCGTTCATCTACGTCCAACTCAAACTCAGGCACCGCGCTTACAACACAGCTACGGCGCATCTGAGCGCGATCGACCGACTCTGTTAAACCAGGTGCTATGGAAGCCGATTTTGCGGCCGATCATTTGCCCTGAGCGCATCGAGTAACGCTGCCTCTCGCCACTGCCAACCTCATCTGTCGGCAGTGGCAACGCCGAGTTCGAAAATCCCCTTACACACTTCTTGCAGCCTAGCCCCGCCGATATATATGATAAGTATTATCATTTGTGATAATTACTCATCCGGCGCCTGCACACCATGCTCTCAAATTCCGAACCGCGCTCCTGCGATGTGGCCGTGCTTTACCGTCAACAGCACAGCTGGCTGCAGAACTGGCTAAGGCGCCGGCTGAACTGCTCGCAAAGCGCGGCAGACCTGGCGCAGGACACATTCATGCGCCTGCTGGCCAAGGAGCAGGTTCCGCAATTGCACGCCCCACGTACCTTCCTGGCGAAAGTGGCGCAGAGCGTTCTGTCCAATCATTACCGTCGGCAAAAACTCGAACGCGCCTACGTTGAGGCGCTCGCTGCGATGCCAGAGCAGGTGGCACCGAGCCTAGAAACCCAGGCGATTTTGCTGGAAACCCTGATTGCCCTGGATGCCGCCCTGGAAGGTCTGGAGCGTCCGGTGCGCGAAGCGTTTCTCTGGTCGCAGGTTGACGGTTTGAGCCACGGCGAAATTGCCGAGCGACTCGACGTGTCGATCACCACGGTCAAGCGTTACATCGTCAAAGCCGGGGCGATGTGCATCATGCTCGATGACAGCCTGGACCTGCTGTGAACGACAACGACAGGCCTTCGATTTCCGGGGACATGGCCGAGCAGGCCATGCATTGGTACCTGGAGCTGCAGGAGCACGACGTCAGCGAAGCGACTCGAGCTGCCTGGATGAACTGGCGTCAGGCGCATCCTTTGCACGAACGCGCCTGGCAGCGGGCCGAGGTTTTCACCCAACGCATGAGTGAGGTCCGCAGCCCGGGCCAACGTGCGCTTGCCCAGGCAACGCTGCGGCCGACGCTGTCACGGCGCGCGGCCATGAAGCAACTCAGCGTATTACTGGCTGCTGGCGCAGGTGCCTGGAGTTTGAAAGACACCACTCTCCTGCAAGACATGACCGCCGATTACCACACTCGGATCGGCGAGCAACGCCGCATCCTGCTCCCCGACAACACACAGGTGCAACTCAACACCGACAGCGCCATCAACGTGGTGTTCGAGCGCGAGAGCCATCGTGTCAAACTGCTGCGTGGCGAGATGCTGATCACCCGCGACAACATTGCCGATGGCCGACTGCTGTCGATCGAGACCGCTGACGGACGACTCGAAGCGACGTTGGCGCGGTTCAGCGTCCGGCAGCGTGCGGGGTTCACTCAGGTGAGCGTTTATCAGGGCACGCTGGTGATCAGCCCTCCCCTGCAACGCCGAGCGCCGGTTGCGCTGAAAGCTGGCGAGCAGGTCAGCTTCAATGATCAGGGCTTGATGTTCCGGCAAACCGTCGCGCTGACTGCCCCTGCGTGGACCCAAGGCATGCTGGTTGCCCAAGGCCTGCGTCTGGCAGATTTCCTCGAGGACGTGAGCCGCTACCGACGCGGGCATCTGGCTTGCGATCCGGCGATTGCGGATATCCGGGTTTCCGGGACATTCCCCTTGGCCAATACCGAGCGAATCATCCTTGCCGTTGCCGACACCCTGCAACTCGACGTCCAGCAATTCACCCGCTACTGGGTCACGCTCAAACCCCGAATGGCCTGACGCTCACATTATTTTGCGCTTGGGTGGTCCGTTTTCGATTCTCGCGAGACTTAAACCCCAGACACTCAATTGAATGGGGAACAACTCGTGGACTTCACCGCACGCAAACGCCAGGGCTGGCACTTTTCACTCAAGCAAAACCTGGCTGGCGCAGTGGTGCAAGGCATCGCCTGCATGACTGCAACCACTCCGATGCTGATGTTGCCGAATTGGGCTGCCGCCGCCGAGCAGACGCAGCAGGACTTCGACATCCCCGCCGGGCCGCTCGCATCGGCATTGAGCCGCTTTGGCCAGACTGCGCACATCCTGCTGTCCTATCCCGCCTCATTGACCGAAGGGCGAACCACGTCTGGACTCAAGGGGCGTTACGATGCGGACCAGGGTTTGGCGATCCTGCTCGCAGGAACCGGCATTGAGAGCAGTCGCGGCAGCAATGACAACTACTCACTGCAAGCCAGTACGGGCGATGCCTTGCAACTGGGTGCGGTGTCGATTTCCGGCAAGGCACCGGGTTCGACCACCGAAGGCACCGGACTCTACACCACCTACTCGTCCAGTAGCTCGACACGCCTGAACCTCACCCCGCGGGAAACCCCGCAATCGCTGACGGTCATGACTCGCCAACGTCTGGACGACCAGCGCCTGACCAACCTTACCGATGCCATGGAAGCCACGCCCGGCATCACGGTCGTGCGCGATGGCCTGGGGTCGGAGACTGACGCCTACTGGTCGCGCGGCTTTGCGATTCAGAACTATGAGATCGATGGCGTTCCCACCAACACCCGCCTCGATAACTATGCGCAAAGCATGGCGATGTACGACCGTATCGAAATCGTGCGTGGCGCCACCGGTTTGATCAGCGGCATGGGCAACCCCAGCGCGACCATCAACCTGATCCGCAAACGCCCCACCGCCGAAGCCCAGGCCAGCGTGACCGGTGAGGCCGGCAACTGGGATCGCTATGGCACCGGTTTCGACGTATCCGGGCCGCTGACCGAAACGGGCAATGTTCGTGGGCGATTCGTCGCCGACTACAAAACCGAAAAAGCCTGGATCGACCGCTATAACCTGCAATCGCAACTGATCTACGGCATCACCGAGTTCGACCTGACCGAAGACACGTTGCTGACCATGGGCTTCAGCTATCAGCGCACCGACGTCAACTCGCCGCTGCGCTCCGGCCTGCCGACCCGCTTCAGCACCGGTGAGCGCACCAGCCTCAAACGCTCGATCAACGCCGCACCGGACTGGTCGTATAACGATCACGAGCAGACCAGTTTCTTCACCTCCATTGAGCAGCAAATGGGCAATGGCTGGAGCGGCAAGATCGAACTCACCCACGCCGAAAACCAATTCGACGAGCTGTTCAACTTCGCCATGGGCGATCTCAACAAAGATGGCAGCGGTCTTTCGCAGTTGCCGGTGCGCTTCTCCGGCACACCGCGCCAGGACAACCTCGACCTCTACGTCACCGGCCCGTTCGGCCTGTTCGGGCGAGATCACGAACTGATCACCGGCATGACTTTGTCCAAGTACAAAGAGAACGTACCGGGCTGGGGTGGCTGGCGTCACGACTACGCCGGGTCACCGGCGGGCGCCATCGACAACCTGTACAACTGGGAGGGTAACTCTGCCAAACCGGAGTTCACCGAGAGCGGCAAGTCGTCGATCGACGAACACCAATACGCCGCTTACCTGACCTCGCGATTCAGCGTCATGGATGATCTGAGCCTGATCCTCGGCAGCCGCGTGATCAACTGGAAGCGCGACACCTCGGACCGACCTTACGGTGGTGAAGAAACTGAGGTCAACCGGGAAGAAAACGGAGTGTTTATTCCCTACGCTGGCGTGGTCTATGACCTCAACGACACTTGGTCGGTGTACGCCAGCTACACCAAGATTTTCAACCCGCAAGCGTCATGGGTGACCGACGAACGCAACAAGCCTCTGGACCCAATGGAAGGCAAAGGCTATGAGATCGGCATCAAGGGCACGCATCTGGACGGCAAGCTCAATTCCAGTCTGGCGCTGTTCAAACTGGAGCAGGACAACCTGGCGATCTGGCAACACGATAACGTCTACAGCGCCGAGCAGGACACTACTTCCAAAGGTATCGAACTGGAGCTGAACGGCGAGCTGGCCGAGGGCTGGCAAGCATCTGCCGGGTATGCCTACTCGGTGACCACCGATGCCGACGACCAGCGCATCAGCACCAACCTGCCACGCAATAGCCTCAAGACGTTCACCACCTACCGCTTGCAAGGGCCACTGGACAAAATCACGGTGGGCGGCGGCGTGAACTGGCAGAGCAAAGTGGGCGCCGACCTGCACACCTTCAGCCAGGGCAGCTATGCAGTCACCAACCTGTTGGCGCGGTACGACATCAGCCACAACCTAAGTGCGTCGGTGAACCTGAACAACCTGTTCGACCGCGAGTACTACAGCCAGTCCGGCCTGTACGGTGTCTACGGTGCCCCGCGCAACGTCATGACCAGTTTCAAGTACACCTTCTGACATCGGGTGGATTTCAATGGGTGGATGCAGCGCTGCATGCCTGCATCACCCATCCGCCGACAATCGCTGTCCGCGGCTACGCCTGTCTATCACTGGAGCGATCATAAGGATGTAGCTGCCGAAGGTCGGATCGACCAGACGAGCGGAAAACCTAGTCCCTGAACATTACTTGCCGTTGACTCAAGTACCACTTTTGACCTTACTCCAAACCCGCGTACGCACCCGCTCCAACTTCAGCGGCAACGGCTCTAAAGGAAACAGCGTATCCAGCACCGCTTTCGAAGGATAGACACCGGGATTCTCCCTGACCTTCTCATCCACCAAACTGCGGGCATCCTTATTGGCGTTGGCGTAACTGAGGTAGTTGGAAGACTGCGCGATCACTTCCGGGCGTAGCATATAGTCGATGAATGCAAGCCCTTGCTGAGGGTTCGGCGCGTCGCTGAGCAGTACCAGGCTTTCGACCCAGACCGGCGCGCCTTCTTTGGGGATGCTGTACTGAATCTTCCGGCCACTGCCGGCGGCGTCGGCAGCTTTCCTGGCGTCCATCACCCCGCCGGCCCAGCCCACTACGGCGCAGATGTTGCCGTTGGCCAGATCGGTAATAAACCGTGAAGAATCGAAATAGCGAATGTGCGGGCGCAGCTTGAGCAGCAACGCCTGGGCTTTCACATAGTCATCGGGGTTTTGGCTGTTGTAAGGCAAGCCCAGGTAATGCAAGGCGATGGGGATGATCTCGCCTGGCGCATCGAGCATGGCCACGCCGCATTCGCTTAATTTGGCGAGGTTCTCTTCCTTGAAAATCAAATCCCAGGAGTTGACCGGTGCCTCGGCGCCCAGGATCGCCCGGACTTTATCCACGTCATAACCGATTCCCGTGGTGCCCCACAGGTAAGGCACGGCGTAGCGATTGCCAGGGTCGTTGGTTTGCACCTTCGCCAGAATATCCGGATCAAGGTGAGACAGGTTGGCCAGCTGCGTGCGGTCCAGCTCCTTGAGCACACCGGCTTTGATCAGGTTCGGCAACAGGTCGCCGGTGGCCACTACCACGTCATAGCCGCTGCGCCCAGCCATGAGTTTGCTCTGCATGACCTCGCTGTTATCGAACACGTCATACGCGGCCTGGGTGCCAGTCTGCGCCTGGAAGTTCTTCAGCGTGTCCGGGGCAATAAAGTCGTACCAGTTGTAAATATTGACCTTCGGTTCGGCGGCCTGAGTACACAGCACCACGCTGCTGAAAAACACAGCCAGACTCCATTGCATGCATCGAATGACGATCATGAGAACTCCCGATTATTGTTATGAGGGGGTAAAGCGCGATCAGCGAATCAGCCATTCACGGCGGCCGTCGGCATGTTCCACGGTCTCACCGGGGAGCGTCAGGCGGCGGTCATTGAGGTAGTGATAATCCACGCGGGCGGCGTGGACGTGCGTCAAGTCCAGGCTGATGGTTTGCCGTGTTTCCTCGCGCCCGGCCTCGAACAGCACACGGCCGAACGGGTCGATCACGGCGCTGCCGCCGGCAAACACCAAGCCGTCATCGCCCTGCCCCACGCGATTGACCATCACCGCAAACACCTGGTTTTCCTGGGCCCGCGCCATGATCGCAGTGCGGTGCACCGAGCCGTAAGGGTCCATGTTGCCGTTGGTGACGATGATCAACTCGGCGCCCAGTTGGGCGAGTGCGCGTGCGGTTTCCGGCAGTTCGATGTCGTAGCAGATCAGAATGCCGATACGCACACCTTTGAAAACGACAGTGCCGAAACGGTCGCCGGGCGTGATGTCGCCCCGCTCTGAAGGCCACAGGTGGGTCTTGCGGTAAGCCAATGAAAGCCCATCAGGTGTGATCAATACTGAAGTGTTGTAGAAGACGCCTGCGTCGTTCTCCACCAGGCCGATGACCACCGCAACATTCCGTTCGCGTACGGCCTGTTGCACAGCTTGCAGCGACGGGCCTTCAAGGGTTTCTGCAACCTGCGCCAACTGCTCGCCGGCGACGAAGCCCATCAAGTGGGTTTCAGGGAACACCAGCAGGTCGGTATCTGCGTCGCAATGGGCGATGGCTTCTAAGGCGCGCCTCAAGTTATAAGCGGTATCGCCATCGCGACCGGCTAACTGCATGAGTTCAATCTTCATGGCTGATCCTTGCGTATAGTTGAGGCCGTGCTGACACCGTGTGTACGCAGGCCTGAAACGAGTATGGGCTGTACCCAGGTGGCAAAAAATCACTTCGATGGGGTACCCCCGAATGGGTAGTGAGATGAATCTGACGCTGCAGGATGTGGCTTGGCATGACGCGGTCGGCCGGTTGATCGAGACCCTGGACCGCCCGCATTTCTGGCGATCAATGGCCCGCCTGCTCGGCAGATATGTGCCGATGGACAACTGGGTGGTGCTGATCTTCGGCGCTGGCAGGCCCCAGGTGCTGGCTGAATCCCAAGATGAGGATGGCGGCAGCGATTCGCTGTTCCAGGACTACCTCAAGGGGCTCTACCTGCTTGATCCCTTTTACCTGGCCAATCGGGAGTCGCCCAAAAGTGGACTGTTCCAGCTCGATGATGTCGCTCCCGAATGTTTTGAGCAGACCGATTATTACCAACGCTACTTTCGCCTGAACGTGGTAGCCGACGAGATCCATATAAACGTACAACTGGACCTTGATCGGACCCTGAGCCTTTCACTGGGCAGCCACTGCCGATTCAGCCAGGAGCAAGTCGCCTTACTGCGGCTGATCCAACCATGGGTGGCCGGGTTGATGCGCCAGCGTTGTGTGTTTGAACAGGAAATCAAGCGCATACCGGAGCCGGCACCGGACTGGCAGGAGCGCCTGCAGTCACCCGCGCTGCAAATCAGCGCCGCGTTGTCGACCCGCGAAGCAGAGGTCGCTCAGTTAATGCTCAGTGGCTGCTCGAATAAAGAGATCGCGCGCAAGTTGGCGATCTCGGCCGAGACCGTGAAGGTGCATCGCCGGCATATGTACAACAAGCTGGGGATCAAGTCCCAGTCTGAGCTGTTCCTGTTGTTTCTTCAGGCTCAGGACTAGGCCCTCAAGGCTGCGGTGCCCAACCGACTTTCGCCATCGCCGCCAACAACTGGTCGGGCTTGAGTGCCAGGGCTTTTCTGCCGCGACCTTGCACGTCGTTGGCGGCCAACATCGCGTTGAGGATCGCTTCTTCGACAGCATCTGCGGCGGCCACGAACAAGGCCGTCATGTAGTCGTTGTTGACCATTTTCAATGGTGTCGTCGCGGGGCCCGGATGTCCCAGGTTGGCAACCGGCAGGCCGCTATTGCCGACCGAGAACGCAATGAAAATATCCCCACTGTCGTCTTCCGTGCCGCCGCCGACCCGCGCCAATCCGATACTCGCTCGCTGGGCCAGGCGCGTGCACTGGTGAGGCAGTAACGGTGCATCAGTAGCAATGGTGATCACGATGGAACCCATGCCGGGCACACCGACGTTCACCGGGCCGTCGTAAGGCGAAGGAATGTCTTTCAACACACTGCCCACGGGGTAACCCGCAACGCGTAATGTAGCGCGTACACCATAGTTGGCCTGCACCAGTGCGCCGACGGTCCAACCGCCCTCCTCGCTGCTCAGTACCCGCGATGAGGTGCCAATGCCGCCTTTGAACTCATGGCAGATCATGCCAGTGCCACCGCCGACGCAACCTTCCTGCACCGGACCGCTGCGGGCATCTTCCAGGGCGGCCTGAACATGTTCGGTAATGACGTGTTGGTCCCAGATATCGCTGAGGATGCCGTCGTAGGTTTCGAGCACCACCGGCATGCACCAGTAGGTGTGCTGCTTGCCCATCTCACGCTCGGCGGCCACCAACGCATCACGCACCACGCCGACGCTGTGAGTGTTGGTGTAGGCGATCGGCGTGGTCAGCAGCCCTGCCTCGCGAATCCATTCCAGGCCGGTGGCGTCACCGTTGCCGTTCAATACGTGAACGCCCGCAAAACACGGAGCCAGATGCGCCGCAACCGGACGCGGCTCGATAATGGTCACACCGGTATGCATCGAGCCATCAGCGCTTTCAGCATTGAGGGTGTGGTGGCCGACGCGTACGCCAGGCACGTCGGTGATGGCGTTGAACGCCCCAGGTGTGCCTGAACCGATTGTGATGCCAAGGTCTCGTAAGCGCATGTTTTAACTCTCATTAGTCGAGTGAAGAACGTGCAGGGAGTCTAGGTTGGAGGCTGGCCATTGGCGATAACCCCCTGTTGTTACCCCTGGGGTGTTAGCCAGCCATCGCTGCGGCAATGGCGCGTGGATCTTGGTGCCTAATGCCGCTGATAGGGTGAACCGCCTATTCAAGCGTGAAACCTGGATTAGCTATGGTATAAACTGCTGATTACTTTATTTTCCGTCCAGCCAGGTGATGCATGGATCCTCTGTCCGACGTCCTCTCATTGTTGAGAGTCCGTAATTACCACTCCGCCACACTCTCCTTGGGCGGCGATTGGGCCTTCACCTTTCCCGAGCGCGAAGGCATCAAGTTCACGGCGGTGGTCAAGGGCAACTGCTGGCTGCAAGTGGAGGGCGAACAGCAGCCGCAGCGCCTGCAACAGGGCGATTGTTTTCTCATGACCCGCGGCATGCCTTTTTCTCTGTACAGCGATATGTCCCAACCGGTGATGGACTCCGACGGTCACTTTCAAACCCTGGCGGCGGACGAATTGGCCCTGCATTACGGCGGCGACGACATCCAGTTGGTCGGTGGCCGCTTTGACTTCAGCGGTGTCCCCACCCAGTTGTTGCTCAGCAGCCTGCCCTCACTGGTTCACGTGCAGGCCAATGATCCGCAGGCATCGCTCCTGCGCTGGGCGCTGGAGCGGTTCACTTCGGAGCTACAACAGAAGCGCCCGGGCCGGTCGCTGATGAATGAACACTTGGCGCACCTGATGCTGGTCGAAGTCCTGCGGACCCACCTGGCGACCCTGGACAGCACTGGCATCGGTTGGTTTTACGGCTTGGCCGACCGCAACCTCAGCGTCGCCCTGAGCGCAATCCATGCTGACCCGGCCCATCGCTGGAGCGTCCAGGAACTGGCGCAGTTGGCAACCATGTCGCGCTCGGCATTCGCGTTGCGCTTCAAGCAGGTGGTCGGCGCAGCACCGATGGAGTACCTGACGCACTGGCGCATGTTGCTGGCCAGCGACCGATTGAAAAACTCCGATGACGCCGTTTCTACCATCGCGTTTTCATTGGGCTATGAGTCCGAGAGCGCATTCAGCACGGCGTTCAAACGCGTTATGTCGCAGTCGCCCCGCCACTATGTGCGCGAGCACACCGCCCAGGCTTAATGCAGGCCGCCGCCGATTATCAGGGTTTCACCGGTAATCCAGCTTGCATCCGACGACGCCAGGAACGCGACGGCGGGTGCAATATCCTCGGGCTGTCCGATGCGACCCAGCGGCGTAATGGCTTCGATCTTCTGGCGGAATGCGTCTTCGAAGAAACCGCTGGCATGCACGCCCTCGGTGACCACCAACCCTGGGTTGACCGAGTTGACCCGGATATTCCTGGGCCCCAACTCATTGGCCAGGGTGCGGGTAATGGCGTCGACCGCCGCCTTGGAGGCGGTGTACACCGTCGAGTTGGCCGGTGTAAACGAGGTAACGCTAGAGCTGATGTTGACGATGCTGCCGCCTTCCACATTGAAGACCTCGACCGCGGCCTGAGTACATTGGATCAGCCCCAGGACATTGAGGTTGAATTGGCGGTGGAACTCCTCCTGCGTAATGTCAGCCAACGGGTTGGTCGAATAGACGCCCGCATTGTTGACCAGGATGTCGAGGTGGCCATGCTCATGCACAATGGTTTTGAACAGCGCCTTAAGGTCGGCACTGTTAGAGACATCGGCCTGCACTGCGTAGGCCCTGGCGCCGGTCTGCAGAATCTGTTCGACGACGCGGTCGGCATCCTCACGACTGCTGGCGTAGTTAACAATCACAGTGGCGCCATCCTGGGCCAATTGCTTGGCAATGGCCGCGCCAATGCCCTTGGACGCGCCGGTCACCAGCGCGACTTTCTTGTGTAGCTTTTTCATGTTCACACCCTTCTGTTGCTGGCTGAAAATCAGTGAAACCAGCTTAGGAGCAACTCCCAGGCGGGTTAATAGCCAGTCCTCCAAAAAAGCTTCGTGATCGTCCAGCCGACAACGTCCAGATTGCTTCCCCCCGTTCATTTCGCTTGAGCCGCTTATCCCCATCCCTGGACGATGACGAATAAAGCCTGGGGTTTCGGGCATGGGTGCCAATCGCCCTGGCCCGTATCATTTGCCAATGGGCCAAGCCCACGAAAACCCATCTACATCCCTCTTGCAAACATTCACTCGGCAAAAGCCCTGAGCGCTGGGCTGGGAGACTCATGTCCGTCGATATCACGCAACACAGCTCAAAAGGCCTGTTGTTTTTTCTTGCGCTGTCGCTGACCGCAGCGCTCATGAACAGCAGCGCACCGACGCCGCTGTACCCGTTTTACCAAGACCATCTGCGGCTCAATGCCGTGGACTTGACGTTTATATTCGGTGCCTATGGCGTCGGTGTTTTGCTGGCTTTGATGACCCTGGCGCGCATCGCCGGCCATGTCAAAGACCAGCGTTTTCTGCTGCTTGCGGCCATTGTGCTGGTACTGATCGGCGCTTGGCTGTGCGCTGCATGTGATTCGCTGTGGGCCCTGTGTGCAGCCCGTGCTATTTCCGGGCTCGGTGCGGGGATCATGACCACCGCGGTGAACGTGACGCTGGTCAGGTTCGGCCCACTCGACAACGGCAAGCTGGCGGCGACGCTGGCCACATTGGCAATGATCATCGGACTGGCTCTCGGCCCGGTGCTCAGCGGCGCCGCGTTGCAACTGAACCTGTACCCGGCCAGCCTGCCCTTCTGGTTGATCATGGCCCTGGTGACTGTCGCCGCCCTCGGCGTATTAATGCTCTGGCCGCGCAACGCGACCCAGGCGGACACCCTCGTGCGCCACGAACAGTCGTCGGTACGTGAAGGCTTGCGCGGTATCGGTCGGCCTTTCCACTTGTGTGCGTGGTCGGTGTTTTTCAGCTGGTCGTTCACGGCCTGCATCTTCGTGATCGGCCCCAGCGCTGCCGAACAGCAACTGGGCCTGAGTGATCGCGGAATCTTTGGCTACAGCATGGCCGTTTACCTACTGATTGCTGGCACCAGCCAGTTGTATTGCAAACGTCTGGATGCTGCCCGGGCGCTGCGTTCAGGACTGCTCGCCCAGTGTGCAGCCTTCCTGCTGTTGCTGGCTGCCTTGTCGATCCATTCGCTGACGCTCGCCGCGCTGGCCCTGGTGATCGGCGGCTATGCCTATGGCGCCATCTTTGTCGGCAGTGCGCGGCTGATCAATCAGCTGGCACCTGCCCACTGCCACGCCAAGTTGGTGGCGTATTTCTATATGACGATCTACCTGTTCAACGCGGTGCCCATTCCGCTTGGGCTGCTGGTGGACGCGATCGGGCTTGCCCCGAGCGTCCTCGCCGCCTTGATCTTTTTTCTGGGGCTCGGTGCCGTGTTGGCGGTTCTTGCCACACGGGTCCGACTGCCTCACGCGCATCAATAACCTCGTTGAATGCTCGCCACCGTTGAGCCCTTCGGGCTCTTAATTTGTTGTCTTACGTCAGTACCGGAATCATGAATAAAAAACTCACAGTGTGCGTCACGATTGCCGCAGTGTTCGTCATTGGCGGCGCCGTCGGCCTGTACCGGCAGTCCACCTCCGCTCGACCTACCGAAGTGGCGCCGGCCGCAGCGGTACCGGCCATCCAGGTGGCCGTCGCCACCGCGACCCAGGCCGATATGCCCTACCTGTTGGCAGGCATCGGCGAACTGGAAGCCACCCGGCAAGTGATGGTCACCGCCGAAACCGGAGGCCTGGTGCGTGCCATTCACTTTCAACCCGGCGAGCGGGTAAACGCCGGGCAAACCCTGGTACAGCTTAACGACGCGCCGGAACAAGGCGAGTTGATCCGGCTGCAGGCCCAGGCCACCAACGCCAAGACCCAACTGCAACGCACGCAGCGCTTGCTGCCGCAGCAGGCCGCCACGCAGGAGGAACTGGACCAGGTGCAGTCCACCTATTCCCAGGCGCTGGGCGAAATAATGCGGGTCAAGGCGCTGATCGATCAGAAACGCATCAAGGCCCCCTTCACTGGCGTGCTGGGCGTGCGCAAGGTCAACCTGGGCCAGTTTGTGCAGGCCGGCGATGCGATGGTGTCGCTGACCGACGCGCAGACGCTGTACGCCAATATCACCTTGCCCGAACGTGCATTAGCGCAGCTTAAACCCGGCCAGGAAATGAACGTGAGTGTCGATGCACACCCGCAACGCGTGTTCAAAGGCCGGGTCAGCACCCTTGAGCCGCGCATCGACCCGGGAACCCGCACGGTGCTGGTCCAGGCCACGGTTCCAAACCCAGACAACCTGTTGACACCGGGCATGTACGCCCGTGGTGACGTCCGCCTGCCGGACAAACACGACGTTATCAGCGTGCCTGAAACGGCCGTGAGCTACAGCGCCTACGGTGACTTCGTTTACGCGCTCGAGGGCGCCGACACCCAACTGACCAGCACGGTGCGCCAGGTCTACGTGAAGACCGGTGAACGCTGGGCGGGTCGAGTCGTATTGCTCGACGGCGTGAAAGCCGGTGAGCGCGTGGTCACCTCCGGGCAACTGCGCCTGCGCAGCGGTGCATCGGTACAGGTCGCGTCCCAGGACACCCTCGCGCTCGATCAGGCACCGAACCGCTGATACACCAAGGAACTCAACATGAAATTCACTGACTTGTTCGTACGGCGCCCGGTGTTGGCGCTGGTGGTCAGCACCCTGATTTTACTGATGGGGCTGCTGGCCATAAACAACCTGCCGATTCGTCAGTACCCCCTGACGCAAAGCTCGACGCTGACCATCACCACGCAATACCCCGGTGCTTCACCGCAACTGATGCAAGGCTTCGTCACCCAGGCCATCGCGCAATCTGTTGCCACCGTGGAAGACGTCGACTACATGAGCTCCACGTCGACCCAGGGCAAAAGCGTAATCACCGTGCGCATGAAGCTCAACGCCGACTCCAACAAGGCCATGACCCAGGTGATGGCCAAGGTCAACGAGGTCAAATACCGCTTGCCGGAGCAGGCCTACGACCCCGTCATCGTGAAATCCTCCGGCGAAGCCACGGCGGTGGCCTACGTCGGTTTTTCCAGCCCTACCCTGTCAACCGCGGCCCTCTCGGACTACTTGCAGCGCGTGGTGCAACCGCAGTTGTCGTCCATTGAGGGGGTTGGCAGCATTGACCTCAACGGCGGGCAGAAAATGGCTATGCGCATCTGGCTGGATGCCAATCGCATGGCCGCCCATGGCATTTCCGGCAGCGACGTGGCCCAGGCACTGTTGAACAACAACGTGCAGGCCGCGCCGGGCCAGGCCAAGGGTTTGTATGTGGTATCGGATATCCAGATCAACACCGATCTGGTGGATGTCGCCGAGTTTCGCCAGTTGGTGGTCAAGTCCACTGCTGCCGGTGTGGTGCACCTGAGCGATATCGCCACCGTGGAACTGGGCGCGGCGTCCACCGACACCAGCGCCACCATGGACGGCGTGCAGGCAGTGTTTTTCGGCTTGAATGCTGCGCCCAATGCCAACCCACTGGTGATCGTCAAGAAGCTCAACGAACTGCTGCCGGGGATCCGCGCTAACCTGCCGCCGGACGTAAAAGTCGCCGTGCCGTTTGAGCTGGCGCGCTTTATCAGCGCATCGATCGATGAAGTGGTTGGCACGTTGGGCGAAGCCATCGCCATTGTGGTGCTGGTGATTTTCTTGAGCCTGGGTTCGGCGCGGGCGGTGATTATTCCGGTGGTGACCATTCCCCTGTCGATGCTGGGCGCGGCCGCGTTCATGTCGATGTTCGGGTTCAGCATCAACTTGCTGACCCTGTTGGCCATGGTATTGGCCATCGGCTTGGTGGTGGATGACGCGATCATTGTGGTGGAGAACGTCCACCGTCATATCGAAGAAGGCAAGTCACCCACCCACGCTGCGCTATTGGGTGCGCGCGAAGTGGCGGCGCCCGTGATTGCGATGACCCTGACACTGGCTGCGGTGTATGCGCCCATCGGCCTGATGGGCGGGCTGACCGGGTCGCTGTTCAAGGAGTTCGCCTTTACCCTGGCCGGCTCGGTGGTGGTCTCCGGCATTATCGCGCTGACGCTGTCGCCGGTCATGAGCTCGCTGCTGCTCAACAGCCAGATGAACGAAGGCTGGATGGCGCGTAAGGCCGAGGGCTTCTTCCATCGCCTCGGCAGCGCTTATGGCCGCGTGTTGGATCTGTCGCTGCATCACCGTTGGGTCACGTTCACGATTGCGATCATCGTGCTGATCAGCGTGCCGTGGCTGTACAGCCGCGCCCAGACCGAACTGGCGCCGACCGAAGACCAGTCCACCGTCCTGACGGCCATCAAGTCACCACAGAACGCCAACATCGACTACGTCGAGAAGTTCGGCAAGCAGTGGAACGACGTCATGGTGACCTTGCCGGAACAGAGCAACCTGTGGCTGATCAATGGCAGCAATGGCGTATCCAACAGCATTGGCGGGGTGAATTTCGTCGACTGGGAACAGCGCAAGCGCAATGCCGACCAGATCCAGGGCGACATGCAAAACCGCGCCAACACCATCGAGGGCAGCAACGTCTTTGCCTTCCAGCTGCCGTCTTTGCCCGGATCTACCGGTGGCTTGCCGGTGCAGATGGTGATCAAAAGTGCCGGCGACTACAGCGTGGTCTATGAAGCGATGGAAGCACTCAAGCACGCCGCACGCGAAAGCGGCCTGTTCATGGTGGTGGACAGCGACCTGGACTACAACAACTCGGTGATCAAGATCAAAGTCGATCGCACCAAGGCTAACAGCCTGGGCGTGACCATGAAGGACCTGGGTGACACCCTGGCGGTGCTGGTGGGCGAAAACTACGTCAACCGCTTTGCCATGGACGGCCGGTCCTACGATGTGATCCCGCAGAGTTTGCGCGGCGAGCGGCTGACGCCCGAAGCGCTGTCACGTTTTTATGTGACCAGCGCCACGGGCGGGCAAGTACCGCTTTCCAACCTGGTCAGCGTCTCGACAGGCGTCGAGCCCAATCAACTGACCCAGTTCGACCAGCTCAATTCGGCGATCTTCCAGGCGATTCCTGCCCCGGGCGTTGCCATGGGCGACGCGGTGACGTTCCTCGAAGCGCGAGCCAAACTCCTCCCTCCCGGTTTCACCTACGACTGGCTTTCGGATGCGCGCCAGTATCATCAGGAAAGCGGCGCGCTGGTCATGGCGTTCCTGTTCGCGATCATCGTGATCTACCTGGTACTCGCCGCGCAGTATGAAAGCCTGCGCGACCCGTTGATCATCCTGATCAGCGTGCCGATGTCGATTTGCGGTGCCCTGATTCCGTTAGCCCTGGGCATGGCGACCATCAATATCTACACGCAGATCGGCCTGGTCACGCTGATCGGCCTGATCAGCAAGCACGGCATCCTGATGGTGGAGTTCGCCAATGAAATGCAGGTCAAGCAAGGCCTGGATCGTCGCGAGGCGATTTTGCATTCGGCGAAGATGCGCCTGCGGCCGATCCTGATGACCACGGCGGCGATGGTGGCGGGCTTGATTCCCCTACTGTTTGCGTCCGGTGCTGGCGCCCATAGCCGTTATGACCTGGGCCTGGTGATCGTCGTGGGCATGTTGGTGGGCACGCTGTTTACCTTGCTGGTTTTACCGACCATGTATTCGTTCATTGCCGTCGACCATCGTATGGCGGCCACCACACCCCGCGCCCGTGCGCTGGCCGCTGCCGATGCAGCCGACGCCGCCACGGCCCACCCGGTGTAAGGAGACACACATGCATCCCTTCAATACCTTCGTGCTTCGCCCGCTGGCGCTGCTGGCCTGCTTGGCCTGGATAAGCGGCTGCACCGTCGGCCCGGACTACCGGGCCAGCAACGAGCCTGCGGTACAACTGACTCAAAGCCCCGACGCGGCGTTGTATAGCAACACACGCCTGCAACAGGACTGGTGGCGACAATTCCAGGACCCGCAACTGGATGCGTTGATCGATCAAGCGCTGGCGCGCAACCACGAGCTGCGCATCGCCCAGGCCCGGTTGCTGGAGGCGCGTGCGGTGCTAAACCAGCGTCAGCTGGACCAACTGCCCACGGTGACCGCGAGCGGGGCTTATTCCCGTAGACTGTCCCAGGCCAACCCCGGCCCGAGCGGTGAACGCAACCTTGCCAAGACCTATCAAGCCGGACTGGATGCCCAGTGGGAACTGGACTTGTTCGGCAGGCTGCAGCGCCTGTCGCAAGCGTCTTCGGCACGCGCCGAGGCCGTCGCGGCTGACTTGGCACAAACCCGCATCGTAGTGACCGCCGACATCGCCCGTCACTACTTCGAACTGCGCGGCGCGCAACGCCAACTGGCGGTGGCCCGCGCCAACCTGCACAACCAGGAGCGGACAGTCGAACTGGTCCAGGGCCGAGTAGATGCCGGACGCGGCACGGCCGACGAGCTGGCCAGCGCCATGGCCGAGCGCGCACGGGTGCAGGCCACATTGCCGGGCCTGGAAACCCGTCAAGCACTCAGCCGTTATCGACTCGCCGTATTGACCGGATCGCGGCCCAGCGACCTGCAAGCGTTGACCAAACTGGAAACCTTGCCGGCTCTGGTCACACGCTTGCCGATCGGCCAGGTCAGCGACTTACTGCGCCAGCGTCCCGATGTTGCCAGCGCCGAACGCGCGTTGGCGGCCTCGAACGCGGACATTGGTGCAGTGACTGCCGAGCTATACCCACGGATCGACCTGGGTGGTTTCCTCGGTTTTGTGGCCTTGCGCGGTGGGGATCTGGGTGACAGCGGCAGCCGCGCGTTCAGCGTGATGCCCTCGGTCAGTTGGCCGGCCTTGCACCTGGCCAGCGTCAAGGCCCGGCAGCGCGAAGCCCAGGCGCGAGAAGTGGGCAGTCGGGCGCGTTATGAGCAAGTGGTGCTGAATGCGATTGAGGAAGTCGAGGGCGCGCTGACGACCTATAGCTTGTCGCAGCAACGGGTTCGTAGCCTGGCTGAAGCAGCCGCGCAGAGTGAACGCGCAGCGCGCTTAGCACATGCGCGATATGAGGCCGGCGGCGCGACGTATCTGGTAGAGCTGGACGCACAGCGCACGCAGTTGAACGCGCAGGATGCGCTGGCACAGGCTGAAACTGCGTCGTATCTCAATGTAGTGCTGGTTTATAAGGCACTGGGTGGCGGCTGGCGTGCGCCCTCGTACTCTCTAGATAAACAACCCTAGGGAGCACGAGGGAAAGTTACGGGAGAACCCATTCAAGGTTTTCCCTCCCGGCTCAGCGGCGCAGGAGACGGTCCAGCACCAGCAAAGCCACTGCACCGATCGCGATCGCGGCAACTGGCTTCTCTTTAACGAACGTAGATACGCTGTCCAGTGCGTCGCCGTAAGCTTGGGTCAGTTGACCAGCAGCTTGGCGACCGGCGCCTTCAGCTTCCAGCTTCGAATCGCCAAACAGTTTCCCAACGGCGCTCTGCGCCTTGCCGGCGACCTTTTCTGCAACACCTTCCACTTGTTCACTCTTCATAATTCACCAGACCTTAGCGTGTGATTGGATAGCTCAGGTTCGACCTGAGATTGGGCTATCTGCGCAGCGTTAGGGGGTTGGGCATTATGATTAGTTCAAACTTGTTTAGGCGCAGCAGCTGTCTGCATGACGACTGATCACAGGTTCAGCACCCGGCTTTGCGACAGGACAGTCTCGTGCATCAATGCCCACGGCGCCATCAATCGCTGCGGACTTTGGCAGGTTTTGCGCTTGAACACGAAGTTGCTGCACTTCTCGGCAAACTGTTGGCGGTTGTGCACCATGTCCAGCTGCATCTGCGCCAGTTCGTGTTCGCGGCAGCGTTCAATCTCTTGAATATCCAGCGTGGCTTTACGTGTGCGTGCTGCACGGTATTTGTCATCGGTCAGCGCACATTCGGCCTGCTGTAAGAGCCACAGGCTGAACGTGTGTGGACAGCGTGGGCCGATGGCCTGAACCATCCCGTATTGCTCGGCTTGAATGGCACTGATCGGCAGGCACTCTTCGGTGAGTTTATGCGCGATTTCACTGCCAACGGCCCGTGGCAGGCTGTAGGTCCAGTATTCTGAGCCATAGAGCCCCATGGTTTTGTAATGCGGGTTGAGCACGACACCCTCCCGGGCCAATACAATGTCGGCAGCCAGCGCCAGCATCACGCCGCCTGCGCCCGCGCTGCCGGTCAGGCCGCTGACCACCAACTGCGTGGCGGTGAGCAGCTCCTGGCACACGTCGTCGATGGCCTGGATGTTGGCCCAGGCTTCCAGCCCTGGCTCTTTGGCGGCCTGGATGACGTTGAGATGCACGCCATTGGAAAAGCTGCCGCGCCCGCCCTTGATCAATAACACTTGGGTGTCTTGGGCCTTGGCCCAGCGTAATGCCGCCACAAGCCGTCGGCATTGTTCGGTGCTCATGGCGCCGTTGTAGAACTCGAAGGTCAGTTCGCCGACGTGACCGCTTTCCCGGTAGCGAATCGGTTGATAGGCGAATTCGTTGAACGTTTGCCGAGCGATCGAGCTATCCAGCACCGGCACGCCGGCCAGACTTTCAGCCAAGACATGCCGTGCCGGCAGCTTGAAGGTGCCCTCCCCTGGCTGGGCTTTGCGCTTGAGCGAGCCGATCCACAGGCTGCAATCGCCGGCCGCAACCAGCACGGCGTCGTCCTGTACCGCGAGGATTTCTCCCGGCGTGCCCTGGCGTGAATCCAGGTGTGCGTCATACAGGTAATACTGCCCGCCCTGCAGGCTTGCCAATACACCGGGCTGGCCATCGGCGGCGTCGATACTGCGTTTGATGAAGCTTGCGCAATCGAACCAACTGAAGGTGCGGTCGGCCTGGGTCATGTTCGGCTGCAAACGCCCGATAACACTGGGTTGTGTGTAGTCGAGCGGTACAGGGACGAAACCCTGGGTGAATTTTTCCACCACGTCGCGGATGCAAACGAGCGCGGCGTCACTCACCGGCCCGTTATACAACTCGGATTTACGCACATCGGCGGGCATGTCGAATTCACAGGTGGACCAGATCGGCCCGGCATCCATTTCCTCCACCGCCTGCAGGGCCGTGACACCCCAGCGGCGGGCCTGCTGGGTGATGGCCCAGTCCAGAGCACTGGCGCCACGGTCGCCGACGATGCCCGGATGGATGATCACCACCGGGCGCAGCGGGTTGCTCCACAGCTGCTGTGGCACACGGTCCTTCAGAAAGGGGCAGATCACCAGGTCGGCGCCGGAGTCCTCGATCTGCCGGCACACCGTGGCTTCATCCGTGAACACCACCACGCTGGGTTCGTGACCCGCCTGGCGCAAATCCAGCCAGGCGCGCTGGGTCAAACCGTTGAATGCCGAGGATAACAATAGGATCTTCAATGACCGCATGGTTGACTCTTCCTTGAGAATGCGCGGCCGGAGGCGCTCCTTGAGCCGTCCCTGGCCTTTGATGGAAGCTCAAGGTTATAGGGCCTGGCAACAAGGTCACCTGATCAGGATCAATCCCGCGCAAGTTGACAGTCCCAAGCAAATAACAACAACCTGCAGGCGATTTCGCCATGCCCCCTGATGAGGCTGCCCTTGGACTACTTCACCGCCCTCACCGCCTTCGTCGAAGCCGCCGAAGGCAATAACTTCTCCCGCGCCGCCGAGCGCCTGGGGATCAAGGCGTCCACGGTTTCGCGCTACGTGAAGGACCTTGAACAGGACCTGGGCATCGCATTGTTCAACCGCTCCACACGCACGCTGCACCTGACTGAAGGCGGCCAGACGTTCCTGATGCACGCGCGCAGGGTGTTGGACGAACTGGAATACGCCAAGGCGGCCACCTCTGCACTGAACCAGCAGCCTCGGGGCGTATTGAAACTCAACCTGCCGCCGGCATTTGCCCGTCATCACATCCTCCCGGCCTTGAACGATTTCCGCGTGCAGTACCCGCAAATCAGCGTGGAACTGGTGCTGGATAACGCCCAGGTCAACCTGATTCATGCCGGCGTCGACCTAGCCATTCGTATTGGCGCACTGGCCGATTCCACGCTCAAGGCACGCAAAATCAGTGACGGCCAGTACCGTGTGGTGGTCAGCCCGGCGTTCGCGATGCAGCACCCGCCGCCGTCAACGCCCACCGATCTGGGCGGTATACCTGCGGTAGTGGGTACGACGACTCCGAGTGCTATCACCTTCGTGAACGGTGACCGGGCATTACCTTTGATGCACGATGGCTGTATCCGCATAAACGATCTCGACGCGCAGCTGATTGCTGCGCACCAAGGCTTGGGCTTTGCGCTGTTGCCGGATTGGCTGGTGGCCCGCAGTATCGAGGCCGGCGAGTTAGTGGTGTGGTTGCCAGAGTGGCGCATCCGCGATGTCGAGCGGGCATTTGCCGTGTGGTTTGTCTACCCGCCCAAGCGCATCGTGTCGTCCAAGGTCAGGTGTTTTATCGACTTTATCGTCGAGCGACTGGGCGAAACACCTGACTGGAAATGACTCAACTGAAGCGAATATCCAAGGCGCGCAGATAGGTTTGCAGCCCGGCATCCTGAATCGGGATCAGGAACGCCTCGGTGTCTGACTCATTGAAGTGCGCATGCCAATACCCCGGCGGCGTGACAAAAGCCAGGCCGGGCGACCAGTCCACCCGCTGCGCATTGCGGATCTGCCCGTCCGCGTCCAACTCGGTGCCCACCAGGGAATAACACCCCACCGGGCAATCAATGATGAAATCCAGCGCAATCGACTGATGCCGGTGGGGTTTCTGCACCGATCCCGCCGGCAAAATCCCGTACATCGCCCACAGCACATGGGTCACCGTACGGGTCTGTGGAAAGTTGCGATTGCCCAGCAGGATACTAATGCGGCTGCGGTCCTGCGCACGGGGATCATCCGCGGCTTCACGCAGCTTCGCGTTGGCCAGTGCTGCGGGGTACAGCGTCGGTGCAAAGCGATCTGTGCTGCGTGTCACGCCCAGGTAACGCAACAGCGGTTCATCGTGCACATAGTAAAGACGCGCATCCTGGCTGGCGCTGAAGTGCGCCGCCTGCAAGCCTGGCAAGGCGATAAAGCAGCCCTTGGACCATTGAAGCTCATACGCTCCCTGAACCACGCTGCCCTCCCCGGCAATCACATAAAACACCTGGGACGTCGCGTTAGGTTGCAGGCTGAGGGTGTCGCCACGGTTAAGGCGCATGAAGTTCGCACACAACCCAGGCCCGGTCGCCGGGCCTTCACAGCCCAAGGCTTCGCTGAGGTCCAGCGGTACCACGCGCGAGGGGCCGCTGGCACACAGCGAGGCGGGAAAGCTGTGGTAGGGAATGCGCGAGATGAGATTGGCACTGATGGGGTTGGCCGCCTTGCTGTACTCAAAATACTCGGCGTCCAGTTGGTTGATGTCGGCCAGTGCAGGGTTGAATTCACGGTTCATCAGGCTCACCTCAGTCTTGGGCTGGATACCGCAGCGCTTTTTCGCGCTGCGCAGGTGAATGAACTATAGGCAGTGAGCGCCAGGGGATTAATCCCTGGCGCTGCACAGCAGTTGTGCGCAATGGGGCAGTTAACGCAACTGAAACCAGGTGCTTTTCAACTGCGTGTACTTATCAAACGAATGCAGCGACAGATCACGCCCAAAACCCGACTGTTTGCCGCCACCGAACGGCACCGTCACATCCAGCGCATCAATGGTGTTGACCGACACGGTACCGGCATTCAAGGCGCGAGCCACGCGGTGCGCCCGGTTCAGGTCGTCGCTCCAGACCGAGGCCGCCAGGCCGTAGACGCTGGCGTTGGCTTGCTGCACAGCCTGCTCTTCGGTGTCGAAAGCGCTCACCGCCAGTACAGGGCCAAACACTTCATCACGGGCAAGGCTCATGTCGTGGGTGACGTTGCAGAATATCGTCGGCTGGATGAAGTTTGAAGAGCCATTGATGGTCAGCTGTTCACCACCGACCAACAGCGTAGCGCCGTCGGCGCGCGCCTGGCCGATGGCTTTCATGATGTGCGCGGTTTGCCCGCTGTCGACAATCGCACCGGCGGCGCTGCCGGGGTTCAGCGGATTACCCGGCATCCAGGCATGGGATTTGTCGATCAGACGCTCGATGAACTCGTCATGGATCGAGCGTTGCACATATAGGCGCGAGTTGGCCGAGCACACTTCGCCCTGGTTGAAGAAAATCCCGAAGGCGGCCTTCTCGGCTGCCAGGTCTAGGTCCTGGCAGTCCGCAAACACCAGGTTCGGGCTCTTGCCCCCACATTCCAGCCAGACCTGCTTGAGGTTGGACTGGGCGGAATACTGCATGAAGTACTTGCCCACTTGCGTGGAGCCGGTAAACACCAGGCAATCGACATCCGGGTGCAACCCCAGGGCTTTGCCAGCGCTCTCGCCCAAGCCCGGCACCACGTTCAATACGCCCTGCGGGACACCGGCCTCAAGGGCCAGTTGCGCCAGGCGCAGTGCGGAAAATGGCGATTGTTCGGCAGGCTTGAGCACTACGCTATTGCCCGCCGCCAATGCGGGGGCCAGCTTCCAGGCGGCCATGTCCAGCGGAAAGTTCCACGGCACCACCGCCGCAATCACCCCCAATGCTTCGCGGGTAATAGTCGCCAATGCATTGGCCGCAGTCGGTGCGACTTGATCGTAGATTTTGTCCAGGGCTTCGCCGTACCACGCAAAGACGTGCGCAGCACCAGGGACGTCGACGTTATAAGCGTCCATTACCGGCTTGCCCATGTTCAGTGAGTCCAGCAGCGCCAGCTCTTCGCGGTGGGACATCAACAGTTCGGAGAGCTTGAGCAGGATTTTCTTGCGCTCGCCCGGTGGCATGCGCCGCCAAGGGCCGTGGTCGAAGGCGCGGCGCGCGGAACACACCGCCAGGTCGACCTCGGCCTCACCGCAGGCGGCGACATGCGCCAGCAGTTGGTTGGTCGCCGGATTAATCGCATCGAAGGTCGCCCCGGACAACGCACTGACCGGCTGGCCGTCAATCAAAGCCGTGTTGATGAAGGTTTGGCCGGCAGCGCGTTGCTGCCAGTAGTCGAGGTTGAACATGCTGTACTCCTGATTGAACCGAGGTGTGTCAGTTGCCAAATTGGGTAGAATTTTCTTATTCGGCGATCTGCAACTCCGGCATCCCCACCCGAAACCCACGCGTGACGCAGAACAAACAAACCAGCCCCAGCCCCATCCAGCACAAGCCAATGGCGAACGACATGCCAGACAAACTCGTCCACAACCACAGAGTGCTGAGAAACCCCAGGCCCGGCAGTACGGCGTAAAGCAGATAGTTGCGAGTACCGCGCAGCTTCTGGTCACCCAGGTAATGCTTGATCACCGCCAGATTCACCGCCGAAAACGCAAACAGCGCGCCAAAGCTGATCATGTTGGCCACCGTGTCCAACGTGATAAACAGGGCAATCAGCGAGAACAGGCTGACCAGCAGGATCGCGTTGGCCGGCACACGTTTGTTTGTCACCAGCTTGCCGAGCCTCCTGGGCAGTGCGCCGTCGCGCCCCATCGCAAACAGCACGCGGGAAACACTGGCCTGGGAGACCATCGCCGACGCGAAACACCCGGCCACGTAAGTCGCGGTAAATGCACTCACCAGCAGTTCACCACCGACGCGCCGCATCACATCTACCGACGCCGAGTCAGGGTCAGCGAAGCTGTTCCATTCCGGAAACACCATCTGGGCGCAATACGAAACCACCAGGAACAACAGCCCGCCGATCAACGACACCGCCATGATCGCCAACGGGATAGTGCGTCGCGGGTTGGGCGTCTCTTCGGCCATGGTCGACACCGCATCAAAGCCCAGGAACGACAGGCACAGCACCGCCGCGCCGGTCATGATCAGCGGCATGCTGAAGCCTTCATGGTGGAACGGTTTGAGCAACGAGACCGGCTCGGCCTGCCCGCTCAGGTTGTGGATCGATAACGCCACGAACACCACGATGAACACCAGTTGCGCGACGATAAGCACCCAATTGACCCGAGTGATGGACTCGATGCCCACCAGGTTGAGGGCCGTCACCAGGGCAATCGAGCCCAGCACCCACACGGCGGTCGGCACGCCGGGAAAGTATTCGGACAGGTAGATGCCAATCAGCAAGTAGCTGAGCAGCGGCAAGAAGATGTAGTCCAGCAGCAAGGTCCAGCCGGCGATAAAGCCAAAACAGGCACCAAACGCTTTGCGCGTATAGGTGTAGACCGAGCCTGAATAAGGGTGCGCCTGGACCATGCGCCCATAGCTGTAGGCGGTCAGCAGCATGGCCGCCAGGGTCAACAGGTAAGCGGTGGGCAGGTGCCCCTTGGTCATCTGGGTCACCAGCCCGTAGGTGGTGAACACCGCCAGCGGCACCATGTAGGCCAGGCCGAACAGCACCAGCCCGACCAGGCCCAGGGGTTGTCGAAAGCGGCGCGGTGAAGAGCCTTGGGGTGGGACTTGAGGGGCGGGAGTATCGGCTGCGTTTGTTATTGTATTCATTGCTGACTCCTGGGAATTGGAATGCAGGGCGCCGCGGCGTTCGATGAAATCGACACCGTTAATGAGTCATCCATTGGGAGCGGTGGGCCGTCCGTTATCCGGCGCCCACCCTGTTCAATCGACCGGCATGCAGGGCGATAGAGCGATGTCGCTCAGCCCTTCACAGCTTTCCCGCGATCCGTGCGGTGTGGTCCACCGCGATGCGGGTCTTGTCGACCAACTCGTCAAGCTCCGCGCGGCTGGCTACCAGGGCCGGCGCCATGATCATGCGGCCCAGGGTCGAGCGAATGATCACGCCTTGCTCAAAACCAAAGGTGCGGCATTGCCAGGCCAGGTCATTTTCATTGGCAAAGCGTTTGCGCGTGCCCTTGTCCTCGGCGAACTGCAAGGCCGCCAGCATGCCGGTGCCTTGGATCTCGCCAATCAACGGGTGGTTGCCGAAGGCTTCGTGCAGGATCTTCTGCAAGTACGGCCCGGTGTCTTCCTTCACCTGGCGCACGATCCCTTCATCCCGCAGGGCCTTGAGGTTGGCCAAGGCCACCGCCGCCGCGACCGGGTGCCCGGAATACGTCAGGCCATGGGCGAAGACCCCGCCCCGCTCCACCAGCGCCTCGGCCATGCGCTTGCTCAAAACCAGGCCGCCCATGGGCAGGTAACCAGAGGTCAAGCCCTTGGCGATCGACAGGGTGTCGGGTTCAAAACCAAAATACTGGTGGGCAAACCACTCGCCGGTGCGGCCAAAGCCACCAATCACTTCATCGGCGCACAGCAGCACATCGTATTGACGGCAGATGCGCTGAATTTCCGGCCAGTAGCTTTCGGGCGGGAAAATCATGCCGCCGGCGCCCTGGAAGGGTTCGGCGATAAAGCCGGCGACGTTTTCCGCGCCCAGTTCCAGGATCTTCTCTTCCAGTTGCAAGGCGCAGCGGCGACCGAATTCGGCCGGCGTCAACTCACCGCCCTGGGCGTACCAATAGGGCTCATCAATGTGCGCGACGTCCGGGATCAAGCCGCCCATCTCATGCATGAACTTCATGCCGCCCAAGGCTGACGCCGCCAGGGTGGAGCCGTGATAGCCGTTCCAGCGGCCGATCATGATTTTCTTCTGCGGCTTGCCGAGCACTTGCCAGTAGCGGCGCACGGTACGGATCAACACCTCGTTGGCTTCGGAGCCTGAGTTGGTGTAGATCACGTGGCTGTAGTGCCCTGGCAAGAGGCTGAACAGCAACTCGGACAGCTCGATCACCGCCGGATGGGTGGTGTGAAAGAACATGTTGTAGTACGCCAACTGATCCATCTGCGCTGCCGCGGCAGCGGTCAAGTCCTTGCGACCGTAACCGAGCTGGGTGCACCACAGGCCCGACATGCCGTCCAGGTAGCGCTTGCCTTCGCTGTCCCACAGGTACAGCCCCTCACCGCGGACCATCACGCGCGGGCCTTCGGCGTTAAGCGCCTTTTGATCCACAAAGGCGTGGATGTGGTGGGCCGCGTCAGACTTCTGATAGTCCTGCGTCTGCCGTTTCGGTTCGAAGGGTAAGTTCATGGCGTGTTCTCTTGTTGTGGGTAGTCATGCAGGGGCCAGCAGCCCGGCTCAGCGGTTCTTGCTCATGTAGCTTTCAAGCGGGTCTTTGCTCAGCCCGCCCTGGGCTTCGGCCAACGAATCGATGAACAGCGAAAACAGTTCCGATTGCGTGCCGATGTCGAGCTTGCTGTAGATGTGCTTACGGTGGGATTTGATGGTGTCTTCGGAGACCCCCAGGCGCTCGGCCAGTGAGCGCGTAGAGTGGCCCCGCAGGATCAACTGGGCGATCCGGCATTCGCGCTCGGTCAGCAGCGACGAGCCAAAATTGTTGAGCGCCGAATGAATACGCTGCTCCAGCAGGCTTTCAAAGCGTGCGCCCTGTGCGTCCAGGCCGACAAAGTGCTTGGCCAGCACCGCCAGCACCCAGGGTGCTATGCGCTTGAACTGTTGGCTGGTGGCCGCGTCGAGCTTTTGCGTGAAGGCCAGCGACACCGCCAGGATCAGGCCCTTGCTCGCCTGCAGGATGTAGTTGAGCTCATCCTCCAGGTGCGAATGCCGGTAGAACGACTGGTAGTACTCGCTGTGCTCAAAGTGATCGGGGGCTACGTCAGCGAGGTCGTAGCAGCCGGAAACAGCGCCTTCTACACAGGCACCGTAGAACGGATCGAGTAAGTAGAACCCCGACAGGTACTGGCGCACATTGCCTTGTGGCAGCCATGGTCCGTCGAGTTCGAACAAGGCGCTGGGCATGCCGTCGTGGGGGTACAGGTACAGGGTGGTGGCCTGGATGGGCCAGATACACCCCAGGGCCTCGAACAACGTGGCGGCAAACCCCGCGTGCCCGATACTCTCGGTGACCCGGGCCATCTGTTCGAACCACTGGGCTGAAGAAAGCCGATCATTTTCCACTTCGAAGACTCGCCGTCAGAACGGTTGGGTGCGGCACCCTGTCACTGGCGCCCGGGACTGAAGTGATAGTCCCACACCTGCAGAGTCATCGAAATCACCCGTTAGGGTGACGGCGCGCGCCTGAACCTGGGAACCGCCAACCCCAAACTTTCGCGCAGGGTCGAGCCTTCATACGCCGTGCGGTAAACGCCGCGCTCTTGCAGCAACGGAATGACTTCCCGGGTGAATCGATCAAATTGCCCAGGGTGCCCGATGTAGATATTGAACCCATCCACGGCCCGCGCCTCGAGCCAGTCGGCCATTTTCTGCGCGATGGTGGCGGCGCTGCCAACGAAGGCACCTGGGCGCAGTTGCCGGCCAAACTCGACGGCCTCGCGCAGGGTGAAGCCTTTGTCCCGCGCCTGGTCGGCGATACGTTTGGCGGCGGTGAAAAAGCTGCTGCGCGCCGCCTCCAGGCTCTCTTGAGGGAATGGCGCATCGAGGTCGTATTGGCTGAAATCATGCCAGCCAAAATTACGCCCAAACTCCTTCAATGCCAGGTCAAAACTATGGTCAATTTGATGGTAGTGCTGCTCGATGTCCCGGGCGTGTGCATCGGTGTCGCCGACGTAGATTTCCGCACCGGGCATGATCAATAGCTGCTCTGGATCGCGCCCCTGTTGCAGCGCCCTGCCCTTGATATCCCGGTAAAACGCCTGGCCCTGATCGATGCTCGCCGCATGGGTGAAGATGACGTCCGCCGTGGCAGCACCCAGGTCGCGGCCCTGCTCCGAGTCACCAGCCTGGAAGATCACCGGTTGGCCCTGGGGTGAGCGCTGGATATTCAGCGGGCCGACCACGGAAAAATGCTCGCCCTGGTGATTCAGGCTGTGCAGCTTGCTCGGGTCAAGAAACTGGCCGGTGGCACGGTCGCGCACAAAGGCCTCTTCTTCGTAGGAGTTCCACAAGCCCTGCACCACCTGCACGTGTTCGGCGGCGCGGCCATAGCGGGTGGCATAGTCATAGTGTTCGTCACGGCTGTAATTGCCCGCAGTGCCGGCATCGCCGCTGGTGACCACGTTCCAGCCGGCGCGGCCTTTGCTGATCAGGTCCAGGGACGCCAGGCGCCGTGCGACGTTATAAGGCGAGTTGTAGGAGGTGGTCAGCGTACCGACCAGGCCGATATGCCGGGTGCTCATAGCCAGCGCCGATAACAGCGTCAGCGGCTCCAGGCGGTTGAGGTAATGGGACGGCGAGCCTTCGGTGATGAATTGGCTGTCGACGATAAACATCAGGTCGAACAGCGCGGCCTCGGCCTGGCGTGCAATGTCGATGTACCAGTCGACGTTGACACTGGCATCGGCCGGCAATTGCGGGTCGAGCCACAGGTTATGCCGGCCCGGCCCGCCGCAGCCCATGGTCAGGGCGCCCAGTTTGAGCTGTCTTTTAGTCATTGCGCAGGCATTCCTTGAAGCGTTCAGGGCTGGGTCTTGGCGACGGTAGGCTGCAAGGACGCCGCGAATGAAGGGTCGAACAACGTGGCGGCCGAGTAGGACTTGACCAGGCCCTGGCTGGCGAAAAACTCCACGGTCTTTTGCGCCTCCACCGGCGACTGGGCCGTCAGTGGCTCGACGGTGGTGCGCGCGCGGGCAAACCAGGCGCGGGCGATGTCGGCATCGGCACGGGTGCGCTTGGCCCAGGCGTCGGCATATGCATTGGCGTTGTCCGGGTTTTGACGGGCCCAGTCACGGGCCTTTTTCAGGCGCTGGAGAAAGTCGCTGATAGGCCCGCGCTTGGCCTCGACGGCACTGGCGTTGGCGGCAATGAAACTCTGGGCCGGGATCAACCCCTCAGCGGTTGCCAGCACCCGTGCACCTTGGCGTTCCTGTTGTGTGACGTAGGGTTCCCAGGTGGCGATGACGTCCACCGAACCGCCTTCCAGCGCATGGGAGGCGTCCAGCGCGCTGAGATAACGCCACTCCAGCGAATCCCGAGCAACCCCGGCTTTATCCAGTGCGGTCAGCAACAGCTGCTGGCTCCAGGAGCCTTTCCAGATCGCGGCGCGCTTGCCCGTCAGATCGGCCAGGCTGTGGATCGGCGAATCCTTTTTCACCAGGATGGCCACGCCTTCGAGATTTTGCCGGCTGACCGCGATCACCTTGATCGGCGCGCCCAATGCGCCCAGAAACAACACCGGAGCATCACCGAGCAGGCCAATATCCAGGCTGCCGACGTTGAGCGCTTCGGCGACGGGTGAACCGGCGGTGAATTGCTTCCACTCCAGTGTGTAGGGCAGATCATCCAGCACCCCCGCCGCTTCCATCACGGCTTGGGCGTTGTAGCTCTGGTCGCCGACCACCAGGGTTTGCGCCTGCGCCGTCAGGCACAGCAAGGCGGCGGCCAACCCGGCCGCCAGTGTTGTCAGGTAACGCACGTTCGTCTCCAGATGCCTTGAGAGGCACTTCAAGTCGATCCGCGCGTGCGGTCTCGGCAATGTTCGTAAGGATCGATACGATAAGGTTCTAAGGGCAACCTTCAAAATACCAATAATGCATAACGTAATGCATTAATAATGCGCGCCCTGCATCACGCTATCGAGGCAACTCGACCCGTGCCACCAGCCCCGAGCTACCCACGCGGTTGCTCAAGGTCAGCTCGCCACCCTGCTCTCGCACAATGGCCCGCGCCGCTGAGAGCCCCAGCCCCACGCCGCCGGTAGCGCGGTTGCGCGAGGTTTCGAGGCGAAAGAAGGGATCGAAAACGCGCTCAAGGTCAGCTTCAGGAATCCCCGGGCCTTCATCGCTGACTTCGATGCAGATTCGGTGGTCGTCACCGTTGAGCCTGATGCTGGGGTGGCGAGCATACTTGGCGGCGTTTTCCAGCAGGTTGACGATCACCCGTTTAAGCCCCAGTGGGCGGCCGTGATAGACCAGGTGGGATGGGCCGCTGAAATCGACTGCAAGGTGCTGGTCACGGTAGTCATCGATGATGGTTTGCAGCAATTCAGACAGATCGAATGCGGTGCTCTGCTCCAGCACGGTATCGTCGCGAAAGAACGCCAGTGCGGCGTTGATCATCGCCTGCATTTCCTCGACATCGCGAATCAGCTTGTGCTGATGGTCCAGGTCTTCCATGAACTCGCAGCGCAGGCGTATCCGCGTTAACGGCGCGCGCAGGTCGTGAGAAATCGCCGCGAGCATATGGGTGCGTTCGCCGATAAAGTGCTGGATCTGCGCCTGCATGGTGTTGAAGGCGATGATGGCCTGGCGTATTTCGTCAGGGCCTTCAATGCCGATGGGCGGTGCGCGCAGATCGCCGCCGAAGCGCCGGGCGGCGCTGGCGAAACGCTGCAACGGCTGGGCCAACTGCCGGGTAGCGAACCAGGCGACCAGCAAGGTCGCGATCAGCCCCAAGGTGATGATCACCGCGATCCGCGTGGGTGCGTTCAGGCCCCAACTGCGTTCCGGGGGGATGAATGACAACCAGCTGCCATCCAGCAGTTGGACCAGGGCAACATAGTGCGCTTCGGCGCTGCCAGGGGGCCAATCGCCTGGGTTGTACACCTGGATATTTCGCTGCGCCCCAAACAATGCCTGCAACTGCGGCACGTTGCGGGTTTGGAAAAAGCTGCCGCCGGCGGGCAGGTCGAAATCCGCCGGCTCGGCACTCCACGCCACATGCAGCCCGGCATCGCTGGCCGCTGCGGCCAGGTGCGGGCGCAACGCCGCAGGCGCGGCCTCGATCACTTTCGACGTCGCGGCCATCTGCTCCAGCAACCCCGTGCGGTCGATGGGCGGGCGCGCCCATACCCCGGCGACCTGCACGAACAAGGCATTGAGGGCCAGTGAAGCGAGCATTGCGGCGAGGATGGTCAGGGCGATTCGCCGGTTCAAGGTGTCGCGGCGCAACAGGCTGCGGATCATGAACGGCTGACCTGGGCGGTGAACATATAGCCTCCATTGCGTACGGTGCGGATCAGGTCCGGGCGCTTGCAATCGGGCTCGATCTTGCGCCGCAGCCTACTGACCTGCACATCGATGCTGCGGTCGAACGCGTCGTGGCCCTCGCCGCGGGTCAGGTCGATCAATTGGTCGCGGGTGAGGATGCGCTGGGGGTGTTCAAGAAACACCACCAGCAAGTCGAACTCGCCACCTGACAGCGGAATCATCACGCCTTCAGGAGAGCGCAGCTCGCGGCAGGTGATATCCAGATGCCAACCGGCGAAGGCCATCACCGGCCGTGAGCGTTCGCTGGCGGCGCTGACCAACTGCCCCGCACGTCGCTGCACGGCGCGCAGGCGGGCCAGCAACTCACGTGGGGCGAACGGCTTGGTCAGGTAGTCGTCAGCGCCCAGTTCCAGGCCGACAATGCGATCACTCAACTCGCCCATGGCCGTGAGCATGATGATGGGAATGCCTATCTGCGCCCGTACTTTCTGGCACAGGCTGAGGCCACCTTCGCCGGGCAGCATGAGGTCAAGGATGATGGTGTCCGGCCGCTGCTGTGCGATAGCCGCCCACATGGCCGTACCGTCCACAGCCACATCGACTTCATAGGCGTGCTGGACGAAGAACTTCTTCAGCAATGCCAGAATTTCCACATCGTCATCGACGATCAGCAGTCTGCTCACGTTGACAGGTCCCCAAGCCAAAAAGGCAGCCATCTAAAACCATTCCGGCGCCCAGGTCATTTATTTCAATCGAGCAACATTCCTGCGCCAGCGACACAACCCGGACATCTTCGGGAAAACCCGCTCGGGCATCCTGCACGCCTTCCATCCAAGGAGACGTCCATGAAGGTTTCGAGCAGCAGGTACACCGAGCAGGCCCACGAGGCCACGCGGCCATTGGTGCTGAGCCAGCGCACGTCATCACCCGCGCAAGACAGCCCTGTGTTGTTTCAGGAGTCGTGCCTGGGCCTGACCGCGGATCAGGACCGCATTGTGCTGCGCCGCTACTTCGAACATTACAGCCCCGATGCCGGGCGCTGGGTCGAGTACGCCCATTCCATTTCCACCGCTGAGCTTGTGCACTGGATCATGACCCATGGCCAGTTGCACATCGAATGCTCCCACGACACCCCGGACGAAAAGGTAGCCCATTGATGACCCGCAAACGCTCACTGCCACTATTGATAGCGGCCACCCTGAGCCTGTCGGCCTGCAGCAGTAACACCGTCGAGCCCGAACGATATACCGGGTTTCTTCACGATTACAGCTTGCTCAAGGAGCAACAGAGCCCTTCGGGCGAGACTGTACTGAGTTGGGTCAGCCCGGCCTTGAAGCGCGGCCGCTACAAGCAGGTCTACCTGGCGCCCAGCCAGTTCTACCCTGCCGTTGAGCCGAGCGCCCGGATTCCACAAAGCACACTCTCCCACGTCACCGGGTACTACGACCTGGTACTGAGGTCGGAACTGGGCAAAGTCGTGTATCTGGCCGCAAAGCCGGGGCCCGACATCCTGACGGTGCGGCCTGCAATCACCCGCATCGCCACCAGCACCCAGGGGCTGCGCCTCTATGAGTGGCTGCCGATCACCTTGGTTGCCGCAGGCGTGAGCACCGCCACCGGCATCCGCGACCAGGACAGTGAAATCGCTACGGAGCTGTCCCTGGAAGATGGTTCGACCGGCGATGTCGTGGCCGCCATGGTGCGCAAGGGCACTGGCATTCCCCTGGACAACGACAAGCAAGTCATGGCCGCCGACAACGTCAAGGAAGTGCTCGACGGCTGGGCCCGCGACCTCGGCACGTCTTACCGTGCGATCGCTCAGTAGCGATGATCCATGGGCTGACGCACACGCCCTGCTCAAACGTCATAATCACCTGGACCTCTGCGTGGTAATCTCACGGCACCACGAATAGACATTGATCGTCACTTGACGATGACCAAAGCCAGGAAAGAACATGCCCAAGATTTCTCACTCAGCGCTACGCCGCAACTTCCGTGACCTGCTTGCAACGCCCATCTGCGTTGAAACCGCTTCCGTGTTCGACCCCATGTCTGCCCGCATCGCGGCCGACCTGGGTTTTGAAGTCGGGATCTTGGGCGGTTCAGTCGCTTCCCTGCAGGTACTGGCAGCCCCTGATTTTGCGTTGATTACCCTGAGTGAGTTCGTTGAGCAGGCTACCCGCATCGGCCGTGTTGCCCAGTTGCCGTTCATTGCCGACGCCGACCACGGCTACGGCAACGCCCTGAACGTGATGCGTACCGTCGAAGAACTGGAGCGTGCCGGCGTCGCCGCGCTGACCATTGAAGACACGCTCCTGCCCGCGCAATTCGGGCGTAAATCCACTGACCTGATTTCCGTCGAAGAAGGCATCGGCAAGGTCAAGGCTGCCCTCGAGGCGCGGGTCGACCCTGAGCTGTCGATCATTGCCCGCACCAATGCGGGGGTGCTGCCCACCGCCGACGTGATTGCGCGCACCAAGGCCTATGAAAAGGCTGGCGCCGATGGGATCTGCATGGTCGGCGTCAAAGACTTCGACCACCTGGAACAGATCGCGGAAAACCTCACGGTGCCGCTGATGCTGGTGACCTATGGCAACCCGCAACTGCACGACAGCGAGCGTCTGGCCAGCCTGGGCGTGCGCATTGTGGTAGCCGGGCATGGCGCCTACTTCGCCGCGATCAAGGCCACTTACGACAGCCTGCGTGCCCAACGCCAGCTCACCCATAGCACTTCGAACCTCAGTGCGACGGAGTTGACCCACACCTACACATTGCCTGAGAGCTATGTGGCGTGGGCGGAAGAGTTCATGGATGTAAAAGAGTAATGGCGCACAGGTGCTGATGCGCGTCATCAGCATCTGGCACACTCCGTCTATGCGTGAGCTAAGTGGCTTCTGAAAGAGGTCGTCCACCTGAGCAAAAAATTTATATATTATCAGCCAGCCGCTTCAACGCTGAAAATGCGTTTTCATAACCCGGTTTCCCATTCAGAAATTCACCCAGCTTTTTCACGGCTCCGGCGACAACAGGGTTTACTTGCTCTTTTACGCCATAAATCGATACATCTTTTAAGTGCTCAACGCACAATCTGTCGCCGATGACACTACGAGACTTGAATACACGCACATAAATATGATTTGTTTGAAATAGGATAAAGTCAATGTGATCATTATAATCATGTACTGACGGATGAAAACAATCAAACACATTAGCAGTGTAATCTGCACTTAAGGCAGCCACCCTAAAATAATCCTTGTCACTTTTCAAGGCGTTGCACGTAACACATGCAAGAGCCAGGTTGCTGTACTCAAATGCAAACATGGGGTAACGTGCGATAGGTAAAATATGCTCAATATTTGAATTTTTTCGATGATAAATTTTATCCCGGCAATAGCAGCAAAGAGACATTTGCTTAGCTTGTAAATGCTCGGACAAAGCCTTATGTATGTACGCCCCTTTTGGCTCGTTATAAAACTTTCCCCATACCGCCTTTCTGGGTGGAAATACCTTTCGGCATGCAGCGTGATACCTTAGTATCAACCGCCAGGCCGCAAACCTATTGCTTCTCTGCGTTTTGTATAACCCCCCCAAAAAAGCAGACACATCATGCGTCATAAGATAGACTCACCTTTGAATGTCTATTCAAGATTTCCGCAATGGCTCCTTCAAACTCTAGCGCAGCATTATCAACTTCTAATCGGCTCGCATCTGTTGCGGAAACTTTGCGCATGTGTTGACTCAAACGTGCAGCCTGATCTTTTATATCGGCCTTTGAATAAGCTCGATCGTTGACGTGATCAATAGCCATGCCCAGAATACGCGCAAACGACTCAAATAAAGCTTTATTTTTTGGCGTGTAAGTATGAAATTCTTTCAGCATAAGCGCTTCAACGTTAATCTCATCTTTAGTGATAACTCTTAGCGCCTTGTACTTCTCCATATTAAAACATGCCCCTCCTTCCAATATCGCACTTGAAATTAATACTGGAGAGTGCGTGGCGACGATCAAGCGGCAATTATTCGCGCAGGCGATTACGTCATGTATAAGTGCTGGCCATGCAAGCTGCCATTCCACATGAAGACTTATTTCAGGCTCATCCAAAATGAATACAACATCATTCTTTATTTGTGAAGTAATCTTCAGAACAGTGGAAATTATATTTTGCTCTCCGGAGCTTAGGCCTGAGAAAGCAATGGTGCCGCCATCCTTGCCAATTACGAGTTCAAAAGGTCGCGCCGGATCGTCAAAAATAGACGAGAACTTTTCAACAAACTCATGATTAAGAACTGAGGATGAAAAGCCTGCCGCTTTGAAACTCTTGCGTTTGGTTGCACGAGGCTCTATATAGAGAACAGGGTCGAATCCCAGTCGCTCTAGAAACTCAAGAAGAACAACTGAACCGCCATTAGCCAAGGATTTTACGTAATGCAAAACTGCATTCGCCGACAGTGCGGTTAAATGGCTTGCGTTTCCAACGGTACGACTTCCTAGATAGGTATAGCTCCCTTGCTTTTCACGCCGGGTAGTTTTCCCGAACCGAAACCTATCAGTGAGCCCGTAGGAAATAACTACCACATCATGGCTAGCGGACAGATACTTTGCGTTGAATTCAAGCATTCTACTTTTACCCACACCGTTATTGCCGATAACGTAGGTAAACTTATTTGTTACATCTACAAGAGGGAATGTAGCGTCTGAGATGTCCATATCCAAGGAGTCCGATCATGAGCGGAGAAAAAGTGGCATTATGCCACGCTTTAATAGCGCTGATATCTCAAATTTTCCTAAACTTCAGACCATAGCAATTTTCTGACTCAGGAGATTTAATATCGTCCTACGCTGGCCGTTGGCCGGCCTGTTCCACTTTCAGATATGAGGTCCCTCATGGCCAACCACGACCTGTCCTACACCCCCGACCCGGATGCCGACTCCATCTCCTCCGATGTGATCGGCTTCAACGGCATCCTGGTCTCCACCCAAGTGCCAACCCGCGCCGACGGCAGCCTGGAGCTGGGGGATATCACCCTGCAAAGCGAGTGCACCCTGCAAGCGCTGAAAGTCGCGCTGGAGAAAGCCGGCAGCTCCATGGACCGGGTCATGCACCTGACCATTTACCTCACCGACATGGCTGATCGTGCGGTGTTCAACGAGGTCTATAAGCGCTTCTTCGCCAAGCCATGGCCGGTGCGGGCTGCGGTGGGGGTTGCGGCGTTGGCGGTGGAAGGTATGCGGGTTGAAGTGACGGCTATGGCTGCCAAGGCTTGAATCTGTGGTGGCCTCAGGGCTGACGAGGATGTTGGTTTTCAGACCGGGTACATATCCATTGCTGCGGTAACGGCCGCTTAGGGTTCCGCTCTTAAAGCGGCTCACTTTTGAACAGCGCAAAAGTAAGCAAAACGCTCTTGCCCCACCACTCGGCACCTCGCCTAGGCTCGGTGTGCCCGTAATCCGACATTGATTTGGGGGGCCGCCGCCACGCGCCATCCATGGCGCGGGGCGGCTAAACCGGCATCCCTGCCGGTTTACCCCCCAAATCAATATCGAATTGCGGCCAGCGTGGTTTAACGGGGCGCCTAAGATCAAAATCAAGATCAAGATCAAGATCAAAAGCAAAAGCGAGGCGGCCTTATAGCCGACCTGATCGATGCTGCGTGCGCGTACCCCTGTGGGAGCGGGCTTGCTCGCGAAAGCGGTGGGTCAGGCAACATCAATGTTTGCTGGGCCGACGCCTTCGCGAGCAAGCCCGCTCCCACATTTGATCTTCGCTGCCTTGAGCATTTCGTTCGCTTAACTGACCCGCCCCCACAGAAAAGCAGCAGCGCCGCCAGCGTATCCACGGTGCGAAGCGAGCCGCTCTTGATCTGGCTTTTGATCTCAGGCGCCCCGTTAAACCACGCTGGCCGAACGCAGGCTTGAATCCGTGGGTAACCCGGCAGGACGCCGGGTTAGCCGCACTGGGCCATGGATGGCCCATTGCGGCGGCCCACGGATTCAAGCCTGCGTTCGGGCACACCGAGCCTAAGCGAGGTGCCGAGTGGTGGGGCGAGGACCTTTTGCTTACTTTTGGCTGGGCCGGCATTCCGGTCCTTCCAAAAGTGAGCCGCTGTAAGAGCGGAACCCTAAGTAGCCGTTACCGCAGCAACGGATATGTACTCGCCCCCCCAACATCCCGGTCGGCTATCAGGCCGCCATCGCAGGCAAGCCAGCTCCCACATTTAGCTCGGTGATGCTCATGCTGCAAGGCGCCCCATGACCCCGACAGCCCTGCGGTAGATGCCGCCCAGGCATTTCACAGCTACAATGCGCGCCTCAACCGTGACAAGCCTGACTAAAAAAACTATGTCCTTGCCCAAGCATCACCTGGAATTGCTCAGCCCTGCCCGCGATGTCGCCATTGCCCGCGAGGCTATCTTGCATGGCGCCGACGCCATCTACATCGGCGGGCCGAGCTTCGGCGCGCGCCATAATGCCTGTAACGAGGTGAGCGATATCGCTCAACTGGTGGAATTCGCCCGGCGCTACCACGCCCGCGTCTTCACCACTATCAACACCATCTTGCATGACAACGAGCTGGAGCCGGCGCGCAAGCTGATCCACCAGCTCTACGATGCCGGTGTCGACGCGCTGATCGTGCAGGACCTGGGCGTCATGGAGCTGGATATTCCGCCCATCGAGCTGCATGCCAGCACCCAGACCGACATCCGCACCCTGGGCCGCGCCAGGTTTCTCGACCAGGCCGGTTTCTCGCAGTTGGTCTTGGCCCGCGAGCTGAACCTGCAAGAGATCCGCGCCATCGCCGATGAGACCGATGCCGCCATCGAGTTCTTTATCCACGGTGCCCTGTGCGTGGCGTTCTCGGGGCAATGCAATATCTCCCACGCGCAGAATGGCCGCAGCGCCAACCGTGGCGACTGCTCCCAGGCCTGCCGCCTGCCGTACACCTTGAAAGATGACCAGGGCCGCGTGGTCGCCTTTGAAAAGCACCTGCTGTCGATGAAAGACAACAACCAGAGCGCCAACCTGCGTGCCCTGGTCGAGGCCGGTGTGCGCTCGTTCAAGATCGAAGGCCGCTACAAGGACATGGGCTATGTGAAGAACATCACCGCCTACTACCGACAGCGCCTCGACGAGATCCTCGAAGACCGCCCGGACCTGGCCCGCGCGTCCAGTGGCCGTACCGCGCATTTCTTCCTGCCCGATCCGGAAAAGACCTTCCACCGTGGCAGCACCGACTACTTTGTCAGCGATCGCAAGATCGACATTGGTGCGTTCGACACCCCAACCTTCACCGGCCTGCCGGTGGGTGTGGTGGAGAAAGCTGGCAAGCGTGACTTGCAGGTGGTCACCCATGAGCCGTTGTCCAACGGCGATGGCCTGAATGTGCTGGTTAAGCGTGAAGTGGTGGGTTTCCGCGCCAATATCGCCGAGCCCAAGGGCGAGTTCGAAGAAGACGGCGAAAAGCGCTACCGCTACCGCGTCGAGCCGAATGAAATGCCGGCCGGCCTGCATCAGTTGCGCCCGAACCACCCGCTGAACCGCAACCTGGACCATAACTGGCAACAGGCGCTGCTGAAAACGTCCGCCGAGCGCCGTATTGGCCTGTCGTGGGTGGCGCGCCTGCGTGAAGACCAGCTGGACGTCACCGCCACCAGCGAAGAAGGCATCAGCGCCAGCGTCACCCTGCCCGGCCCATTTGGCGTGGCGAACAAGCCGGAACAGGCGCTGGACACCCTGCGTGACCTGCTCGGTCAGCTCGGCACTACCGAGTACCACGCAACTCGCATCGAGCTGGATGCACCGCAAGCGTTCTTCATCCCCAACTCCCAGCTCAAGGCCTTGCGCCGTGAAGTGATCGAGGCGCTGACCGCAGCACGCGTCGCGGCTCACCCACGTGGAGGGCGCAAGGCCGAAACCTCGCCGCCGCCGGTGTACCCGGAAGCGCACCTGTCGTTCCTGGCCAACGTCTACAACCAGAAGGCCCGGGACTTCTACCACCGTCACGGCGTGAAGCTGATCGACGCGGCCTTCGAAGCCCACGAAGAAACCGGCGAAGTGCCGGTGATGATCACCAAGCACTGCCTGCGTTTCTCGTTCAACCTGTGCCCTAAACAGGCCAAGGGTGTGACCGGGGTGAAAACCAAGGTGGCGCCGATGCAATTGATCCACGGTGACGAAGTGCTGACCTTGAAGTTCGACTGCAAACCCTGCGAGATGCATGTGGTGGGCAAGATCAAGGGGCATATCCTCGGGCTGCCGCAACCGGGCAGCACCGTGGAGCATTTCAACCCGGAAAACCTCATCTTTCAGGGCACGCACTGACCCTGCGGGAGCGGGGCCACCACCAGCCCCGCTGCAACCCTGCCGCCGCCAGCAAAATGGCCGCCACACCCAGCCATTGCAACCACCCCAGGCGATGCCCGAAGGCAATCCAGTCGACGAAAATCGCCGCAATCGGGTAGATGAACGACAGTGCCCCAGTGATCGCGGTCGGCAGTTTCTGGATCGCGCCATACAGCAGCACGTACATCAAACCAGTGTGCACCACCCCTAAAGTCACCAGCGCAGCCCAGGCGTTTGCGGATGCCGGCAAGCCATTCCAGGGCACCAGCGGCGCCAGGAGTATCGCGCCAGTGGTCACCTGGATCAGCGCCATCAAATGCGGCGGCACCTCCTTGAGGCGCTTGATGATCAACGCGGCTATCGCGTACAAGAATGCCGCGCCCAGCGCCAGCGCAATGCCCACCAGGTAATCGCCGCCACCCGTCTGCTCGCCATGGGCGGTGACAATCGCCAACATGCCCAGGAATGCCACGCTCAACCACGCCAGTTTCTGCACGGTGATTTTTTCACCGAGAAACAGCGCCGCCAGCATCACCAATATGAACGGTTGCACGTTGTACACCGCCGTACTGATGGCAATCGAAGCGCGGGAATAGGATTCGAACAGCAGCAGCCAGTTGCCGACGATGGCCACGCCGCTGAGTACCGCCAACCCGAGTTTCGCCCAGTTGAGCAGGTCCAGGCGCAGATAACCCAGCCATGCGCAAACCAGCAGCAGCGTCAGCGCGCCGATCACGCAGCGCCAGAACACTACTTCGATCACCGACACGCCAGACACCAGCACAAACCAGCCAATGCTGCCCGAGATCAGCATGGCGGCGACCATTTCCCACGACCCGCGACGGATGGATGAATCCATGATTGAGGCTCCTCAAGTGAGGCTCAATTATGGCAATCTGCTCGATACAGCTACAGAGCCTAAAAAAGGCAAAACCCGACAATCACCTTTTCTTATTAGGCGGATCGCATGATCGACACCATCGACCAGCAACTGATCGCCGCCTTGATGGACGACTCTCGACTGTCCCTCAAGGCCCTGGCGGGCATTACCGGGCTGTCCTCGCCGAGCGTCAGCGAACGCCTGCGGCGTTTGGAAGAGCGCGGTGTGCTGACCCACTACACCGTTGACATCGACCCCAAACACTTCGGCTACCTGCTGCAAGCCATCGTGCGCATCCGCCCCCTGCCCGGCAAACTGCAGGAAGTGGAACGGCAAATCCAGGCGATCCCCGAGTTCACCGAGTGCGACAAAGTCACCGGCGATGACTGCTTTATTGCACGCCTGCATGTGCGCACCATGGAGCATCTCGACACGCTGCTCGACCGGCTTAATACCTACGCCGAAACCAACACCGCTATCGTCAAGAAAACGCCGGTGAAGCGGCGTTTACCACCCTTGGCTGATTAGCTACAAACTGCACAATCCGCCGGCAGGCTTCGGCCAGGCGTTCTTCGCCCAAGGTAAACGATAGCCGGACGAACCCCTGTGCCGGCTCGCCAAAGGCCGCCGCATCCAGCACCGACACGCCGGCTTCACGAAAAAGGCGCCAGGCGAAATCCAGGGAGCTGAGGCCTGTGCCACGCACATCCACCAGCACAAACATACCCGCTTGTGGCGCCTGCACCCGGATGCCCGGGCAGTCACTCAGGCCAGCCACTACCAAGTCGCGTCGGCGCCGGTAGACCTCGCGCATGCCCTCAGTCACCTGGTCATGGGCCAACACCGCAGCCGTCGCCGCCTCCATCACAAAGCCAGGCAAGCCATACAGCATGCTCAACACCAGGGTTTCGGCGTGCGTCACCATCTGCGGTGCAGCGATGAGCCAGCCGATACGCCAGCCAGTCATGGCGTGGGACTTGGACAAGCTGCCGATCACGATGCAGCGCTGTGCCATACCCGGCAACGCCGCGAGGCTGTGGTACTCGCCGTCAAACACCAGGCTTTCGTAGACCTCATCCACCACCACCCACAGATCATGGGCGATGGCGAGGTCGGCGATGGCTTGCAGTTCCTGCGGGTTAAGCACCACGCCAGTGGGGTTGTTCGGGTTGGAAAAGAATATCGCCCGGGTGCGCGGGGTAATCGCGGCGGCGAGCAATTGTGGGTCCAGGCGAAAGCCGGATTGCGCGCTGCACGGCACCCGCACCAAGGTCGCGCCGCTGGCCTTGAGTGTGGCTTCGTAGGTGACGTACATCGGGTCGAGCACCAGCACCTCGTCGCCAGCCTGCAACAGGCACAACGAGCTGATGAACAGTGCGTTCTGTGCGCCGGGCACGATGATCACGTTGTCAGCAGTCAGCGGGCGGTCGAGGGTTTGGCTGTAGCGCGCAGCGACCGCTTCGCGCAGGGCCGGGCGACCGGCGATCTCGGTGTAATGGGTATCTCCCGCCTGCAGGGCGTCGACGGCGGCGTCGGTGATGAAGGACGGCGTGGCGAAGTCCGGGTCGCCGACGCTGAGGATGATGATGTCTTCACCCTGGCTGGCAGCGTTGAACGCAGCGTGGTGGATGTCCCAGGCGGCGACGCCCTGCCCTGCAATACGCTCAACAAAGGGGGAAAACCGCATGCCAGAGCCTCTGGTTCAAGATGGAAAAGCGTGAACCCGTTATTGTGCGACGGGAAGGATGGGCTTCAACATAGTGCAAACCTGACCATGGTTCAACGGCTGACTTGAGCCTGCGCCAGTGGATGCAATCACATTGAACCTGCGTCCAGCGCCCGTCCTCAAACCTGTACAGACCACGGCCCTGGAACACGCTCGATGACTTTTATTCTATGGATGGCCGTGCTCGGCGCCGTATTGCTCACCCTCGCCCTCACGTCCTCCTACCTGCGCTGGATGCCAGTCACCACTTCGGCAGTCTGTTTGCTGCTGGGCATCGCCATCGGCCCATTGGGCGCGGACTTGTTGTACTTGGATATCAAGGACTCGTCACGCTGGATGGAGCACTTGACCGAAGTCGCGGTGCTGTTTTCGCTGTTTGTCAGCGGCTTGAAATTGCGCCTGCCACTGCGCCATCGCACCTGGCGGATCGCCTTTGGCATGGCTGGGCCTGTGATGTTGCTGACGATCCTTGGCACCTGCCTGGTGCTGCATTACCTGTTGCAGTTGTCGTGGGGCGTCTCGCTGCTGGTGGGCGCAATGCTTGCGCCGACCGACCCGGTGCTGGCCGGCCTGGTGCAGGTCAACAATGCCCAGGACTATGACCCCCTGCGCTTCGGCCTGTCCGGCGAGGCCGGCTTGAACGATGGCACGGCGTTTCCCTTTGTGATTTTCGGCCTGCTGTTTATGCAGCACGGCGGGTTTGACGGCGACTGGCTGGGCGGTTGGGTGCTGAAAAACCTCCTGTGGGCGGTACCGGCGGGGCTATTGATTGGCTACTGGATGGGCCGCGGCATCGGCCGGGTCACGTTGCGCATGCGCATCACCAATGCCGACAGCACCTTGTCGCCCAATGATTACCTGACCCTGGCGTTGATCGCCCTGGCGTACGTGACGGCTGAAGCCGTCGGCGGCTACGGTTTCCTCGCCGTGTTTGCCGCGGGTTTGGGCCTGCGCAAGGCCGAGGTCAAATCCACCGGCAATTCCGATACGCCCGCCGAACACCTGGCGCAGCCGGTGGTGGGCCACCTTGAAGTGGAGCCGGAACGGGCCCTGCACGGCGACGTCAGCCAGTTGCAGGACACACAAATCGCCGCCGGGGTGATGATGAACGACATGCTGTCGTTCGGCAGCCTGGTCGAGCGCTCGATGGAAGTGTTCCTGGTGACGCTGTTGGGCATCGTGCTGGTCAGCCACTGGGATTGGCGTGCACTGGCGGTGGCGGCGTTGTTGTTCGGGGTGATCCGCCCGGTGAGTGTGTTTGCCATGCCATGGGGCAGCCTGCTGGACCGCCGGCAACGGGGGCTGATGAGTTGGTTCGGGATTCGCGGGATCGGCAGCATCTACTACCTGTTTTACGCGCTCAACCACGGGCTGATCGGCACCAGCAGCGCGGTGGCGGTGAACCTCACCCTGTCGGTGATCGCCCTGAGCATCGTCGTTCACGGCCTGAGTACCCAACCGATGCTGGGCTGGTATGAACGACGTGCCGGGGCGAAGGTTCAGTCCTGATTTTCGGTATTGGCGACGTCCGCCGCTTCATCCAGATCGTTAAGCGGTACTTCGGCATCATCCATCAATGAGCCCGGGTCTTCGTTGCCCGGGTCGTTGAGTTCTTCGTCGAGTTCTTTTGACATGAGCATCTCCACTAACCGCCTTGGGTATCGATATCCGCATCGGTTTCAGGCTTGGGCTCGCGCTCAGGCTTGAAGTCTGGACTGTAGTCGTTTTCCTTGGCCTTGGGGTCGCTGTCGGCCTTGGGGTCCTTGGGCGCATCAGCAGCGGTACCGGGGGCCGGCTCGCCACCGTCGATGGCTGGATCGTTGCGGTTCTCTGTCTGGGGATCATTGCTTATGGTCATGGCGCACCTCTTTGCAGCGCTAGGGGAATCTGTACGGCATAGAGGTAGGGCGCCACCGCACGCAGTGAAGTTCCTTTCAATTTTTCAACGCAGCGGGTTGTCGACCTGGATGTAAAACGCATAGATCCCCAACACCAGCCAAAACACCATGAACAACCACGGCGCACGCATGGAAAACAACAGCGATTTGCGATAGCCCTTGTGAGACGACTCCATTTCGGAAAACAGCGGTGACTCATCGTAGGCCATGCCCATCACCGGCTCACTGCGCAGCAGCTCGCTTTGCTTGTAGTGCCAGTGGTCGATGATTTCATAGGCGGCACGTATGCCGGGCCAGGCGTTGAGCGAGCTGAGGATACCCAGTGCGACCAGGAAGACCGGCACCACCAGGGTGAACAGCTTGCCCCACTCCGGGTTGAGGTTGCCCATGCCGGAGACAAAGGCGATGACCAGGAATGACTGCGCCGTGAGGTAGGCGTCAGTGCGGTTGGCCAGGATGGAGGTTTCGTACTGGATTTCGCGGCGGTAGAAGTCGAGGCGGTCCTTGGGCGAGCCGAAGATCTTCGCGTTGTGTTCACTGTGGTCGTTCAGGGCCGCTTCCGGCGTGTTTGGAGAGATGATTCTGGGCACGACGGTGCTCCACACGATGACTAATCTGGTTAGAAGAAGCGCGTCGCAATGAAGTTCAAGTTTGTTCACGCCTAGGTTGGAACGAACACATTTTGACCGCCGTACGTCTGTCAGATATCGATCGCCCACCAACGCGGCAACAACTGCCGCACACGTGTCTCGCCAAAGCGGTCATCGATCAACATCACCACCCCATGGTCTTGCTGGCTGCGAATCACCCTCCCCGCCGCCTGCACGACTTTCTGCAAGCCGGGATACAGATAGGTGTAGTCATAACCTGCACCAAAGATCGCGCCCATGCGCGCCTTCATTTGCTCGTTGACCGGGTTCAATTGCGGCAAGCCCAGGGTGGCGATAAAGGCGCCAATCAGGCGGGCACCGGGCAAGTCGATACCTTCGCCAAACGCGCCACCCAGTACAGCAAAGCCGATGCCCTGGCTGTGTTGGGTGAATTGGTCCAGGAAGGCCTGGCGCTCGGCCTCGGCCATGCCCCGTGATTGCAACCACAGCGCAATCTGCGGGTGCCGCTCGGCCAGTAACTGCGCCACTTGTTGCAGGTAATCGAAGCTGGAGAAAAACGCCAGGTAGTTGCCCGGCTGCTCGATGAATTGCCGCGCAATCAGTTCGACAATCGGCTCCAGCGATGCCTGGCGATGCACGAACCGGGTGGAGATAGCATCGACGATACGCACCTGCAATTGCTCGGCCTTGAACGGCGACTCCACATCGACCCAGGCGGTATCCGCCGGCATGCCGAGCAGGTCGGCGTAATAGCGGCGCGGGCTCAAGGTCGCGGAGAACAGCACGCTACTGCGGGCTGCGCTCAATCGCGGCCGGATGAATTCGGCCGGCACCACATTGCGCAGGCACAGGGTCGAGCTGCTGCGTTTGCCACTGAACTGGCGCTTGCTGATATCGAAAATGAAGTGCTCGTTGAACAGCTCCGCCACCTTGGCCCATTGCAGCGCCTCGAAGTAGAAGGTTTGCAGGTCGCCGCTGAGGGATTCGGGGTGATCGTTGAAGTAGTCGCCCATGGCGCTGGTGCACAGGCTCAGGGCCTGGAGCAGTTTTTCGGGCCGGGCGGCATAGGCCTGGTACGGCGCGACTTGGTCCTTATGCAAGGCGTTCCACTCGCGGTTCAGGCGCTGCAAGGGTTTGTTCAGCGGCTCGGGCGCAGTGTCGCGCAGAGTCTTGAGGCTGTATTGGTCGAGGCTGGCGCTGTACATCGAACGGGCGCGCTCCACCAGGTTGTGCGCCTCGTCCACCAGCACCGCGACGCGCCATTGGTTCAGCTGGGCCAGGCCGAACAGCATGGCGCCAAAATCGAAATAGTAGTTGTAGTCGGCGACCACCAGGTCGCTCCAGCGTGCCATTTCCTGGCTCAGGTAATACGGGCACACCTCATGGGCCAGCGCCACACTGCGCAGGCTGCTTTGATCGAGCAGGCGCACCTGGGACGCGGCCTGGCGGGCAGCGGGCAGGCGGTCGTAAAAGCCCTTGGCCAGTGGGCAGGACTCGCCATGGCAGGCTTTGTCCAGGTGTTCACACGCCTTGTCCCGGGCCACCAGTTCAAGTACGCGCAGCGGCAGGTCGGGGCTGCTGGCGTACAGCACCTGGGCGGCATCCAGGGCGAGCTTGCGCCCGGGCGTCTTGGCGGTGAGGAAGAACAGCTTGTCCAGTTGCTGCGGCGCCAGGGCCTTGAGCATCGGGAAGATCGTACCGACGGTCTTGCCGATGCCGGTGGGCGCCTGGGCCATCAGGCAACGGCCAGTGCTGACCGCCTTGTAGACCGATTCCGCCAAGGTGCGCTGCCCGGGACGAAAGTCGGCATGGGGGAACGCCAGGCTGTGTGCTGCGTTGTTACGTGCCGTGCGGTGTTGCATTTCCTGGCGGGCCCAGTCCAGGAACAGCGCGCACTGCTGTTTGAAGAAGTGCTCAAGGTCTGGCGCGCTGAAGCGCTGGTTCAGCAGGGTCTCGCCTTCGCCGACGATATCGAAGTACACCAGCGCCAGGTCGATTTCGCCCAAGCCGAGTTTCTGGCACATCAGCCAGCCATACACCTTGACCTGAGCCCAATGCAGTTGCCGATGGTTGGCAGGCTGGGCAGCGAGTTCGCCGCGGTAGGTTTTGACTTCTTCCAGACGGTTGGCGTCCGGGTCATAACCGTCTGCCCTGCCCCGCACTTTGAGCTGCTGGTACTCACCCTCGAGGGCGACTTCATGCTGATAGTGCGCGCTGCGCCGGGAAGCCACCGTGCGGTGACCAACGATCCCTTCCTGGGCGCTGGGCGATGGGGTAAAGCGCAGATCGAGGTCACCGACCTTGGCCGTGAACTCACAAAGCGCCCGCACGGCCACGCTGTAACTCAAGCGGGTTGCTCCGCCCAGCGCACGTAGCAGACGGTGACCGGCATCTGGTATTCGGCGCAGAACTCCAGCCAACGCAATTGGTTGTCTTGCAGGCGGTCGCCGGGGCCCTTGACCTCGATCATGCGGTAGGTCTTTTGTGCGGGCCAGAACTGGATCAGGTCCGGCATCCCGGCGCGGTTGGCGCGGATATCCAGCAGCAGGCGTGCAAACCAATGGCGCAGGTGTTCGGCGGGCAAGCAGGCCAGGGCTTGCTCCAGCAACGCTTCGCTGAGCAGGTTCCAGAACACGAAAGGTGACTGGATGCCCCATTTGTCCACATAACGTTGGCGAATGGTGACCTTGTAGCGCTCATCCTCCAGTTGCTCGAAGCACGCGGCAAACAAGGCTTCTCGGCGTTGATGGAAGTCCTCGCTGTGCAGGTCTGCCGGCCCACGCTGGAACGGGTGAAAGAACGCCCCCGGCAGCGGTGCGAAAATCGCCTCCCAACAGAGCAGGCCGAACAGCGAATTGATCAGTCCATTCTCGACATAATGCACCGGTGCGTCCGGCTCACTCAGATGCGCCTGGACGCAGAACTCCACCGACATCAGCGGCTCCGGGACCAGTGCCAGGTCCAGGCGCGCAACGGCCTGCGGCTTGGCCTTGGGCAGCGCCGGCTCGCCCAGCTTACGGCGTAGACGGGGCAATACTCGCAGCAAGTGCTGTTGTTCGGCGGCACTTTCCGGGGCCTGTTGGGCCATGGTCGCCAGGGCCATGGCTTGCGCGTAATCCTCCTGGCGCTCCAACACGCGGATCAAGCGCGCCCGGGCGCCGGGATAAGTGCAACTGCGGTAAATCTGTTCTGCCAGCGCCAGCTCGGCGCAACGCTCGCAATACTGGCCGATCTGGAACAGCAGCTTGGCACGGCGTTTTTCCAACCAGGGGTTATCGGTGCACAGCGCAGCGATCTGCGCCAACACGGTATCCAGCCCCTCACCGGCTTCAAAGGCTTGCTGGCACTGGTGCAGGAACAGAAACCCGTGCACGTCGTCACGGCTGCGTAAACCGCGGGACTCGGCGCAGAACTCGACTTTTTCGTAGGTGTAGATGCCCAGGTCTGCGAGCACGAACTCCGACCAGTCCTGGTACAGGTTGCCGAAGAACATCAGGCGCAGGCGATCACACAGTTCCATCACCGTGAGGCTATAGAGCACATCGTCCACATCGGGGCACCACTGGGCAAAACTACGCTGTTCGTTGAACTGCGCGGCCAGTGGCGCAAGCCAGGCGGCCTTGTTGCCCTTGGGCTGGTCGATCCAGGGCCTGAACGTGCCGAGGATTTCGCCTTTTTGCAGCAAGGTGAACAAGGTTGCAAACGACAGCGGGCTTTGATCCTCCACCCAGCCCAGTTCGCGCAATGGGCCGGCGGCTGCATGGGGGCAACCGATTTCCAGGTAGTTGAGCTTGGCGCCGCGAAAATGCACACCCTTGCGCATCACCATGCGCACCAATAACGCCTGGGAGGCCTGGGGCAAGCTGTCAAATTGCTGAATGAAATGCGCTTCGTCCGGATCAAGCAAATCGGCATAGCGCTGCCCCAACCAAACCAACACTTGGCGGAAGTTATGCAGGTAGTACAAGGGGTCTTCGAGGGGGTTGGCCATAGCGCAATGCAATCAAATACTGGTTATGCATACAGAGTGCCGACGCAAACAGCTTGTTGCAATCGGTAATAGATAAATGGTGCCTGCAACTTTTTGCAAAAAAACGATCAGATGAGTGGGTTGATCGCGTAAGATTTATCGCCTCCAGCCATGGTTGGCGGGACTTTTCAGGGTTAAAGGTAAGGGTTATGAACATGAAGAATTTGGGGCTGCCACTGGTTGCGCTCACTGTTCTGGTATTGGCCGGTTGCTCCACGCAAACGGTAGTGACATTGCAAAATGGCACGCAGTATTTGACTAAGGACACACCCAACGCCAAGACAGCCGACGGCTTCTATGAGTTCACCGACATCGCGGGCAAGCGCATTCGCATCAAGGCGGATGACGTGGCCACGGTGCGCAAGGAAAACTAATCTTTCCGGGCCAACTGGGATCAAATGTGGGAGGGAGCAAGCCCCCTCCCACCGTTTTGACCGCGTTGCATCTGTTAGCTGATCACTATCCCCTCCCCTGACAAACTGCTCACACCCACCAGCGTCACCGAATCGGCGCCAAAGCTGATTACCGTATCCCCGCCCACCACCTTGGCATGATCGCGATAATCCGCACTGCCCTGCACATCGGTGAACACCAGCTTGTCCGTCGCTTGATAGCCAATCACCCGGTCATTACCAAACTGCCCGCTGAACAAAAACGTGTTATGCCCGCTGCTGTCGCGGATCGTGTCATTGCCTTTGCCGCCTTCGATAAAGTCCGCGCCCCTGCCGCCCTTGATCAGGTCGTTGCCGTCGCTGCCAATGATAAAGGTGTTGCCCTTGTGCGCCTCGGCGTTGCGGTTGAGGTCCTGCACCCAGGTGTTAGCCCGTGCCGGATCGGACAGGTTGGCGACGATCACCGTGGAGTCGCGGGTCATCTGGTCGTAGAAGCCGGAGTCGAGGATGCGCGTCATGCCGTCGCCATATCCGGTGGGCAAGTGCGAGACCCAGGTCGGCAGGTTGAGGATGGAGAAAGGCAGGACGTTCCACAGTGTCGAGGCGTAGTGGTCGTTGAAGCTGACGATATTGTCGGTGCTCGATTCGTGGGGCTTGTCGTGCACGCCCAGGGACGACAGGGTGAATGACGAGCCATCCAGCGCACGGAATACCGGGTCGTTTTCGTAGCCGACGTTCAGCACCTTGTCGCCGGCGCTTTGGGTGGGCGAAGCGTAGGCCACGTAGTTGGAATCCTTATAGAACCCCGACCATTTGCTGTCGCTCAAGTCAGCCATGCTGTTGACCGCCAGGCCGCCCAGGCTGTGGCCGCTGACCACTACGTCCTTGCCGCTCAGGCCTTGGGCACTGGCGTAGTCAGCGATGTTCTTGAGCAAGTTGCCAAACGCTTCGCCTGCGTAGTTTTGCGCATAATGTTTGGGGCCAAACGCGGCGAGCAGGTCGCTGATCACGTCACCAATGGAGTCTGTGATCAAGCTTTCCCGAGGCCCCGACGTACCGCGGAAACCGATGCCGATTTCCAGCAACTTGCCGGCGTCATCGTATTTGCCCAGCACTTCCACCTGGGCCGTACCGTAGGCGATCTTTTCGCCAAAGAAGGTGCCGCGTGCATCGACCTTGCCGTTGTAGCCCAGGGTGCTGGCGCTGATGGGCGTCCAGCCGGCGGCTTGCACCGCGTCGAGGGCGGCTTTTTCCGAGTCGGGGTTCCACGGGATACCGGGGATCACCCCTTGGGAATTGCCGCTGCCAATCAGTGCGCCGACCAGTGTGGCTGGCAGCCCTAGGCCGAGGCCGTGGTTCTGGTAGCCGACGGCAAAGCCGTTGTCCAGGTTGTGGTAGGAATACATCGTGATCGCCATGGCATCGGCGAATAACGCCTTGGAGCCCTCAGTGCCGAGGTTTTTGTAGTCAAAGATACCCATTGGTAGTGCCTCTCTGTTGTTGGATTTGTAGAGAAAGCCAAAACACCAGTACCCCCTGATGGGCACCCTGCCTATGCGGGCGCTCCATCAGGGGCGTGAAACCTTTAGAACGCCCAGTCCAGGCTCAAGCCGACGCCATGCACCTTCTCTTTGCTGGCCAGCAGGCCGTTGTAGTCGAAGTTCACCCGCGCATCCTTGCTCAATGCCAGGCTGACCCGCGCCCCGACCAACGCGGCATCGCGCACCATCGGCGCACTTTCCACCGTGAACGAAGGGCCACCCGAGGCAAATGCCAGGTGCTGCTCGGAATCGGTGCTGCTCAGGTTGTGCTGCCAGCCCAGGGTGCCGGACACCTCCAGTTGCTGGTGGTCGTTGACGTTGAAGGTCTTCAAGGCGCGCATACCCAGGGTGCTCAGCACCAGGTCGCGGCTGTCGCTGCCACTTTTCAGCGCCGCGGCATCGCCCTTCTCTTTGAAGCTGTCAGTGTCCAGATGCACGTAGGCCAGGTTGGCGAACGGCTCCAGCGCCAGCGGTTGCAGGTTGATGCGGTATGCCGCTTCGGTGAACACCTGGGTGCTGTGGGCATCGACCTTGGCCTTTTGCTTGCCGCTGACATCGCCGTATTGCAGGTCGCGCTTCACATCGGCGCGGTGCCAGCTGTAGGTCGCGCCACCGCTCAGGCGCCAGGCGCCGATTTGATGCCCGGCATAGGCACCGAAGTGGTAGCTGTCGACCGAGGCGCGGCTGTGGGTGTCGCTGCCCATGTTCAGCGAGGTATCGCTGTAGCCTGCCACCAGGCCGATGCGCGTCGAGTCGTCGAGGGCACCGTCCACACCGGCGAGCATGCCGCCGATGGAGGTGTTATAGCCCGCCGTGTCGCTGCGGCTGTCGGTCTTGCCCCAGGCGCCCAGGGCCTTGACCCACACGTTGCCACGGCTGTCGATGGCCTGGCTGGTAGCGCCCATCTCACCATTGCGCAGGCGCTCGCCCACCGCTTCGCGAACGTAGCGGCTGTCATTGACCAGTGCGGTTTGCAGCGCCGGGTAGACTTCCCCGCTCAGTTGCTGGAACGCGCCCTGGGCCGAAGCTGCCGTCGGAGCCAGCAGCAAGCTTTCATACACGCCGTTGCCCGCGCCCAATTGCTCGGCGGCTGCGGCCACTGCGCGTTGGTTCGGCGTCGCGGCCACACTGGCGAAGCTGTTGGTGCGCGCTACGTCCAACTGCACACCGTTGGCCGCGTAGTTCAAGGTGCCGCCGACAAACAGGTAGTTGGGCAGTACCGCGCCAAAGCTGCCGGTGACACCGCCCGCCGCTTGCAGGATGTTGTATTGGCGGCCAATCAGGCTTTGGGCCTGGGTCGCGCTCAGCAATGTCGGGCTGTTTTCCAGGGCCAGGGTCACGGTGCCGCCGTTGAGCGTGGCGGTGCCGCCGGCGACGATGCGGTCGCTGCTGGTGGGCGACAGCTCTACCGCGTAGGTCGAGCCCGCATCAAAGGTGACATTGCCCGCCACGTTCAAAGTGCCGATGGAATTGCCCGGCGCCACGGTACCGCCGCTTTTTGCCGTCAACGAACCGATACGCCCCGAACCGCCGACAACACCGGCCTGGCTGACGGTGACATCGGAGGTGACCGAGCCATTGATCGCCAGCAAGCCTTGGTTGACCAGGGTCGGGCCGCTGTAGGTGCTGGTGCCGGTCAGCAACAGAGTGCCGATACCCTGCTTGGTCAGGCCGCCATGGCCTGAGATGTTGTTACTCCACACATCCAGCCCACAGTGCACATCGTTGCAAATCCGCTGGGTCGGTTTACCCGCGTCCACCACTGCGCCGATGCCCGGCAGGTCGGCGACAAACTGGCCGCTGCCATAGGCGCCATCGATGCGAAACTCAGCGGGAATGTCCTCGGCGGTGATAAACATACCCGGCCCGTTGACGGCCTTGCCCAGGTTGATCATGCCCCAGCCATACAGTGAATCGATGCCCGGCGCACCAAGGTCGGTGGCGGTGGTCTTGAGCAGCGTGGAGATCTGGTCGCCGCTCATGTACGGGAAGCGCTCCATCAGCACCGCGGCTGCGCCCGCCACATGGGGCGCGGCCATGGAGGTACCGTTTTTGTTGGCCCAGTCGACGGTGAGGTTGCCCAGGTCGGTGCCGTTGATGATCGAGCTGTAGATCTTGGTGCCGGGCGCCGACACGCAAAAACTCGCCGCATAGCCGCAGCGCGAGGAGAAGGTACTGATTACATACGGATTGGGGCTGGCGGTATCCGGGTTCTGCTGCAACGCCGCTACCGACAGCCAGTTCGGTGCGATCTCTGGCACAAAATAGGCCAGGCCGGATATGGCATCCGGGTTGTTGCGGTTGTAGTCGTTACCGGCAGCAAAGATGGTCAGCACACCGCTGCGGGCCGCGTCGATGGCGCCTTGGTAAGCACCGCCGGCGATGGTGCCGAGGATCGGCCGGATGTTATTGAACTGCGCCTGGGCTTCATTGACGGTGAAATTGGGGAACGCCGGATCGCGGCCGCCCTTGGCGTACTGATCGCCGATGCCGATGCCCCAACTGTTGTTGATGATGCGTGCGCCGCTGGCGACCAGCCCATCCCAGCCCGCTTTGTATACGGCGCCGTCGTTGCCGAGGATGATCCCGTCTTCCGGGCCTGGGTCACCGTTTTCGGCAGTGAGGATTTGCGCATTGAACGCCACGCCATGCATCGGCCCGCCATCGCGGTTACCTGCTGCAATGCCACCGACGTGGGTGCCGTGGTTACCCAGCTTGCCGTTGGAGTCCTTGGACGGCGTGCCGTCGTAACGGAACGCATCGCCGGCCTTCACGGGAATATACGGGTCGGTGTATTGGCGGATGCCCTCGGTGACAATCGTCACCACCTTGTTGGGGCTGGCGAATTCCGGGTGCTGGGCGTACACCGGCTGGTCGAAGATCCCCAGCTTGACGCCCTTGCCGGTGTAGCCGGCGGCATACGCAGTGTCGGCGTGCACGGCGCCCAGGCCCCAGTCGGCCTTGAACTCATTGCTGCGCCAGCTGGCGGCGTCGCCCAGCTTGCCGGTTTCCACATAGGGTGCAGCCTGGGCGGTCCCCAGGCTTGCCAGGCAACACAGCAGCGCGCCGTATGGCACGCAGCTCAGCGCCTTGAGCGGGTAGCCCGGGCCGGTGTGGATGGCGGTTGTTAACCCTGACTTGCGTTTTTTCACGGTGACCTTCCTTAGTTTTCTTATTGCCGGTAGGTGAATCACTTTTTTTGAACGTCGCCGATCCAGTGTGGGAGCGGGCTTGCTCGCGAAAGCGGTGGGCCAGACACCCCTGTATTGCCTGACGTACCGCTTTCGCGAGCAAGCCCGCTCCCACAGGTAGATCTATGGTGTCTTCAGAACTGCCAGTTCAGGCTCAAGCCCACGCCTTGGGTTTTCTCGTGCCCACCCAACTGGCCGTTGTAATCCAGGTTGACCCGCGTCGATGCGTTCAGCGCCAGGCTTGCCTGCACGCCTACCAACGCGGCGTCACGCAGCAACGGTGCACTGCGCACGGCAAATGAAGGCCCGCCTGCGACAAACGCCAAATGCTCTTCGGACTCCACCGCGGTCAGACTGTGTTGCCAGCCCAACGAGCCAGACAGTTCCAATTGCTGGTGGTCATTGAGGGCCAGGGTTTTCAGCGCGCGTACGCCAAGGGTGCTGAGCACCGCGTCACGCCGGTCACTGCCGCGTTCCAGGGCGGCGGCATCGCCTTTTTCGTGGAAGGACTCACTGTTCAGGTGCACGTAGGCCAGGTTGGCGAACGGCTCCAACGCCAGCGGTTGCAAGTGAATGCGGTACGCGGCTTCGGTGAACAGCTGCGCCGTGGTCGCATCCAGCTTGGTTTTTTGCTTGCCGCTGATGTCACCCCATTGCAGGTCGCGCTTAACATCACCGCGATGCCAGCTGTAGGCACCGCCGACACTCAGGCGCCAGTCGCCCAGCTCGCGCCCGGCGTACGCGCCAAAGTGGTAGCTGTCGATGGACGCCGATGAATGCGTGCCGCTGCCCATATTCAACGAGCTGTCGCTGTAGCCGGCGACCACACCCACGCGGGTCTGCTCATCCAATGCGCCATCCACCCCCGCCAGCAGGCCACCGATAGAGGTGGTGGAGCCCGCCGTTTCACTGCGGCTATCGCTTTTGCCCCAGGCGCCAAGGGCCTTGAACCACAGGTTGCTTTCGCCGCTCACCGGCACATGGCGCAGGCGCTCGCCCACGGCGTTGCGCAGTTGCAGGCTGTCGTTGATCAGCATTGCGCCCACGGCGGGGTAGATCTCACCGGACAGTTGCTGCAAGCCCTGTTGGGCGGTGGCGACCGACTGCGACTGCAGCAGGCTTTCATACACCGGGTTGCCACTGCCCAGTTGCTCGGCGGCCGCCGCTACGTTGCGCTGGTTGCGGGTGGCGGCGACGCTGGCAAAGCTTGCGTCGTTGCGCCCCACGTTCAGTTGCACGGCGTTGGCGGCGTAGTCGAGGGTGCCTCCGAGGAACAGATAGTTGGGCAGCACTTGCCCGAACTGGCCCTGGATACCGCCTGCCGCTTCCAGGATCGAGTACTGCCGGCCAATCAGGCCTTGCACTTGGCTTTGGCTAAGCAAGGTTGGGCTGTTTTCCAGCGCCAACGTGACCGTGCCGCCGCCCAGTACGGCCTTGCCACCCGCGACAATACGGTCGCTGCTGGCGGGCGTCAGTTCCACCGCATAGGTGGAGCCCGCGCCGAGGTTCACATCCCCCGCCACCTGCAAGGTGCCCACGGAATTGCCCGGCGCCACGCGGCCGCCGCTGTTCACCGACAATGCGGCGATACGCCCGGAACCACCCAGGGTAGCGCTGTTGTTCACCGTCACCGCCGAGGTCAGCGAACCATTCACCGCCAACAAGCCCCCGTTGACGGTGGTTGCGCCGCGATAGGTGCTGTCGCCGTTGAGCGCCAAGCTACCGGCGCCGGATTTGATCAGGCTGCCCTCGTACACACGGTTGGCGGCAGCCTGGTCGCGGGCGCTGCCGATGGCGTAGTCGGTCTGGTCCTGCTGGCTGGCATTGGCGCCCACGCCGTTTTGCCAGCCCTTGTCGATCAGGGTCTGCTGCCAGGCGGTATGCTCGGCACGGTCTTCGGCCTGGCGCTGGAGCAAGGCCTGGTCAGAGATGCCATTGCTCCACACATCGCCCTGCCCGGCTGCCAGACTCACGTCCATCGCCCCGAGCAATTGCCCCGGACCATGCATCGCCCGGCCCAGGTCCGGCACACCCCAACCGACAATGGCGTTAGGCGCCTGGGTGATCGAACCATCGAGTTGCGTGGCGGTGGTCAACAGCACCTGCAACGCCTGCTCGTTGGTCATATAGGGATAGCGTTCCATCACCAGTGCCAACGCGCCGGTGGCATGGGGCGCTGACATCGAGGTACCGGACTTGACCCCATAACCGCCGTCGGGAATGGTGCTGTTGATCAGCGCGCCCGGGGTGGAAATGCACCAGTACTTGGCGATGCCGCACTTGTTGTATTTCTGGTTATTGGCTTTATCCAGCCCCGACACCGCGAGCCAGTGGCCTTCCAGTTCCGGCTGGAAATACGGCAAGGCCGAACGCACGCTGGCATTTGCATAGCCACTGTTGCCGGCGCTGAACACGTTGATCACGCCCGCCTTGGCCACATCTGCCGCGGCGTCCAGCCAGGTGCTCTGGTTGTAATGCTGGGCGTAGGCTTTGTGCAGGTCGCCCAGGGTCTGGTAGCTGACGTCCTTGGGCTGGCTGCCCCAGCTGTTGTTGATGGCGCGCACGCCGGAATCCACCAGGGCGGTGTACACCGCCTTGAAATACTTGGGATCGGGGGTCGGGCCGAACAGGAAGCTGTCGTTGGCGTTGGTGTTGCCCACATAGACTTGCGCGTTATACGCCACGCCATGCATGCCCACGCCGTCGCGGGCGGCGCCCATGGTGCCGGTGACGTGGGTACCGTGGGAGTCGTTGTTGGGGTTGAGCGCGCCGGTGGTGCTGAACGCGCTGCCATCCACATAACTGCCGGTGGCGGTGACCGCATGGAAGCGGTCTTTGGAGGCTTCTGGGTGATTGGGGTCGAACCCCGAGTCCAGCGCGCCGATTTTCACGCCTTTGCCGCTGATTCCGGCAGCGTAGGCTTCATCGGCCTTCATACGCCCCAGGCCCCAGTCGCTCTGGTACTCGGCCGAACGCCAACTGGCCGGGTTGCCCGGCTGGCCGGTCTCGGCGTATTGCGCCTGCGCCGCAACGGACAGCAGTAGCAAGGAACCTGCGGTGAAGGGTTTGAAACGCGATGAATCAGTGATCATTTAAACCATCCTTATTTGTTGTTATGGATGCTCATTTCACGGGGCCGAACGCCTCGTCCACCTTCGCCAGGTCGGTGTCACGCAAGTTGCCCGCGTAGTAGTGCAATTTGGTCCAGGCCATCAGGTAGTCATACCGCGCCTGGGCCAGATCGCGACGGGTGCTGTACAGCTGCTGCTCGGCGTTCAACGCGTCGAGGTTGACCCGCTCGCCGCCGAGGATGCTTTGCTTGGTCGACACCACCAACGCTTCAGCGGAGACCAGGGCTTTCTGGTAGGCGCGCAGCTTGCTCACGCCGGACAGGCAGGCACTGAACTGGCGCCGCAACTCGATCAGGGTTTCGCGGGTCTTGCCTTCCAGCTCGTACTCGGCCTGCTCCATGGCGCGGCTGGCCTGGCGGGTGGAGGCCGAGATGCCGCCACCGGCATACAGCGGCATGCTCACTTCGACGCCGATGGTGTTGGTGTCGTAGCGCTGGTTGTAGGTGTTGCCGCTGTCGGATTCCTGCTTGCGCGAACTGGCATAGGCGGTGATTTTCGGCAAATGCCCGGCGCGGTTGCGTTCCACTTCATAGCGCGCCACTTCCAGGGCCTGGCGCTGTGAGGCGAGCGTCGGGTTATTGCTGATCGCCAGTTCATGCCAGGTGTCGTAGTTGGCCGGGCTCAGGGTGAACGCGGCAAAGCTCTGGTTCAGCGGTGCCAGGTCGTTGATGTTGACGCTTTGCACGCCGATCAACGCGCCCAACTCCCGCAGCGAGGCGTCTTGCTCATCCAGGGCCTGGATCTCTTCGGCGGTGGCCAGTTCATAGCGCGATTCAGCTTCAAGGATATCGGTACGGGTGCCCTCGCCTTGCTGGAACAAATGCTGGTTCTGCTGGAACTGTTGCTCGAACGCCTTCTTCTTGGCCCTGGCGATGTCGATCTGGTCCTGGGCAAACAACGCCTGGGTGTAGTAGCTCAACACCCGCACCAGCAACGCCTGGCTCTTGTCGCGAAAGCTTTCATCGGCGAACAGCGCCTGGGCCACGCCCTTGCGGTAGTTGGCATAGGCTTCGTAGTCGAACAGCGGCTGTTGCAGGCTGAAGGTCGAGCCGTAGCTGTTGTAGTTGCGGTCGTCGCGATAGCTGCCACCGCGCCCATCAGGCAAGTGCGCCTCGGAATTGTTGCGCCCCTTGTTGTAGTTATAGGACAGCCTCGGCAACAGCCCGGCGCGGCCGATGGTGCGGTTTTCCAGGCCGGCGTCGCGCTCCTTGATGGCGCCGAGGAATACCGGGTCGTTGCGCAGGGCCTGCTCATACACATCGAACGGGCCCATGGCGGCCTGGGCACTGCCGCACACCAGCAACAGCGAAATGAACACTGACTTCATGCTCATTCCTCAGTCAACGCGGAGCCGGCGCGATCCAGCAGCGGCTTGAACAGGTAATTGAGCAATGACCGCTCGCCCGTGCGCACGAACATCTCGGCGGGCATGCCGGGCTTGATCACCAAGCCGTGGAGTTTTTCCAGCGCCGCCTCGCTGACCGTGGTGCGCAGCACGTAATACGGCTGGCCGGTTTTTTCATCGAGCATCTGGTCAGCGGAAATCAGACTGACCTCGCCCGGCACCCGCGGCGTACGGCTCTGGTTGAAGGCGGTGAACAGGATGTCGACCGGCAAGTGCGTGCCGACCTTGTCCACCAGATGCACCGGCAGATGCCCTTCCACTTCCAGGCGTGTGCCCTGGGGCACGATCTCCAGCAGGGTTTCACCGGCGCGTACCACGGCGCCTTCGGTGTGCACGCTGAGGTTGACCGCGATGCCTTCGGCCGGCGCATTGATTTCGCTGTGTTGCAGGTTGAAACCGGCGGAAGTCAGTTGCTGCTCCAGGGTCAGGCTGCGCAGTTGCGCGTCGGCCAATTGGCTGCGTACTTCCTTTTGGTATTCCTCGCTGTGCTGCTGCAACTTGAGGCGCGATTCGAGGATGCTCTGCTCGATGCGCCCGCTTTCCCCGGCGTTCTGCGCCAGGTCCTGTTGCACCTGGGACAACTGACGCTGGTATTCCATCAGGCGGTTGCGCGGGATATAGCCGTTGTCGGCCAACGGTTGCAGGTTGCCGAGCTGATCGCGCAGCGATTGCGCCTGGGCGGTCAGGTCGCTGCGGGCACGGCGCATGCCGCCCAACTGTGAGGTGGCACCCTCGATGCTGGCACGAATACCGGCTTGTTCACGGGCGAAGGCGTCGCGGCGGCTGCTGAACAATTGGCGCTGGCCTTCCAGCACCAGCATCAGGGCAGGATCGGGATTGGCGCTCAGTTCAGCGGGAAAAGTGATGCTGGACAGGTTGTCACGCTCGCTCTGCCAGCGCGCCACGCTGGCCCAGGCCATGCGGTACTGGGCTTGCAGGGATTGCACATCGGCCTGGTTCTGGGTCTGGTCGAGACGGAACAGCGGCTGGCCTTGTTTGACCAACTCGCCCTCCTTCACCAGGATCCGACTGACCACGCCGGGGCTGAAGGTTTGCACGGCCTTGCGCTTGCCGGACACCACTACGGTGCCTTGTACCGGAATGCCTTGGTCCAACGGTGCGAGACTGGCCCAGAGGAAAAAACTGCCGGCACCGACAATGGTCAGCAGCCAGCCCATTTTTACGAAGAAGCCGGCGTTGCGCTCTTTAAAACGAGGTTCAACAGTAATGCTGCTCATGCGCCTGGATTCCTTCCGGCCTGGTACTGACGACTGAAGCTGACACCGGTTTTTTCTTTCGGCGCTTCCTGCTGCCCGGACAACGCCCGCAGCACTTCCTGGCTCGGCCCGAACGCCTGTAGATGGCCTTCACCGAGCACCAGCAACTTGTCGGCCTGGGCCAGCGCCGAGGATCGGTGGGTGACCAGCACCACGCTGCTGCCCTGGGCTTTCATCTGCATGATGGCGCTGGCCAGCGCGGCTTCGCCGACGGTGTCGAGGTTGGAGTTGGGTTCATCCAGCACGATCAGCCGCGGCCCGCCGTACAGGGCGCGAGCCAGGGCTACGCGTTGCTTCTGGCCGCCGGACAGGCCGCCGCCGCTGTCGCCCAACACGGTGTCGTAGCCTTGAGGCAGGCGCAGGATCAATTCATGTACCCCGGCCTGCTGCGCGGCCTTGACCACCAGCTCCGGGTCGGCCTCGCGAAAACGCGCGATGTTGTCGGCGATGCTGCCGCTGAACAGCTCGATATCCTGGGGCAAGTAGCCGATATGCGGGCCGAGGTCGTCGCGGTCCCAGCGGTGAATATCGGCGCCGTCCAGGCGCACGGTGCCGGCCAGGGTCGGCCAGACACCCACCAGCACGCGGGCCAGGGTGGACTTGCCCGAGCCCGACGCGCCCAGCACGCCGAGCACTTCGCCGGCTGCCAGGGTGAAGCTGACTTGATGCAAGGTCGCCATGCGCCGCCCTGGCGGGCCAGCGCTGATCTGCTCGAAACTGACCTGGCCCTTGGGGGCCGGCAACGCCATCTGCTCGACTTCCGGCGGGAACTCGCGCAGCAGTTCATCCAGGCGCTGGTAGGCCAGTTTGGCCGAGCTCCATTGCTTCCACACCGCGATCAACTGGTCGATGGGGCTGAGCACGCGGCCCATCAGGATGGAGCCGGCGATCATCATCCCGGCGGTCATCTGGCCCTTGATCACCAGGTAGGCGCCAAGGCCCAGCACCAGGGATTGCAGGCACAGGCGCAGGGATTTGCTCAGGGAGCTGATCACCGAACCGGTGTCGCTGGCCTTGTTCTGGAAGCCCAGGAATTGCGAATGCACCGCGAACCAGCGTTTGCGCAGCGCGCCGAGCATGCCCATGGCCTGGATCGTCTCGGCGTTGTGCAAGTGGCTGGTGGCCAACTGGGTCGACTGCTGGGAGAAGATACTCGCCTCGCCCAATGGCTTTTTAGTCAGGTATTCATTCAGGCAGGCCAGCGCAATCAACAGCACCGCGCCGACAGTGGCCAGCACGCCAAGCCACACGTTGAAGAGGAAAATCACGAACAGGTAGATCGGGAACCACGGCGCATCGAAAAACGCGAACAGCGCAGGCCCGGTGATGAATTGGCGGATAGCGGTCAGGTCGCCCAGGGATTGCCCGGCATGCCCCTGGCCGCGCTGCAGGTTGCGTTCAAATGCGGCCTTGTACACGCGCAAGTTGAAACGCCGCTCCAATTGGCTGCCGATGCGGATCACGACAAAACTGCGCACCACTTCCAGCAGCCCGATAAACGCAAAAAAGCCCACGACCATCAGCGTCAACATCACCAGGGTGGTTTCATTCTGGGAGGACAATACGCGGTCATATACTTGCAGCATGTAAATCGACGGCACCAGCATCAACAGATTAATCAATGCCGTGAAGCAGCCGACGCTGATCAAAATACTCTTGTATTCACCCAACGCCCTGAATAAGGGCGCAACCCCATGGGACTTCGCCATATTATTTAATCTTCCTTGCAGCGAATTGCGCGCAATAGTCACCCTTGCCCAAAAACAGGGCACGGCCAACTATTAAATCGAGTTATATGCTTATAACTTTTAACTAAGGTATTCGTTGCAGTACAACCACTTCACCGGTCTTAGTGCGAGCTTCATATTCACCTTCTTTCTGGCGATTCAGATGAGTAATACCGCTGCCTTCGGCATTCATCAGCCAGATACCGTCGGGGGTCGGTGACCAGGTCAACGGCTTTTCCCCCAGCCACTGCGCCACACACGCGATATCGCCTTCCAAGGCGTTGGCTTGCTCCAATAACTCCAGCGCGCACACCTTGCCCTGCTGCTTCAACTCCCAATGCCCGGCCAACTGGGCGGGGGTCGGTAATACCAGACTGCTAGCCATTGCGTGGGCTCCTGCCGACACGAACAACACCTGCGAAGCACAGGCGATCAAATGAGAAAAACGCGGCATTTTCTGCTCCATCCTGGAGCGCGGCGCCGGGGCGCCGCGCTTTACATCACGCCACGATGTCGCTGGCGACTGCCTGGCCAACGGTGGTGACGAGGAAATCCGCCCCGCCGTGCCCGGAGAAGTCGACGGCCAAGGTGCCCAGGTTGGTACCCGAGACATAGCTCAGCACAGCCTCGCCGGCATGCCCGGTGAATGCATTGACAAAGCTCAAGCCTGCACCTTTGGTAATGCCCGACAGGTCAATCTTGTCGGAACCCGAGGTGAAGTCAAAGATCTTGTCCGCAGCCGATCGCGTGGAGTCGGAAATGGCACCGTACACGAACGTGTCGTTGCCGGCGCCGCCCCACAGTTGGTCCGCACCGCCACCGCCGTAGATGAGGTCGTTACCGGCCCCGCCCTTGATGAGGTTGGCGACCTGGTTACCAATGATCAGATCGTTGCCCGCGCCACCAAAGGCGTTTTCGACGGTCACGCCCTTGGCGATGGACACGTTGCCCACCAGGCCGCCAACGTCGGAGAACGAGGTCTCATTGAGGTTGATCTTCTGGTTCTGGGTGAAGCCTGAGAAGTCCAGGGTGTCGTTGCCGCCACCGTCCCATACCGAGAACACCAGCTTGTCGGCATTGGATGTGGCGCTGAGGAAATCACGCCCGGTGTTGGAGTTGAACCCGTAGGTGGTGTCACCGGCGCGGGTGCTGTAGTTGGCACCATAGAGCTTCTGAATCGCGGCGATGTCGTCGATCAGTGGGCCTGAGGAGTAAGCCTCGACGCCACCTTTGCTGAAGTTCTGGTTGGTATTGCTCTCGCTCCAGTAACTCATGACGCTGTAGCCACGCGTGTCCTGTCCATAGTCCGCGTCTTTGTAGGAAGGGTTGCCGGTCCCGGCGTTGTAGTCGCCAGGGTGGTCCAGGCCCAGGGTGTGGCCGATTTCGTGGGTCAGGGTCTGACGGCCATAGTTGTTCAGGTCTGGCGTCTTGTTCGGCGTATAGCTGCTGTTGGTCAGGTACCAGGAGGTGCCATCAAGTCCGCTTTGATGGTACTTGTCGTTGGTGCCCGGCAGGTAGGCAAACGCCGCTGCGCCGTCCTGGCCGCCGCTGTAGTTGCCGAACGTCATGTGGAAGTCACCGCCCGAGGCTTTCTCGGTGAAGGTCACGTTGGCCACATCAGCCCAGGATTGCATGGCCAATACGGCCTGTGCTTTCTGCTGGGTGTTGAACTGGCTGAACCCGGTGATGCCATGTTTGTTCATGGTTGCCTGGGAAGCCGAGGTGAGAAACGTATAGGTCAGATCAATCTTGCCGTTGCCATCTACGTCCCGGTACGCGGCATTCTCGCGCAGCAGGTGGTCAGCCGCCTGGTCCACAGTGAACGACGGTTTACCGTTGACCGTCAGGTTGCCGCCGCGGTCATAAAGATGGCTGAAGCTATCGATTTGCGAGTAAGCAGTGCTGGCTTGCGCGGCAGATACAATAGCCTTGTCTTTTACTTTTGACATAAACGTACTTCCTTGTTTGCAAGTGCATCAGTCTTTGTTCGATAGGAACCTCGCGGGCGAGGATAGTCCTATCACTCACCTCTTTTGAAGGCGTAAGAAAACTGACACAACTTGAAATCTTTCGTCTACAACTATTTCCACAGGAAAAATGTGACGCAGGTTCAACTTGATGAAGTCGTACGCAGTGTTTACTGGGAACGCTTGCTTTTTGCCTGACCGGTTTGGCGCCGTCATATTTAAATATTAAATAGCAGTAAAGCCGCTCTAGTTGAGCGGCCACTTGAATAATGGATCCAATATATTGTCACGGTGTCATTAGCAACATTAAAGAGCCACTACTCGGACTATTAAAAGTACGTGCCCCCTATTACCGGGACATACTCCAGCCACACCTGTGCAGCGCGTGCAAAAGGCTCTCGCCGGCAAGGCCCGGGACCTTGACGCCCTCCTCCGTGCTCATGTCTTCACCGGCCAGGATAGCGTTGATGATCGCTTCTTCCACGGCCTCCGCGGCGGCGCTGAACAGCGGCGAGATATGATCGTTATTGACCATCCGCAACGGTGTGCTGAGTGGCAGATCCTTGCGCCCATAGTCTGCCGGCGGTAAATCGTGGTTACCGGTGGCAAAGGCCAGGAACAGGTCACCGCTGGAGTCCTCAGTGCCGCCACCGGTGCGCCCGATGCCGATGGATGCGCGCTGCGCCAGACGCTTGCATTGATGGGGCAGCAACGGTGCGTCCGTGGCAATAATCACCACGATGGAACCCATGCCGGGGGTACCACGCTCGGCGAAAGGCGAAGGGATGTCCATCAAGTGGCGCCCCACCGGGTAGCCATCGACCCGCAGTTCCTGGCGCTTGCCATGGTTGGCCTGCACCAGTACGCCAACGGTCCAGCCGCCCTGCTCCGCCGATAAACGTCGCGACGCGGTGCCGATACCGCCCTTGAATTCGTGGCAGATCATGCCGGTGCCGCCGCCCACGGCACCTTCCTGCACCGGCCCGGTTTCAGCCTGGTCCAAGGCCTGGCGCACATGCTCAGGTTGCACATGCTGGCCCCAGATATCGTTGAGCAGGCCGTCATAGGTCTCCATGACCACCGGCATGCACCAGTACACCGCAGGGTCCGCCAGGCGCTCACGCTCCAGGGCGATCAAGGTGTCACGCACGATCCCGATGCTGTGGGTGTTGGTTATGGCCATCGGCGTGGTCAACAGCCCTGCCTCGCTGATCCACTCGAGGCCGGTAGCGTCGCCGTTGCCATTGAGCACGTGGTAACCGGCGAAACACGGTTGATGCCGTGCCTCCCCGGCACGCGGCTGGATCAGCGTGACACCGGTACGCACCTGCTTGCCGTCGACACGGGTCTTGAGCGTGCTGTGACCCACGCGTACCCCGGGAACATCGGTGATGGCATTCAATTCGCCGGGCGTGCCCAGCCCCAACGTGATACCCAATTGACGTGCACGCATACCCACTCCTTACAATTTCTGGAACGCCGGACTCAGCCGGCCACTGATGCAATACAAAATCACCGACAGGGCCAGCAAGCCGATGATAATCATGATGTCGCGCACCGACGCCTCGAGGATCAAGGTCACCAGCAGATAACCCGCGCCGAGCACCGCCAGCAAGGCCGGCAGCGGCCACAACGGCATGCGATAGGGATGCTCGCGATCACGCAGCAGCACCCGGCTCATCAGCGCGCTCAACGCCACCACCAGGTACACCAGCATGATCAGCAAAACGCTGAACGAAGTCAGGTCGGCCAGGTTCGAGCTAAAGCTCAACAGCGCCGAAGGAATCGCCAGGAACAGCGTCGCCAGCCAAGGCGAATCCCAGCGTGGGTGAATACGCGTGAACAGCTTGTTGATGCTCGGCGTCCACAGCGCATCGCGACCACTGCTGAACACCACCCGGCCAATCTGGATGACGATGGCGACAATGGCGTTGAACACCGACAGGAAGATCCCGGCGCTGACCAGGCGCGACAGGGTTTCATTGCCGTGACTGGTCAGCAGGTAGCCGATGGGATCAGGGCTGCTGATCATCGCACTGAGGGACGGCGCGCCAATCAACAAGGCCGTGATCGGCACCAGCTCGATCACCACCACCAAACCCAGGGACCACAACACCGCCTTGTGCACGCCCTTGCCGCCGCACTTCATGTCTTCGGCCAGCAACACCGCCGGGCCGTAGCCATTGAACGAGAACAGCCCGATGCCGACAGCGCCGATCACCAGGGCCCAGGGTGCCAGGTGCAACACGCCGTTTTCGACGATCTGCGGTTGGAACAATACGCTGGCCGGCTGCACAGGATTACCGAAGCCGATAAACACAATCACCAGCAACGCCGCTACTTCCAACAGCAGGCAGGTACCGGTGATCCAGGCATTGAGCTTGATATTGAGGATGCCTAGAGCATAGCTGCATACCACAATGACCAGGGCCACGGTCTGGGAGTCGAACTTCGTGCCCAGTGCGTTATTCAGGTATGTCGCTGCACCGGTGGCCAATACCGGCGGGATAAACAGCAACATCACCAGCACGGTCAAGAACGTGGCGTAGCCGGCCATGCCGCCAAACACGCGCTTGGCATACACGTACTCGCCACCGGCACTGTTATGGGCGCGGCCGAGTTCGGCGTAACAAAAGGCGAACATCAACGCGAGCAACGCGGCCATCACAAACGCCAGGAACACACCGCTGCCCGCCTGCTGAATGGCAAACGGGGCGATCACGAATACGGAACTGGCCGGCGTCACCGCGGAAACGGTAATGGCCACTACATCAAAGACGCTCAGGGTGGGCTTGAGCACGCCATCGGGCGCGGGGGTAGCGCTCATATCGTTATCCTCTGTCGTTGTTTTTGGTGTGAGGCAGAAACGAAAAATGATGATTTTCCGGGATATGCTTCCCGGTGAATAATCGCGACGTTATCGGCTGGAAGCCTATCGGCCAATTCCCCTATTGGCGTACTCCCCTTGACGGTGCCCGCTAAAAGCCGAACCCTTGGCCGATCTTTTGAGGGTAGGAGGCAGTGACATGAGCCTGTTCAGGGAAATCGGCATGCATGCGGGGTTGGGCCGCACCCTGTCACAGATCGGCACCGAGCGTTTCTGGAAACAGTTGGTGTTGTTGCTACATCAATGCCTGCCCTTCGATAACGCCCTGGCGATTTTCTACCCGCTGGACGGCCCACCCCAGGCCCTGGAAGAGTACGACGCCCAGCCGAGCAGCAAACCGGCGTCGATGCTGGTGTACCTCAACGGCTTGTACCTGCTCGACCCGTTCTACCAGGCGTGCCGCGAGAACTACGCCAGCGGCGTGTATCGCCTGGAGGAAGTGGCGCCGGACCATTTCCGCCAGAGTGAATACTTCCTCAATTACTTCCATGACAACGTGCTGGAAGACGAGGTGCAATTGATCCTGCAATTGCCCGGCGCGGGGACGCTGTCACTGTCACTGGGCATGCAGCGGCGCTTCAGCTTTGAGGAAGCCGGGTTGCTGACCACGCTGGCCGCCTGGGTGCTCCCGCTGATGCAACAGCATTGGCAGCAAAGCAACCAGCGCGCACCGGCGATGGACAGCCAGATCAGAGACGCATTGAGCCATTTCGGTTGTGGCGTGCTGTCGGAACGCGAACTGGAAATCGCCCGCCTGGTACTGCGGGGGTTCTCCTCCAAGGCCATGGCCGAACGCCTGAAGATCTCGCCAGACACCGTAAAAGTGCACCGCAGGCACTTGTACGCCAAGCTGGATATTTCGTCACAGCCCGAGCTGTTTTCATTGTTTATCCAGTCGTTGGGGCATGATCTGGAGAACCCGTAGGTTTAATCCGAATGAAAGAAGTTAATATGCTCCGGCAATAGATTTACACCATCAACGCGCACGGAAAAGTTCGGCCCTTGCGAACTGACCTTGATGTTCAAGGTGCTGACACCAAACTCGTGGGTCAATTGCACGTCACCCACGTCCACCGGTGGGCCTGGCTGTATATTGATGGCCGCTATGTTGCTATCTTTCAATACTGACGACACATCAATTTCATCTTCCTTCGGATTGAAATTCAAGATGATGTCCGGGTCATCGCTGAGAGAGTCGGTGCTTTTTTCATATTTGAATTTATTTTCACCTTGGCGGCCCACCAGTTGGTCAGCGCCACCGCCGCCGATAAGCACCGAGGGCTCGCCGCGGTTGGCTTCCAGGCGCTCGCGCTGGTCTGTGCCGCGTAAAGTGGGAGGGCTGTTTTCTGGGTAGGTCCAGGTACCGCCAGTTGGAAGGGTTTGTATAGAGGACATATAAGTCACCTTTCAGGAAGTAAGTTGAAAGTGTTACGTATTGGAGATCGGAATCTCTCACACGGCGAATAACACTTTCCACCCTGAATAGTTGACATTAAATGTACAAAATATGACGCCATTATCAACTCAAGCTAATCCGCCAGTCACTGATAGGCACCCGAACGTCAGGAAAGCTGGCTCAGCTTGTAACCAGCCACCTTGCAACTGCAGTCATCGGTTAACTAGTGCCCCGTGCGAATGGTGTTCCACACCCGCGTGCGAATCCGGTCGATATTCAAGGGCATGGCTTGCAGCGCAAACAACTTCCCCATCATTTCCGGGCTCGGATACACCTTGGTATCGGCCTTGATCGCCGGGTCCACCAGGCTATCGGCAGCGGCGTTGCCATTGGCGTAATGCACGTGGTTGGTGATGCTGGCCATGATTTGCGGGCGCAACAGGTAATTCATGAAGGCATAACCGGCGTGTTCATTCGGCGCGTCGGCAGGCATGGCAACCATGTCGAACCAGATCGCCGCGCCCTCCTTGGGAATGTTGTAGCCAATGTTTATGCCGTTATTGGCTTCCTTGGCGCGGCTTTCGGCCTGCAGGATGTCGCCTGAAAAACCGACGGCCACGCAGATATCACCATTGGCCAAGTCGGCGGTGTATTTCGAGGAGTGGAAGTACGCAACGTAAGGCCGCACGCTCATCAACAGGTCTTCGGCTTTCTTGTAGTCCTCGGCCTTTCTGCTGTGGTGCGGCAAGCCCAGGTAATTCAGCGCTGCCGGCAGCAGTTCCGGGCCGTTGTCGAGAATCGCCACCCCGCACTTCTTCAGCTTGGCCATGTTTTCCGGCTTGAAGATCAAGTCCCATGAGTCTACCGGCGCGTTGTCGCCTAATACCGCCTTGACCTTGTCAATGTTGTAGCCAATGCCGGTGCTGCCCCATAGGTACGGGAACCCGTGCTCGTTGCCCGGGTCGTTGTTTTCCACAGCCTTGAGCAGCACCGGGTTGAGGTTCTTCCAGTTCGGCAACTGGCTCTTGTCGAGCTTCTTCAGGGCGCCGCCCTGGATCTGCCGAGCCATGAAATGGTTGGAGGGGAAGACCACGTCGTAGCCGGATTTACCGGTCATCAACTTGCCGTCGAGGGTTTCGTTGCTGTCGAACACGTCGTAGGTGAAACCGATGCCGGTTTCTTTCTGGAAATTCCTGGTGGTATCCGGCGCAATATAGTCCGACCAGTTGTAGATCTTCACGGTCTCGGCAGCCTGGCTGATAGAGGCGACCAACATCAGGGGCAACAGGGCAATAGCTTTCATGGTTCGATTTCCTGGCGGTTTTTGGGCTGTTTTTATGGCAGGCGATCAAGGATCAAAGCGTTACAGAATCAATACGTAGGTCTTGCGCACGGTTTCCTGGATATTCCAGATACCGGTGCTGTTGGCCGGCAACATCAGCGCATCACCGGCTTGTATGTGAACGATTTCTCCGTTGTCAGGCGTAAAAGTGCAGCGCCCCTGGATGAAATGGCAGAACTCCTGGGATTTGATCTGCCGCCGCCAGCGCCCCGGGGTGCATTCCCAGATGCCGGTCTCGACGCCATCATTGCGCTCCACGCTCAAGGTCGAGGCCACGGCGATGGGCTCGCCCAATGGCACGGCCACCGGTGATGAGTCCGGCAAATGGGTGTGAAGCGTGTCTTTGAATTGAGTGATGCTCATGGGTTTTCCCGTGTGAATGGAGCGACTTAGTGCATGAACCCTTCCATGATCCCGGCGATACTGGTCGCCAACCGGCGGCGCCAGGGCGCGGTGTTGGGGTTGGCCAATACCTGGTCCTCATGGACAAAACTGCGGATGATCGCGTTGTAGCCCAGCCAGCGGCACGGCTCCGGTTCCCAGGCCTTCAGCGCGCGCAGGCTGCGCTCGCGTATCACCCAGGGTTGGTGGACCCGTGGCGTGTCCAGGCCCAGGATCAGGTCGGCCAGGGTGCGGCCGCCGAGGTTGGTGGCACCTACGCCCTCCCCGCCATACCCGCCAGAAAGCGCGATACCGGTTTTGTGGTCGCAGAGCATATGAGGTCTGAAATTGCGCGACATACCGAGATTGCCGCCCCATGAATGGGTAATTCTTGTGTTCTTCAACTGTGGGAAGAGCTCACCGAACAGGTAGCGACGCAGCTCCACTTCGTTGTCGGTCAAATCAAAGTTATGACGCAGCTTGCCGGCGAATTGGTAGCCACCACGGGCACCGAACACCAAACGATTGTCCGCCGTGCGCTGGCCATAGGTAACTTGCCGACTGCTCTCGCCAAAGGCCTGGCCGTGATCGAGACCGATTTCATCCCATGTGCTGGCAGGCAATGGTTCGGTGGCGACAATCAAGCTCTGCACTGGCAACTGGTAGCGGCCCAGGGGCGGCAACGTATTGGCGTAGCCTTCGACAGCGGGCACTACCCAGGCAGTGCGTACGCTGGCCTTGGCGGTACGCAGGCTGCCGGACTGCCAATGGGTCACAGGGCTGTTTTCGTAAATGGTCACGCCCAGGTTTTCAACGGCCCGTGCCAGACCGCGCACCAGTTTGGCCGGGTTGATGGTTGCAACGTGGGGCGTGTAGATACCGCCATACGGCTTGGCGATACGGATTTGTTCGGCCAATTGCTGCGGGCTGAGCCAGCGATAGTCGTCTTCAGTCAGACCCTGAGCGTACAACTTGGCCAGGTACTGCCGCAGGCTCACCTCCTGCTCCGGGTAGCGTGCGGCGCAATACAGGGCACCGCCTTTGCGGTAGTCGCAGTCCATGCCTTCACGGGCCAGTACCTGCGCCACTTCATCAGGAATGCCGTGCAGCAGGTCAAACGAGGCGCGCCGCTGTTGCGGTGAAAGGCCGGCCAGCAGGCGGTCTTCCCCCAGCAAATTGCCCATCAGCCAGCCACCGTTGCGACCGGAGGCGCCAAATCCGGCAGTTTGCGCTTCGATGATCGCGATTTTCAGCTCGGGGGCCTGGCGTTTCAGGTAATAGGCGGTCCACAGCCCGGTGTAGCCGGCGCCGATAATGGCCACGTTGACGTCCAGGTCATGCTCCAGGGCCGGCCGCGCTTGCAGCGGGTCGTCCAACTGGTCCATCCATAAACTGATAGTGCGCCATGCCGGCATGCCCGTTTCCCCTACTCCGTTTCGATAGGGTCGATCCTAGAGCGCGGCGTCAGGGGCTGTCTTGCGCGCGTGCACGCAGGGAAATTTGTTTGAGGTAGGCCTTGGGCGACTGGCCGGTGTGCTGGCGGAACGCGCTGTAGAACGCCGACAGTGAATTGAAGCCAGCGGCAAACGCCAGGTCATCGACTTTGATGGGCGGTGTGGCGCTGTCCAGCGCGGCCAATAGATGCTGGAGCCGCGCCTGGTTGACGTAGCGGTAGAAGCTCTGCCCCAGCACCTGGTTCAGCAGGTAGGACATCTGATTGCGGCTGTAGCCGCATTCCTTGGCCACTCGTTGCAAGTCCAGTTCCGGGTCAAGATAGGGTTGCCGTGATTCGAAGTATTGCTGCAGGTCCTTGGCCATATGCCCCAGTTGCTGGGGCGACAAGCCCAGGCGACTGACGGTAGGACGCGTCGATTGGGCAGGCTGCTCATGCACCAGGGACGCGTACTCGTTTACCCGCCAGATTAGCCCGTCGCGCACCGTAATGGCCTCACTGGTTCGAAACGACACAAGGCCCTGGCCGCCGCGCAAGGTGATGCGGTACTGGATAAACGCCGTATCGCCATCGGCGCGGATGCGGTCGGTGTGTTCAATCGCCTCGTCCGCCTCGCGGGGCATGCTGGCTTGCAAGTACTCGCGCAGCTCGGCGTAACCCACCACACGGTTCTGGAAGAAGTCGTGGTACTGGATCTCGGGATGGTAGTAGGCCATGACGCCGTCCAGATCGCGATGGCGCCAGCACAGGTGATGGTGCAAGACCAATTCGCCGGTGGCTTGAGTGTTCTGACAGTCATCGTCTGGGGCGATGTCGGGCATATAGGGCTCTGCGGCGAGGAAAACGCTTGAGAGTGCCGAATTTCACCCGGCCCTTCAATAGGCAGTTTGATCGTCTGACTAATGGCCTTTTGCCTAATTTTCCGTAGGACATGACCCACATCAAAATTAGCGAAAAGAACCGCCGAACGGGGCCAAAAAATTCACCTTGTGCTTGCGAACGAATGCTACTTTGAAGTTCTTCGACGTCATGACCAACGACGGTCGTGACCCCTGCCGCGAGCTAAAGGAAGCGCTCAATGACCAAGGTGGGCAACATGAACAAAGTGACTTTTCCCAACGCCTGCCAGCTGATGCGCTGGCATTTTCATCCAATCGGCTTCGAGGGGAGTATGGACGCCCCCGGCAGCATGGTCGCCCGCCTGTTCGACCGAGCCAGCGGCGAGACATTGATCGCCATCGCTGGCATCCCTTGCTCCACGGTGATGAACGCCGCCGATGTGGAGCGCATCATCGAGGCGGTAGAGGATGAGCTGGAGAGTTTTGTGCCGCCGTTGTCGTTGCGGGCCTGAACTTTCCCACCTGCAATGAAGATCCAGAAATATGAGAGGGGCTTGCCCCCTCCCACATTCAGCCCTGTGTCAGGTTGAGACTCGGCGCTGGTCATCGAAGAACGCTTTCTTGCCGTCTACCCGTTCAGATGCCCTCGGCACATTCACGCCCTGGCCCTCCGGCTTTTCCACGTACCAGTAGCAGTGGCTGACCGCCCGGGTTATGCCGACGTAGGCAAGGCGCAGTACTTCGTCCTTTTGCGCGTTGTCGTACGGCTCGCTGTCACCCTCCTTGCCCAGGCCGGCCATGCGGTAAATCTGGTTCTTATAGGGCGAGCTGGTGAGATGCTGGCAGTCCCCTAGCAAAAATACTGCATCCGCCTGCAAGCCCTTGGCGCTGTGGTAGGTCAGTTGTTTGAGCCTGCGCTCATGCTCCGGCAAGCTAGAATCCACATTAACAACAGACTGAATATGCTCTTGAATCAATAACTTATCGCTACTTTTTCGATAGAGCATCAACACTGTCTCGCCCCTTTGATAGTGCTCCGACAACCGCAGCCCAAGCGCCGCGTCGTCGCGCTCCAGCACTGTGACAGGCAGCAACGTCTTTGGCGCGCCACTGGCCTTGGCCTTCTTGCCGGGGATCGCCGGCGCGCTACGCACGATATGTTCGGCCGCATCGATGATGTGCTGATGGCTGCGGTAGTTCTCGCCGAGCATTACGCGAGTGGTGCTCGGCGATACAAATTCCTTGTTGAACTCCATAAAGTACTTGGGCGAGCTGCCGCGCCAGCCATAGATCGATTGCCAGTCGTCTCCCACGCACAACAAGGATGAGCGTTGCGCACCGCGCCCGACGTGCATCGCCGGGCCGCGACTACGGATTTCCCGCAGGCTGGCGCGGATCCACGACACGATCTGCGGCGATACATCCTGGAATTCGTCAATCATCAGGTGCGACATCGGCCGTAGCAGCGGATCGCTGAGCAGCTTGAGGTTTTCCGGGGTGTTTTCACCAAACAGGGAGAACATCCGGTTGTAGGTCATGATCGGCGGTGATTGATCCAGCAGGTGGTCTTCCAGGGCCTTCCAGAAAATGCTCAGGGCTTCAAAGAAAAACCGATCCGGGTCGTCCTTGGCGAAGCGCATTTGGCTGACCGCCGTGGGTACGTCCAACCCAAGGTTTTCGATAAACCCGGCAGCCATGACGAAACTGTCCAACAGCGGCGCCGAGGCCAGTTCGCCCTTGACCTTGTAATCAAAGCCCGGCCCGGCCGTAGCATCACCGGCCAGGCTGCTGAGGAGGCGCTTTGAAGACTCATAACTATCTAACCATATCAAAGGCTTATGACAGAAAGCTTGAAACAGGGTGCGCTTTACCGCCCATTCTGCACGCACTGAAAGCTTCGAGTTCGGCCGACTGATCTGGGCGTTTTCCCGCGCATCAAAACCCAGTACCACCCAGGCACCCAGCTCCGGGATATAGCCATGGCAATGAAATTGCGCGCCATTGATTTCAAACGTCTGGCGCCCAGGCTCTATGCCCTTGATCGGCCAGGCACCGGCGCGAAACCACAGGTCTTCGATCACATCGCACAACTCGTCATCGCGTTTGGCCGCTAACTCAGTCACGGCCATGCGTTTTTGCACGTCCGGATGATCGCGCTCCAGTTCCTTTAGCTGCAAGCCATGGCGGGCCAACGGCGCAATCAACTCGCGGAACCGCTCATGGCGACCATGCAGGCGGTGGTAACAGGCATTCATCTGTTGACGCTGGGCATCGCTGATACGCAGGTCGAAGGGGTTGCTGTCGGCGTCTTCAAAGCCTGCGCTGAGATTTTCAAAGGCTTGCAGCCGCTCGAAGCCCGGCAAGCTGCGCACCATCGGCAGAATGCGCGAGTGAAAGGTACGGACCACGGCCTGGGCTTCTTTCATACCAAGGGGTTGGCCCCACAGACTTAGAATTTCCATGAGTTTGTGAATGAAGTCTTTGCGCGACTCGCGGGTGAACGTCACCACCGTCATCGAACTCAGCTCAAAGCCCAGGTAATGCGTGAGCAAGAGGATGCGCAGTACCAGCGAGGTGGATTTACCGGCGCCAGCACCGGCGATCACCGAGGTCGAGGGCGTGTCGCTGAAGATCATCTTCCACTGCGCGGCACTCGGCTGCGCATGCGCCGGCAGCAAGTGCGCGACATCCGCCTTCATGCGTTTCTTCACCTCAGGCGTGAGTGGCAACCGCCAATCGTCAAACAGGCTGTCATCCACACCCGGCGCACGGTGTTCATCCGGGCGGAAGTCGCGAATCAACAGGACCTGCCGACCCTCTTCGAGACCATCGGCCTTGCCCTCGCGGTAGCCATATTCCACACCCGCCTCATGCCCACTGCGGAAACCATCAGCTTGGCCATGCAACCAGGAAAACCGGTGCTGCGCACGCAAGCGGGTAAGGCCGTGGCCGAACAGGCGAGCAGCAAGCCGCTTCAACAGGGGCATTTCAGTCAAGGGACGCAGTTCAGGGGGCAGATCAGGCTTTTGTTGCGGCACGCGGACTCCTGCGATGAGCTTGGCTTTGACAAGGGCGCCATGGTCGCCGGAATTGGCGCTCAGTTCCAGCCAAATGCTTTGCTGTCATGCAGTTAGGCGATGAAGTGAAAGTCAGTACAGGATTAAACAATCGAATTAATGGATAGGAATCCAGCAGTTTTTACGCTTTTTATCGATCATGCGCTGTTGGATGATAGCTCCATCAACAGGAGACGATCATGCTTGAACTTCGACCTTTCAACACCTTGGGCGGCGCCCATCATGGCTGGCTTGACGCCCATCACCACTTTTCATTCGCCGAATACCACGACCCCGAGCGTATGCACTGGGGCAACCTGCGGGTATGGAACGACGATATCATCGGGCCGGGCACCGGCTTCCCTCAGCACCCGCACCGTGACATGGAGATCATCACCTACGTGCGTGAAGGGGCTATCAGCCATGCCGACAACCTGGGCAACAAAGGTCGCACCGAGGCCGGCGACGTACAAGTGATGAGCGCGGGCACCGGGATTGCCCACAGCGAATACAACCTGGAGGCCACACCAACCAAGATCTTCCAGATCTGGATCATCCCAAATGAAGCTGGCTTGCCGCCGTCCTGGGGTGCCAAACCGTTTCCACAAGGCAATCGCGAGGGTTTTGTGACATTGGCCAGCGGAAAGGCCGGCGACAGTGAAAGCCTGCGCATTCGTGCCGATGCGCGCTTGGTGGCAGCCAATCTGAAAGCAGGGGAAAGCGCCGAGTACCGGCTGGACAGTGGGCGTCGGGCGTACCTGGTGCCGGCCACGGGCGTGATTGAAGTCAATGGGGTGCGGGCACAGGCTCGAGATGGCGTGGCGGTTGAGGATGAGCAGGTGTTGCGGGTGACGGCGATTGAGGACAGTGAGATCGTATTGGTCGACCTGGCCTGATCTCAAGCCCTCCAGGCCTCTAATGTGGAAGGGGACTTGCCCCCTCCCACAGTGTGTACGGCCTGGTTACTGGCTGATTGCACCGTCTACCAACACCTGCGCCTCTTCCACCAGTTGCTTGAGGTGATCTTCGCCGATAAAGCTCTCGGCGTAGATCTTGTAGATGTCTTCAGTGCCCGATGGCCGTGCGGCAAACCAGCCGTTTTCGGTCATGACTTTCAAACCGCCAATTGCCTGGTTGTTGCCAGGTGCATGGCTGAGTATTTGCTGGATGCTCTCCCCGGCCAATTGCGTGGACGTCACCTGCTCCGGCGAGAGTTTACCCAACAGGGCTTTTTGCGCCGGGGTCGCCTTGGCATCGACGCGGATGGCAAACGGCTCACCCAACGCGTCGGTCAGGCCGCGATAGATCTGGCTTGGGTCCTGGCCTTTGCGCGAGGTCATTTCCGCCGCCAGCAAGGCTGGGATCAGGCCGTCTTTGTCGGTGCTCCATACCGTGCCGTCCTTGCGCAGGAACGAGGCACCGGCGCTTTCTTCGCCGCCGAAACCCAACGAGCCTTCGAACAAGCCATCGGCAAACCATTTGAAGCCCACCGGCACTTCGTACAAACGACGGCCGATACGCGCCGCGACGCGATCTATCAGGCCGCTGCTGACCACGGTCTTGCCCACGGCAGCATCGGCGCGCCACTCAGGACGGTTCTGGAACAGATAGTCGATGGACACCGCCAGGTAGTTATTCGGCGCCAACAGGCCACCGGACGGCGTAACGATACCGTGACGGTCGTGGTCCGGGTCGCAGGCAAACGCGACGTCGAAGCGTTCCTTGAGGCCGATCAGGCCCTGCATGGCGTAGCTGGAGGACGGATCCATGCGAATCTGGCCGTCCCAGTCGACGCTCATGAAACGGAAGGTGGAGTCGACTTCAGTGTTTACCACCTCAAGGTTCAGACGGTAGTGCTCGGCAATCGCCGACCAATAGCGCACCCCTGCTCCGCCCAATGGGTCGACGCCCAGGCGCAAGCCGGCGCTGCGGATTGCGTCCATGTCGATCACATTGATCAGGTCAGCCACATAGCTGTTGAGGTAGTCATGGCGGTGAGTGGTGTCCGCCTTGAGCGCCTGGGCGTGGGTGACGCGCTTGACCCCGGCCAGCTTGTTGGCGAGCAACTCGTTGGCCTTGGCTTCGATCCACTTGGTGACGTGGGTATCGGCCGGACCACCGTTAGGCGGGTTGTACTTGTAGCCGCCACTTTGCGGTGGGTTGTGGGACGGCGTAATCACAATGCCGTCCGCCAGGCCGCTCGTACGGCCACGGTTGTAGCAGATGATGGCGTGGGAAATCGCTGGGGTCGGCGTGTACTCATCGCCTTCAGCCAACATGACGTGTACGCCATTGGCGGCCAGTACTTCCAAGGCACTCGCGCCGGCAGGTGTCGACAGTGCGTGGGTGTCCAGGCCTACGAACAGCGGACCATCGATACCTTGGGCTTCTCGGTACAGGCAGATGGCCTGGCTGATCGCAAGCACATGCCATTCGTTGAAGCTCAGCTCAAACGAGCTGCCACGGTGCCCGGAGGTACCAAAGGCCACACGCTGGGTGGAGATCGCTGCATCAGGCTGGCCGGTGTAATAGGCCGTGACCAGTCGCGGGATGTCCACCAGCAACTGGGCTGGCGCCGGTTTGCCCGCAAAAGGACTGATAGTCATGCATAAACCTCGTAAAGAAGGATTCGGAAAAAATGACAGTTTACTGGGACTTGGACTACTTCGCGACGGTATCGATCCTACAGGCGAGAGACAAATTTCAAACACTAGCCAGTTTGCGACTGGAGCAGTGCATGAGCCAACGTATCCAGGGTGATATCCAGGTTGGGATGGCCCGTGAACGTATGACTCACACGCATATGCTGGTGGTGCAAGCCACTGAGGCTGAACAACTCGCCCGGGGCGATAATCACCTGTTGCGTGAGCATGCTCTGGAAGACCAGGCGCATATCCACTGGCGCCACCGACTCTAACCAGAAACTCGCCCCCGCGACGGGCATTCGGTAGCTCACGCGGCCAGCCATGCGCGCCTCCAGCCACAGGCTCATGGCTTGCGCTTGTTCTTGCAGGTGCTGGCGCAATGTCTGCAAGTGCTGGTCAAAGCGCCCGCTCTGGTAGAGCCGGGCAATGGCGCGCTGGCGGATTGACGATAAACGAAACGAGCGCAGTAGAAACTGACGTTGCAATTCACTGCCTATCTGATGTGACAGCAGATAACCAAAGGGCGCCTCCGGGCCCAATACCTTCTCGAACGAGGAGAACACGATCAGGCGCTCTGGGTTGACGAGGTTACGCAGGGCCGCCTGGGACGGGGTGTAGCTCAGTTCGCCAAAGGTGTCGTCCTCCAGCAGCCAACAACCGTATTGGTCGAGCAGATGCGCCACCTGCAGGCGCTCCGGAACCGATAAAGCCGCGCCCGACGGCATACTGATCACTGATGACAACAGCACCAGATGCACGGATTCGTGATGCAACAGGTGCTCGAATGTGGTCAGGTCGAAACTGCCGTCGGCGAACCACGGCAACTCGATCACCCGGACACCAGCGGTCTGCAACAAGCGCAAGACCAGGTAGTCACAGGGTGATTCAGTCACCACCACGGTGCCCTTGAGACCCAGGGCATCAATCAGTATTTCCAGTACGCCCCGCAAATCGGCGCCGATATATACCTCATCGGCCTGCCAACAGCGCGTGGGCGACGATGTATAACGCGCAGCCAACGCCGCACGAAGCTCCCAGACGCCGCAGGGTTGCGTCCAGGGTTGCAACTGGTGCGGATACTTGCGCACCAGTTGACGTTCCAGCGTCAGCAAGTCGCCATCGAGCGAGCCCAGCAACGCCGGTTCATCGCCACTGAGTACGACCATGCCCGGACGTCGCGCCGCCGCGTATAGCCGCTCGAGCAAGTCGGCGCCCGCCATGACTTGCGAGTTAGCCGCCACTGGCCAGGCGAAGTAGCCGGACTTGGCGACCGAGTAGATGCGCCCTTCCTTCTCCAGCAGCGAGTAAGCGTACTGGATCGTCGAGATTGACACGTTCAAGCGTGCCGACAACTGCCGCAGGGACGGCAGCTTGACCGGCGTCTGCAGGCTGATTTCGTTGATCAGGCTGATCATGTAGCGATACACCGCCTGGTAGGCAAAATCTGCCTGCCGCTCTCCTCGCAGGTTCATAGCTGTTCACCGGGCGGTTTAGGCCAGCACACGCGACTAGCTCCCCGACAACTGCGCAGTCCGTGCCTGGCAAGGCATGAAGCGCTGCTTGCTTGCCAGGATGCGACGGTCGATCTGAAGAGGCCGCTTGCGGTACACATGCTGCAATAGTGGCAGCGGCAATCCGCTGGTATCCACCAGCCACTGTTGTAACATTTCCGCAGCGGGTTTGCCTTGAAGCGCCTTGTGCAGTTCGGGGAGCGCCACCAGCATGCCAGGGTGACATTGACGCAGGAAACCCTCCAGTCGCTCGCCATGCTGAATGAAGGGCGCAAACAACAGGCAGGTTAATTGACTTTCGTCCAAACCAAAGAACTCTCGGGCATAGGTGGTTGCCAGGACACGCCCATCTTCACCGGACGCCTCAGCGATCAACGCCATGGGGATTTTCCTGCGGTGCATGTAGTCCATTGCCTGGCGAAAAAAGCTTTCGACGCCATGCTCATAGGAAAGCTCACGCAGACATTGGGCCTGCAGCCCGTGCAAGTGCGCCATGAGCAATGGATTGGGGTAGGCAGGATGGCTGAAGTGAAAATCAAACGGGTCCGGCTGGCACGCCAGGAAGTCGGTCAGCAACGTTGCCTGGGGCACATCCACATCGTCGAGCAGGTCAGCAATACCGATATAGGCCAGATGACGGTGCCCACCCCGACCTGGCCCCTCAGTGCCCACATAATGTTCGCCATAAAGGTCACGGTAACAAGCGACACTCCACTCCTCCATACGCGTAAATAACCCATTGAGCGACACCGGCTTGCCGGGTGCGAAGTCGAGAGCGGTTGCCAATGCAGTCTTCTTCAGCCAGGCAAGGTATTGGCTTTGCTGGCGTGGCGAGTCGCCGCTGACCATGGCATGCACGCCGCCGTTCCATGTGGCGGCACGCTGGTAGAACTCGCCGAAGGCCAGGTAGGTATCGTTGCACAACGTTGCGCGGATATCCCCGGAGGTCAGATGCCCCAACATCAACATATTGCGCTGGCTGACCTGCCGCCCGGCAGCAGACGGAGGTCGCTGCGGATTAAAGGGCAGTACCTCCTGATTCTCCACCATCAACAGCTCGACTCTCGGGTCGTCATGGAAAAACAGCCTGCTATAGCCTTGGTTAATGCTGTCGAGGGTGGCCTGGGTCATGCCCGCATAGCGCAGGGTGGCAACCCGTAAGTGAAAAGTCTTAGGGGCCCGGCCCGCAATGGTCAGTTGTGCCGCCCGCAGCATCGCCAAGGTGTAACTGCTGACCTCGCCACCGCCGTGGGCGATCAGCACTTTATAATTACCCACTTGTTCCATGCCACCGGCTGCGACCACAATTCGTTGGACCAACAATTGGAGCACTGTTCGTTCGGTGCGCGTAAAGTGCCCGACCAAACGCTGCAAAACTTGCTGGTAAACATAGTTCATGGCTTGCTCATGAATTGCGCTCATCATTCTACTACCTGAGTTGAAGTATCAGTTTCAAGCAACTATCAACATTAATTGCTCGACCCATTAAATCTGTAGGGAGGGTGTCGTCCGTTGCACAGCGCGCAGTGAGTTCAACATTAGCACCTTGCAACAAAACCACTGGCGATGCGTGGCAGCGCTCTTAGGGCTCCGCCCAAGCAAATCGCGCTGCCGAGCCATATCTAAACGGCGCGGCCAGCAGGCCTAGGAACAGCCCTACAACTTCCTACACTATTCCAACTAACAAACTAAGGACGCATCTGACAAAAGTTAATCGCCCACTTTAGTCGCGTCCGCGCGAAACAATAGGGCGCTTTGCGTGCACTATCCGGGTGGCCGGATACGCCTCGCTTAGTTTCTTCGGAACGTGGCAAAAATCTCAGACATTTAATCATTGCTCAATCCTTGAGATGACAGTGAAGGCACAATTATCGGCACTCAAATAATGATTAACAGATACAGAAGATCGCCTGAAACCCGTTCAGATGCGCCCGATCACAAACATTAATCGCGCCCACACAACAGCGCCGCACTGGATTTCAGGGCGGCTTAAGGAAAAAAGGTATTGTTTGCAGGGGCAGAATGCTCTTGCGGCGGCTCAACCCTGGCGCGGGTTAAGCCCTGTCAAATGGCGCATTTGCCTCATCGGCCCAGGCGCCAGCGTATTCATTTGCGAATACTCCTACAGCTCAAACAGCTTCAACCTGCAATGCGACACGCTCGCGGCACGGGCATTCGTCCATGTAGCGATGCGCTTCGACGAACTGACTGAACGGAAATACCGTGGTTTTCAGTGGGACGAGCACACGATCGGCTGTCAGTTGGTTGATATCACGCAACGCGCGCTGCAATGCTACCTGGTCCTGGATGATGCCCAGTTCCGGCTTGCCGGTGAAGTTGCCGATACAGTGCACAAAGAACTGGATGTTCTTCTGGAACGCCGCACAAGCCGGAAATGGCGTTTGGTTGCCGCCTTGCAGGCCATACAGCACCAGGCTGCCGCGAGGCGCCAAGACATCGCCGAGCAACGACATCTGCGGGCCACCCAGGCCATCGAACACTACGTCGACGCCCCGGTTGTCGGTGAACTTGTTGATCTGCATCAGCAGGTCTTGCTCTTCGGTGACGATAACTTTTTCAGCCCCGAGGGACAGTAGATATTCGCGTTCAGAACTGTCCTTGGTGGCAGCAATCACTCGCACACCCAGGGCCTTGCCCAGTTGTACAAACGAGGGGCCGGCACAGTGGCTGGCATCGGTCACCAGGGCAAACTGCCCGGGCTTGACCCGCGCCAGGTCCATGTAGGCAAAGTACGCAATCAGCAGCGGCGTGTAATGCACACTGGCTTCAATCGGGCTCAGGACATCCGGGTAACGGGTCAAGGCCGAACGTGGCAAGACTATCTGCTCGCCATACACCGGGTAATCATTAGGGCTTTCGGCTGGAAAACTGGCCACCTTATCGCCCACTGCCAAGTCATCCACGCCATCGCCGAGGGCAATAACGACCCCCGCCATCTCATGGCCAAGGCCGGAGGGCAAGCGTGCATGGGAAGACGCCAGGTTCTGGCGCCAGAGAATGTCGTACCAGCTGATGCCAATCGCTTCGACACGCACCTGCACTTCGCCCGGTGCGGGCTGCGCGGCTGCATGCTCTTCGCATTTGAGCACCTCGGCCGGACCAAACTTGTGAAAACGGATCGTGCGGGACATCGCAAACCTCGTCAAAGTAACCTCTAATGCCATGAACTTTATCTGGGCTTTTCAGCTAAGGCCACCGGTCGCCATTAATAGTCGACATGCCTGTCATTGATTCCGCGAAGGGGGAACAGACCTCAACTATCGTAGGAAAAATCAATTAGCCGGTGCAGAGTACCAGCCTTTCCCCGTAAGATTCATGCCGGTCATGCTTCTCAATCGAACCTTGGAGGTTCCTGTGTGACCGCTCACGTCAAGTTTGCTGACTCTTCCAGGACACAAGATGAACCGTAACGACCTGCGTCGTGTCGACCTTAACCTCTTGATCGTATTCGAAACCTTGATGCATGAGCGCAGTGTGACCCGCGCCGCCGAGAAATTGTTCCTCGGCCAGCCTGCCATCAGCGCGGCGTTGTCGCGCCTGCGTGGGTTGTTCGATGACCCGCTGTTTGTGCGCACCGGGCGCAGCATGGAACCCACAGCGCGCGCCGTGGAAATCTTCGCCCTGCTCTCCCCGGCCCTGGACTCGATTTCCACCGCCGTCAGCCGCGCCGCCGAATTCGACCCGGCCACCAGCACTGCCGTGTTTAGGATCGGCCTGTCCGATGACGTGGAATTCGCCCTGCTGCCGCAACTGCTCAAACGCCTGCGCGCAGAAGCCCCGGGCATTGTGCTGGTGGTGCGCCGCGTCAACTACATCCTGATGCCCGGCCTTCTCGCTTCCGGTGAAATCTCTATCGGCGTCAGCTACACCGCCGACCTGCCAGCCAACGCCAAACGCAAGGTGCTGCGCCGCAGCCTGCCTAAATTGCTGCGTGCCGATAGCGTGCCCGGCTCACTGAGCCTGGACGACTTCTGCTCGCGCCCCCATGCATTGGTGTCGTTTGCGGGGGACTTGAGTGGGTTTATTGATGAAGAGCTGGAAAAGCTTGATCGCAAACGTCACGTCGTACTGGCGGTGCCGCAGTTCAACGGGCTGGGCACGCTGTTGGCGGGCACCGACATCCTGGCTACCGTACCGGATTATGCCGCCGAGGCGCTGACTTCGGCCGGAGGCCTGCGCGCCGAAGACCCGCCACTGCCGGTGCGTTCATTTGAACTGCACATGGCGTGGCGTGGGTCACAGGATAATGACCCGGGGGAGCGGTGGTTGAGGTCGCGGATTCAGATGTTTTTTGGCGATCCTGAGAGTCTTTAGGCGTCCTCTGGCAGGCTGTTCATCTGATCTTTTTTGCCTTTTTCACAAACCGTGGAGCTCCATTCACTTCCAGTGGATTGCTACATTGGGGGCACATCTGAGGGCATGCTTTGGATGGTTTGAAAAGAATGCCCCCAGCCTGAGGCCAAGCAGGCTAATGATGAGGATGGCTGGACCGAGGGAGATATGAACTCTCGGCCCTACCCTGTATCAATGGCCGAGCCGTAGTGAGCGCACCACCCACCACGCTGAACAAATGCGTGCAAATGTAAAATTATGATGGCATAACGCCTCGACCACCGGCAAAATCCACACGCTCCCAATGGATTTGAAGGATCGGTTCCGATGACATGGCCAGTCACGCTGAAACTCGGCAGCGCAGCGTACCCGCTCAGCGTGGTGCAACGCGTGGCTTACTCCCTGGCCGACACTGTCGCGATCCAGGTCGGTATTGAAGCCAATCAGATAAGCCTCACGGCCCACCCCGCTGAATCAAGGCTAACGCTTTCCCCGGAGCAGGCTCACTCGCTGATCCTTCAGCATCTGAACGACTTCGCCCTACGCGACCATATCAACCGCGAAACAGTAGGGTTGCGCGAAGTCCTGGCCCGAGCCGCGCTCGCTGGATGTGGGATTTCCCAGTGACACTGATTACGACAGACGCCAAGCACTACCGCTTGCTGCCTTTTCGATTCATGCGCATGAACACGGGAAATGACCGTGACATACTGCTCACCTCCGATACTGGTGAGTACATGCACGTGAACGACGCGCAATTACGAGCCCTCAGTTACTTCGACGTTCAAGCAAGTACGCCTTTTTACAAGGACCTGCTGGCCCGCCACTTCATCTACGAACCAGGCCGCCACGACCCGTTCCCGGAAATGGCCGCGCAGTATCGCAGCCGCAAGGACTTCCTCTTCCAGGGCCCTGCACTGCACTTGTTCGTGGTTACATTGCGCTGCAACCACACTTGCCAGTACTGCCAGGTGTCGCGGGCCCCTCTGGGAGGATCCGGCCACGACCTGTCGGAAGCGAATGCACAGGCGGCGGTTGATCGCCTGTTCGAATCGAACGCTCCGGCCTTGACTGTGGAGTTTCAGGGTGGCGAGCCGCTTCTGGCCTTCGAGCGCGTCCGCCAAATTGTCGAATGGGTCGTTGAACGGAACGTGGTCGAACAACGGGATATCCAGTTCGTCATCACCACCACGCTGCACCACCTGACGGAGGAAATACTCGACTTCGCGGAACAAAATCGCATTCAGTTTTCGACCTCGCTCGATGGGCCGGCGCCCTTGCACAACGCCAACCGCCCTACGCCGTCACGAGACTCCTACGAACGCACTGTAAAAGGCATCCAGCGGGTCCGTGAGCGCCTTGGCCATGATGCAGTTTCCGCGCTGACCACGCTGACTTCAAGAAGCCTCGAACAACCTGAAGCGATCATCGATGAGTATGTAAGCCAGGGCTTCTCCAGCATCTCGCTTCGGCCTCTGAGCCCTTATGGGTTTGCCACCAAGAGTGCCCATCGACTTGATTACCCAATTGAGCGATACCTGACCTTCTACAAGAAGGCACTGGCTTATTTGCTGCAGATAAACCAACAGGGCGTGTATCTCTCAGAGAGTTACACGAGCCTGTTGCTGAAAAATATTCTGACACCCTTCTCCTCCGGCTATGTAGACCTGCGCTCCCCTGCTGGAGCAGGCACTGCAGCGCTGGTTTACAACTATGACGGTTACGTCTATCCCTCGGACGAAGCCCGAATGTTGCTGGAGATGGGTGAAGACGGCTTGAGGCTCGGCACCGTACACCAACCCTTGTCTGAATTACTCGCATCGCCCGTTATGAATGCGTTGCTCGCCAGTGGTGTAGCAGAGGCGCTGCCGGGCTGCTCCGACTGCGCACTTGTCCCGTACTGTGGTGCTGACCCCGTCGAACACTATGCCCGCCAAGCTGACCCGATCGGACACCGAGTATTCAGCAGCTTCTGCAAGAAGAACATGGGGCTGCTGAAGCATCTTTTCGGCCTGCTTTGCGATGGCGACGACAACGTGCAGAGGGTGCTGCTGTCTTGGTTGAACAGGCGCTCTTACCACGATGTTCGATTTCCGGGTTACAGGGGCTGATGGCGATGCTACGCAAGGATACCCACTTCGAAATCCATCACCTGAATGAGCCGAAACTGCTCAAGGTCATCACCCTGGATGAGTTCATCGAACAAGGCCTGGCTGTTTGTGCCGGAAGCGCTGACTTCGGTGAGCTGCTACTTTGGCTACCAAACCAAGAAAGGCTACGAAGCCCCAACCTGCTGTCGTTGCCAGTAGGTGGATTCCTGACCCCAGAGCCATTGATTGGCGACTTCGACAGCACGCAGCTACACCTGCACACACCCAAAGATGCGGATGTCGTGCAACCCGGCGATGTCATTGCCATCACACCAGGCAACGCTTTGGTGCGAGTGCTCTATCGACGAGGCTCGGACAGCAACCTGCTGTTTATGACCGATCGTTGCAATAGCCTCTGTTTAATGTGCTCGCAGCCGCCCAAAGATATTGATGACCGTTGGCATATCGAGGAGAACCTACGGCTAATCGACCTGATGGACCAGGGCGAGGAAAATCTGGGAATCAGCGGCGGAGAACCAACGCTTTATCGCGACGGCCTGCTCGAAATCCTCGCTAAGTGCAAAGCCGTTTTGCCGCACAAATCCATTCATGTGCTCAGCAACGGGCGTCTGTTCCAAGACCCGAGCTGGATCGCTGCGCTCTCTGCCATCGGCCACCCTCAGTTGAGCTGGGGCATCCCGCTGTATGCCGACAATGCCGAAGACCATGACCATGTCGTACAGGCTCCAGGCGCGTTCAGTGAAACTCTGCAAGGTCTTTACAACCTGGCGCGGGCCAACCAGATCATCGAGATACGCGTGGTGCTCAATCGCCTGACCACGCCACGCTTGCCCGAGCTCGCCTACTACGTGTTCAGGAACTTACCCTTCGTGCGGCATGTTGCGCTGATGGGTATCGAAAGTACCGGCCTGGCCAGGAAGAACTACGAAGAACTGTGGATTGACCCGTTGGACTATCAGGAGTCGTTGAGCCAGGCCGTGTATTTCCTGTTCAACCGCGGAGTGCCAGTTTCGATCTACAACTTGCCTCTATGCCTGATCCCGGCCCACCTCTCGCGTTTCGCCCGCCAGAGCATCTCGGACTGGAAGAACCTGTTCGTCGATACCTGCCAGCAATGCGCTGCCGTCAAACATTGCTCTGGCTTCTTCAAATCCCACACCGACCGCTGGCAGAGCCGCGGCGTACAACGACTATCGACCGAGGCCTTTAGCGCCTATGCAAGGAGTGCACAGTGAAATTGCTCGACCGCTGGAAAGTCCTGATCAGTGGGATCAGCTTGCTGCCAATGGCAGGTACCACCCTGGCACAAACGGGCCATCTGTCGCTCGGCGATGCGAACTGGCAGTCCAACGACAAGCTACAACCCCCGGTGTTTGCCGATACGCTCAATGCGCCAGACACCGTCAACATCTATGCGGCACATCGTTCGCACAGTTCACACCGCTCCCACAGCTCGCACAGTTCTCACTACAGCGGCTCGGGTGGGTATAGCGCGCCTCGCTACTACAGCCCGCCCGCTACCAGCACCCGAAGTTACAGCGCGCCGAGTACTTCGAGCAGCACCCCAAGCAGCAACAGCCTTTATCAGTCGTCTGGCACTACCAGCGGGACACGTTCGAGCATTTCAAAGAGCCGCGCTACCAATGAGCAGAAAAGCAACTTGGTCACCCGTGTGCAGACCGCGCTGATGGTGCGCCAGTATTACCAAGGCTCCATTGATGGGGTGATGGGCAAAGCGACACGTGGTGCGTTAATGGCCTTTCAGATGGACAGTGGGCTGACCGTGAATGGCCGGATGGATACGCCATCGCTGAATGCGTTGGGTATCAAGATTCCATAAGTCGCCTCAGGTTAAAGCTAGCGTCTGTTCAGGAGATTTTTTCGACTGGATGCGGGTTCGCGAGCAATCCTAATTACCCTATCCAATCTCGGACTGCCCGAGGAACCTATACGAAGTCCTATAGCACTACGCGCTCAAGCGTGCGTGTTACACCACCTGCTGGACCTGATCAGTTTCAGGCTCTAGCGCAACTACTGACGCGACATGGTTGGTGATGCCGAAAGGAATGTGCACGGATGGAGCAACTGCGCTAGCCGATTTAAGGTGCCCTGATTGGTCATCGAAGAAGATGTGTGGTTTCAATACACCTAAAATTTTGCCTTTCTCGATGCCACCCAGGAAGAATGCGTCGTTAGCCATGACACCCCAACTCTTGAGCGTATTCATCGCACGCTCATGAGACGGAGCATTGCGGGCTGTGACGATCGAGACGCGTATGCGGTTTTCGTATTTAGGATTGAGCTTCTTGTGCTTCTCCTCAACTGACTGGATTTTGGATATCCGCACCATGAACTCCTTCAGCGGCCCCGGGTTATGGGGCTGCATAACGTTCTTTACTTCGTGCGCATGGAACTCAGACAATCCAGAGGCCTGCATGATTGTTTCGGACTCATCGCCGGCGAGTACGCCGTCAAAGTCGAATGCGATGCGTAGGGTTTTATCAGTTTCGTCGTCTTCAAATTTTGAATCGAGCACCTGGCCAGCCGGGTACCCGGCCTTGATAGCCGCTTCCACGTCTTTTTTGTCACCCGACAAAAATAAAGCGATATTCAGTGCTGGTATGTATTCATAAGGAGATTTTCCTTGCATGAAAATCGCCCTTGTCATCCCAAGCCCGTAGTGCTCTATAGTCTTCAGTACGCGCAGCCCAGTGTCGGGATCATTGCGTGAAAGAAGTATTACCTCGACGAGCGGATCCGTAGCATCGGCGCTCAGATCATTCACTGACAGTAAGCGCTTGATGAAAGGGAACGCTATCCCCTTAGGAAGAGGGACGTGAAGGTTTTTTTGCTGAAACTTGCGGTATTCCTCCTCCCCCTGACTCTGAAACACTGCGTCCGATGCCAGCAAATCAAACACAGCGCTGGAAGCGACGCCGATTACCAGGCGATTTTCTAACTCGTAGGGCATTGGAACCTCTCTTGATGCCTCTAAACGCAACTATTGATGGGCATCGAACATACCGATCGATTTCAGGGCGGATTGAGAAGCACACATCGCGCGCCTCCTGCATGCACAGTCAGGCATATCAATCTTCAAATCAATCTGCAGGTTGCTCTATCACGGGTGGATCACTTTGAACCTTGCTGATTGACGCTGAGTCCCCCATCACCTGATCGCCGGATGTCGGCCTCAAGCTATTCTCCTGAGAGAAAATGGCATAATATGCCAACAATCAAAAGCACCTGTTTACATGATACTGGAGCTAGTTATGGCGACGCGAAACGTTGTGCTCACCCCTCACCAGGATCAGGTTATCCATGACCTGGTGCAGTCCGGCCGTTATCAGAATGCCAGCGAAGTGATGCGAGAGGGTTTGCGTTTATTGGAGCAGCGCGTCGCCGAAGACACCGCCAAAATTGAGGCCCTGCGTCAGGCGACCTCGATCGGCATCATGGATCTTGAGCACGCACGCTTTACTCAGGTGAACGAAGGGGATCTGGAGCACTACCTCGAGGGCTTGAGCCTGGAGGCAACTCTCCCCGCACGCGAGAAACACTGAGCATGGCGCAGTATCGGATTACCAACGCGGCGCGCGCCGACATTGTTGACATCCTCAGGCTCTCCCAGACGCAGTTCGGCGATCAAGCACGCCAGCGCTACCAGGCACTTATCCTCGCGGCGCTGCAAGCGCTTGCCGACACGCCTCATCGCATTGGCAGCCACGACCGCGTTGAGCTTGCACCGGGCCTTCGCAGCTATCACCTCATCTATTCACGCCAGCAGGCCAAACAAACCCATGGAACGGTCAAAAGCCCACGCCATATCGTGTTCTATCGTGTGGCAAACGACGACGTGATCGAGGTCGTCAGACTCCTTCATGACGCCATGGAAGTGCAGTTGCACTTGGCTAACGACTGATCAGCGACCTGGCCCAACGGCGTAACTGGCCAGGAATAGCGAAGTCCGTCGCAGATCGCCATTCGCGATCACTCGCACACTCGGTACGAATGGGGGCAAAAGTGGAGGCAAACAAAAGTGTTATCGACCTAAAAACATTGTCCTAGAGCCCAGTCAAAATGTTTTTTGGCGGCCCCGATAGTCTGTAACAGAACTCCACTTAACTCCAAAAAACCTTTAATTAGCTAGGCGCGCGCAACGGCTGGTACAGCGACGGGAGGCGGCTCAGCAATGGGCGAACTACCTGGACCCGTTGCGGCAAAACGCGGCGCGAGCAATGGCAGGTTGAGATACTGTGAAAATAATCATGCAGAGAGTCATCACCAAGCGTTTTTTTACCGGGCTGTTCGCCCTGCTGATGCTGTGTGTCACCTTGCCGGCCCTCGTGCAGGCAGCGCCCGCCCCGATCAGCGACGTGCGCGCCCTGCCCTCGCTGGACGAAAGTGCGAGCGTTGCGGACCTCAACGATCAACTCGACCTGATCCGCCAGAAAGTTACCGTCAGCGCCAACGATGACTTGCTTTCCAGCCTGCGCCAGGCGGCCTTGCAGGTGCAAAAACAGGCCGACGCCCTGAGCGTCAGGCAAGCCATCGATCTTGAACACCTGGAAGACCAGCTCAACGTGCTCGGCCCGGTGCAGGCGGATGAAACCGCGAGTTTCACTCAGCAACGCACCGCGCTGACCAAACAGAAAAACGCATTGGCCAATGAGCAGCGCCAGGCCAGCACCCTGAGTCAGTCCGCCCGTGACCTGGCGACCCAGATCTTCAACCTGCGCCGCAGCCTGTTTGACTCACAGATCAGCACCCGGTCGGCCAGCCCGATCAGTGTGGTGTTCTGGTCCAACATCATTCGCCCGACGGATGACGACCTCTCACGTTTACGTGGCCTGTACGCCGATGTCAGCAGCGTTGTGACGACCGCTGTGGCGCCAGGCAACCGATTTTTTTTCGCGATCATGGTGTTGAGTGCATTGCTGGTCTGGGTCGCGGGCCGACGCGTGCTTGAACGCTTCCTGCTGGTGCGACTGATGGTGCGCTGGATGCCGGAGGGCCGCCTGCGCCGCAGTGCGCTGGCACTGGCGTTCGGGCTGTCGACCGTACTGACCATCAGCGTGGCCACCTCGCTGCTGCGCTGGGGCGTGATCAGCGACAGCACGCCCAGCGCAGACGTACTCAACCTGCTCGATCAGTTGCAGACTCTGGTGGTGTTCTGCGCCTTTATCGTCGGCCTCGGCCGTGCCCTGCTGATGCTGCCCCGCCCTTCCTGGCGCTTGCCGCCGATACCCGATCAGATCGCGACGGCCATGGGGCCCTTCCCCGTATTACTGGCGCTGGCACTGCTACTTATCGGCACCCAGGAACGCATCAACAGCGTGATCGCCAGTAGCCTGGCATTGACGGTGGCGGTGAACGGCCTGACGGCGCTGGCCGTCGCGCTGGTATTCTTCTTTGCCCTGCTGCGCTACCGGCGCACGCGCCGCCAGTACCAGCTGGAGCGCATGAACGGTATCGCTGGGCTAGTGCCCTTTGTGGTGGCCGTGTGGGTCGGAATCAGTCTGCTGGCGCTGTTGAGCGGCTACCTGACCCTCGCCTATTTCCTCACCGTCAAGCTGCTCTGGATGAGCGTCGTCGCCGCGACGGCTTACCTGCTGATTGCATGCTTTGGCGATGTCTGTGAAACCCTGCTTTCGCCCAAACAACCGGGCGGCCTGGCACTGGGTTCGGCCCTTGGCTTGTCCGAGCGTCACCAGGCACAGGCGAGCACCATACTCGCGGGCGTTGGCCGCACGCTGCTGCTGTTCACCGCAGTACTGCTGGCATTCCTGCCGTCTGGCTCCAGCCCGGGCGAGTTGCTGGCCGGCTTGACGCAACTCGACCTCACCAACAAACCCCTGGGCAACCTGAACATCGTACCGGGCGACATTCTGCTCGCCCTGATTATGCTGGTGGTGGGGGTATTCGGCGTTCGCGTGCTTAAAGAGTGGCTGGGCGAACGGCTGCTGCCGGAAACCAACATGGATGCCGGCATGCGCGCTTCGCTGGTGACTCTGGTGGGCTACATCGGCTTCGTACTGGTGGTTGTGGTGGTGATGTCGACGCTGCACATCAGCCTGACCAACCTGACCTGGGTAGTCAGCGCCCTGTCGGTGGGGATTGGTTTCGGCCTGCAAGCGATTGTGCAGAACTTCATCTCCGGCCTGATTTTGCTCACCGAACGCCCGGTCAAAGTCGGCGATTGGGTGAGCCTGGCGGGTGTCGAAGGCGATATCCGCCGGATCAATGTGCGCGCCACCGAGATCCAGATGTCCGATCGCTCGACGGTGATCGTGCCCAATTCGCAGTTCATCACCCAGAACGTACGCAACGTGACCATGGGCAACGCACTGGGCGTGGTCGGCATTACGCTCACCCTGCCGCTGGAAACCGACGTGCTGCAAATCCGCGAGCTGTTGCTGCAGGCCTTTACCGAACACGAAGCCATATTGGATGCGCCGGCGCCTTCGGTGACGTTCAAGGACCTGACCACCACAGGGGTGATCATCAGCGTCAGCGGTTACGTCAACAGCCCGCGTTCTGTAGGCGGAGCCCGCAGCGACTTGCTGTTCACCGTCCTCGGTCGGCTGCGTGAGCTGGGCATTGCGCTGTCTTCGCCGCAGAGCATGGTGCTGATCAATGAAGAGGTGGAAAAGGTACGCGCTGCGAATCAGGAAAAACTAGACTGACGCGCCCCCAGGCAAAAAGACGCCTGCATCGCTGCAGGCGTCTTTTTATGCGTTACGCAAGGCCCCGTCAGAAATCAACGGTACCCGAGACCAGCAAGGTACGCGGTGCGCCCAAACCACCGGAAAGGCCGCTGCCATCACCGCCGTTCCATGAACCCAGCCAGTACGCCTTGTTGGTGACGTTCTGCACGGTGGCGCGCAGGGTCACCGGCTTGGTCTCGACCTTGAACGCATAACGCGCGCCCACATCGTAGGTGGTGTAAGCGTCCAGCGAGACCCGATGGTCGTTGGTCGCGTATTGCTTACCGGTGTGGTTGACGTTACCGGTCAAGGTCAGCCCAGGCACGTCAAGAAGGTCGTATTCGGTGCCCAGCTTGGCGATCACCTTAGGTACGCCGGTGACTTGCTCGCCCTTGACGCCGCCGGCGACCACCTTGGTCATTTCAGCCTGGGTATAGGTCGCGCCCCCCATCAGGCGCAGGCGCGGTTGCAGTTCACCGAAGAACGACCACTCCACACCACGGTTACGTTGCTCGCCGTAGACGCCGAAGATATTGGTGGCCGGATTGGTGTAGGCACTCGGTTTCTCGATCTGGAACAGGCTGACGGTGTGGGCGAACGTGCCCAGGTCGACCTTGGCCCCCACCTCGTATTGCTTGGTCTGGTAAGGCTGCATGACCGCACCGGCATTCGCTGCCGTATCAGGTGCCGTAGCGCCCTGGCTCAGGCCTTCGATGTAGTTGCCATAGAGCGACACCTTGTCCGTCACTTTGACCAACAGCGCAGTGGCCGGCGAGACGCGGCTTTCGTCGTAGCTGACTTTCGACGCCCGGTCACCGAAGTTCTCGGTGGTGTTTTCCACGCGCTGGCGGCGGGCGCCCACGGTCCATTGCACGCGGTCATCGGCGAAGGACAGGGTATCGGCGAGCGCATAGCTGCCCAGGGTCGCGCGGGTTTGCGAGGTGGTCACGCCATAGCCCGGGAAGGTCGGTGTGTTGCCAAAGTCCAGATTGTCGAAATGGGTGGTACCGGGGATGCCGGCCCTGGCGTCCTTGAAGCTGTTGTCGGAGGTGAAACGGGTGGTGGCGAGAGTCCAGGCGTGGCCCACTGGCCCGGTCTGGAATTTGCCCTTCAGGCCGACTTCACCGGATTGCTGGGTGCCGCTGCGGATCGAGCGAATCGCCGATGAACTGATGTCACCCGCATTGTTGATCAGGGTGCTGGAGTTGATCAGCGCGTTGTAACCCCCATCGCGCTGCCCCCATGCCGCGTAGGCCGTGACGGAATCTGACAGGTCATATTCGCCGCGTGCCAGGGTGGTAGTGGTGTTGTTGATCGTGTAGGCCCACTCCGGCGCCAGTGCATAATCGCCCTTCTTCGGGCTTGGCAGGTGGGTCACGTTGGTGCCGATTGTGCTGATACCGAAGTAGTTGAGGCCGTCGATACGTTCGCGTTGCTTGTAGAAGTCGAGCGAGATGCGCGCACGCTCGCCGCGCCAATCCAGGCCCAGGGACGACAGCGCCATTTTGTGCTGCTGGTGATCCACGGGCGTGTCGCCGTCACGGTAGACACCGTTGAAACGGATACCGAACTGTTTCTTGTCGCCGAAACGTTGCCCCAGGTCCGCATGCACGCCGCCCAAGCCACGGGATTCGTACGTGGTAGTCAAGCGTGCAAGAGGCTCATCGCCCGCGCGCTTAGGCACCAGGTTGATGCTGCCGCCGACGCTGCCGCTGGGTGGCATGCCGTTGAGCAACGCCGATGGCCCCTTGAGCACCTCGATACGCTCGGCCAGTTCAGTGGAACCGCGCATGTTCGGCGCCATGCCGACCAGGCCGTTGTAGGTGATGTCATCGGCGTTACTGTAGAAGCCGCGAATGAAGAAGGTTTCAAAGTTGCTGCGCTTGGTCGGCACGTACACCGAAGGGTCGGTGGCGCCAATCAACGAACCGATGTCCTGAGCCTGGCGGTTCTGAATGTACTCATCGGTGTAGCTGATGATGTTGAACGGCGTCTCCATGAAGTCCTTGTTGCCCAGCAGTCCGACACGGCTGCCGGAGGCGACCTGCCCACCCGCATACACCGGCGGCAAGTCGTCGGCGGTGTCCATGCGGCCTTCCACCAGCGTTTCGGTCAGCTCCAGGGTTTGTTGTTTGGACGGCTCGGCAGGCGGCGCAGCGGCCGCCCCCATGGAGGTGGTGCCCAACCCCAGCAATAGCGCCATGTGTACGGCAGTGAATGTGCGATTGAAGGTAAAGCGTTGCGCAGCCTGCAGTAAATCAGGGGTGGCGTGGCGACAGCGTTCCGACATGCTGGATTCCTTTCAATTCGGAGGGTTAGTAGGTATTCACTAGATTCTCCGAACCAGAAGGCAAAACCCTCAATAGCAATCATTAGCATTTGTAAGTTTTTCTAAAAAAGGCGGATATCTGAATAACATCCGCCCTTTTTGCCGCAGCGATCAGCCCTTGTAGCCCTGGACCACCTCGTCAGCCATGCGATTGAGGCACGTCACGCTGGCGGTACACAGGTACCAGGTCTGAGCATCGACGAAGATCACATGCCCATTGCTCCAGGCCTTGGTCTTGCGCAGCAGCGGGTTATCCAGGCTATTCAAGTCCAGCGCCGGCCGGCGCTCCATCACCGCCGTGCGGTCGATCACATAGAGGATGTCGGGGTCGGCCTGCTGGATGAATTCATTGGAAATCGGCTGGCCATGCAAACCGGCCTCGATGTCACTGCTGGCCGGTTTCACGCCCAGGGTGTCGAACACGAAGCCGTAGCGCGACTTCACGCCATAGGAGGTGAACGCGCCATTGTTATGCAGCACGATCAGCGCTTTCTCCGGGCGCCCTTCGGTGACGCGGCGAGTCTGCTCGACCTTGGCGTCCATTTGCGCAACCTTTTGGCGAGCCAATTCTTCCTTGCCGAAGATGCGCCCCAGGCTGGTCAAATGGTTTTTCGCTGTGGTGATGAGATTGCCGTGCTGGTTGGTCAGGTCCACGTCGTCATAGACCGTCGGCGCGATCTGGCTCAGCTCCGCGTAGCTTTGTGCCTGGAGCGGCGAGATCAGGATCAGGTCAGGCTTGAGGGCATGCAGGCGTTCGAGGTTGGGCTGGATCGTGGTGCCGACGTCCATGATGTTCGGGTCGTCGCGGTACTTGACCAGGAAACTGGCGACGTAGTCCTTGGCAATGCCCACCACCGGCGCGCCCAACTGGTCGAGGGTGTCCAGTTCACTCATGTCAAAGGCCACCACCCGCTCGGGCAGCTTGGTAATCAGCGTCGTGCCCAACGGGTGCTCGATCTTGATCGGTTGGTAATGCGCCTGGGCAGTCGCAGCCGGTGTGGCTTGTGCCGCCGGCTTATCACAGCCTTGCAGCCCCGCCGCTATCGCGATTGCCAGCAGTGCTCCACAGCATCTTGTTGCGTTTCCGGTACTCATATCAGCTCCCTTGACGGTGTTGGATTGAAGTAGTTGCAAACGAACCCTTGCTCGCTGTGCAGGATCTGGAAATCCAGGTCGAACAGCTCCCGCAGGCGCGCCTCGGTGACGACTTCCGTGACCGGGCCACGGCAATGCACCGAGCCGTTTTTCATGGCCACGATGTGGTCGGAATAGTTGGCGGCGAAGTTGATGTCGTGCACCACCAGAATCACCGTGCGACCCTGCTCGTCACACAAGCGCCGCAGGGCGCGCATGATCTGCACGGCGTGTTTCATGTCGAGGTTGTTGAGCGGCTCGTCCAGCAGCAGGTAATCGGTTTGCTGGGCGATGGTCATCGCCAGAAACGCCATCTGCCGCTGCCCGCCGCTGAGTTCGTCGATGTAAGCCAGGCGCAGTCGCTGCAACGACAGGAACTCGATCGCTTCATCGATAGCCTGGCGGTCCTGAGCGGTGAGCGCGCCACGGCTGTAGGGGAAACGTCCGAAGGCCACCAGTTCCTCGACGGTCAGGCGCAGGTTGAAATCCGGCGATTGGCGCAAGGTGGCCACGCGCTTGGCGTAGTCACGAATCGGCACCTCCAGGAGGTTGCGGCCGCCAATCAACAGTTCGCCGCGCGTTGGCGCCAGCAGGCGTGCGATCAGCATCAGCAGCGTGGTTTTGCCGGCGCCGTTGGGACCGATCAGCGAGGTGACCTGCCCCAGGGGAAACTGCACGCTGACGTCACTCAGGACGTGCTTGTTGCCATAGGCCTTGTAGACGTGACTGAGGGAAATCATGGGGCGCCTCGGGTTCGGACCATCAGCGCGAGAAAATACACGCCACACACCAGGTTGATGAGAATGCTGACGGAGGTGTTGTAGTTGAACAGTTGCTCGACCAGGTACTGGGCGACGATAAAAATGCCGATGGCAATGGCGCAGCTCATAGGCAGCGTGACCCGATGCCGCGCGGTTCGCGCCAGCGCATAGGTGATGTTCGCGACGAACACGCCCATGAACGCGGTCGGCCCGACGAGGCTGGTGGACACCGCCACCAGAATCGCGATCAGCGCCAGTTGCAGGCGCACACTGCGCTGATAGTCGACCCCCAGGGAGATCGCCTGGTCACGCCCCAGGGACAGGACGTCGAGCGTCGGCAGGCTGCGCTGGGTGATCAGGCATACCGCCGCCACCAACAGGCCCGAGTAGATCACTTGCGCCGGTTGCGCCTTGTTGAAAGAGGCATAGTTGAAGCCCTGGAAAATCGAGAACTCGCCGGGGCTGATTTTCAGCTGGATAAATTGGGTAAATGTCGCCATCACCATGCTCAGCACCAGCCCCAGCAGAAGCAGCAGGTAGACGTTGTTGCGCCCGTCGCGAAATAGCCAGCGATGGATCAGCCACGAATAGCCGAGCATCAACAGCACCGACAGCAACACATTGCCGTTACGCCCCAGCAGCACCAGGCTCTGGGTGCCCAGCCACAGGATCAGCAGGGCCTGGAACAACAGGTAGATAGCTTCATAGCCCATGATCGCCGGGGTAAGGATCCGGTTGCCGGCGATGGTCTGGAAAATCACCGAGGAATAGGCAATGCACACCCCGGTAATGCCCATCGCCGCCAGGCGAGTGAGCCGCTTGGGAATGACGTACGCGAAGTCAAACCCCGAGCCCAGCAACAAGAATGCAAGCGCCAGGGCCAAGACCACCAGCCAGACGCCGAAGCGGGTTGCCATGCCGTTCATGTGTACTTCCTGATCAGCAACACAAGGAACAGCACCCCGCCCACGCTGCCCGCAGTCAGGCCGATGGGCACTTCGAAGGGATAGATCAGCAGGCGGCCGAGGATGTCGCAGGCCAATAGCAACGACGCGCCGCACACCGCGACGATGGGCAAGGTTCGCTCCAGGTTTTCGCCGTAATGCAGCGCCACCAGGTTGGGAATTACCAGCCCCACAAAGGGAATGGCGCCCACGGTGATCACCGTGGCGGAGACGGTGACCGCCACCAGTATCAACCCCAGCGCGGCGTTGGCCGCGTAGTTCAAGCCGAGGCTGCTGGCCACGCCCTCGCCCATGCCCATCACAGTAAAGCGATGGGCGAAGAGGTAGGTGAGCACCACGATCGGAAGGATCAGGTAGATGATTTCGTAGTTGCCCTGGACGATCTTCGAGAAGTCGCCGAGCATCCAGCCCTGCATGCCCTGCAGCATGTTGTGCCGGTAGGCATAGAACTCGGCGATGGCGCTCAACACGCTGCCGTACATCAGGCCGATGACGGGCACCATCACGGTGTTCTTGAACTTGATACGGCGGATGATCGCGACATACAGCAGGCTCGCCCCGAAGCAGAACGCCAGGGCAAACAGCATCCTGCCGGCCGCACCCGTGGCAGGCGCCACTGTCAGCGAAATCAGAATGCCCAGCTTCGCTGCATCGAGGCCACCCGAGGTGGCGGGCTCGACGAAGCGATTGCGCACGATTTGTTGCAGGATCACGCCGCAGATGGACAGCCCTACGCCGGTCAGGATCAACGCCGCCAGACGCGGCAAGCGGCTGGCCGTGAGGGTCAGCCAGGCATCATCGGAGAAGGTCAGCAGCGCGGTCCACGAGACCTGCTTGACGCCCACCATCAGCGACAGGCAACACAGCGCGGCAAACAGTAGCAATAAAGCTGCCCGACTCAAGAACCGCCCTCACTGCCCGATGCTCCGGCAATCCGCCAGCCTTTCGCGGCCCGACGCTGCGCGAGGAAATGCGCGTAGAGCCCAGGCTCGGTACTCAGTGCCGAGTGGGCACCGCGCTCGCTGATGCGGCCTTGGTCGAGCACCACGATCTGGTCGGCCATGGCTACCGTGGACAGTTGGTGGGCTATCACGATCAGCGTGCGGGTGCCACGCAGGCGTGCCAACGCATCGGCAATGGCGGCCTGGTTCTCGGCATCGAGCGCTGCGGTGGCTTCGTCGACCAACAGAATCGGCGCGTCCTTGATCAGCGCACGGGCGATGGAAATTCGCTGGCGCTCTCCGCCGGACAGCCGCGCGCCGCCCTCGCCCACCGGTGTCTCCAGGCCCTGTGGCAAGCGTTCGATGATCTCGATGACACCAGCCTGCCGTGCCGCCTCCATTATCTGGGCATCGCTGGCATCGGGTTTGCCGATGCGGATGTTGTCGGCAATGCTGCCCTGGAACAGGTAGGCGTCTTGGAAAATCTGGCTGATCTGGCCGGCCAGTTGCTCACTGGACATCTGCCGCACATCCACACCGCCCAGAATCACGCTGCCCTGCGTCACGTCGAAGAATCGCGCAATCAGCCGCACTAGCGTGGTCTTGCCTGAACCTGAGGCACCCACCAGCGCGGTCATGCTGCCCGGCTCGATACGCAGGCTGATATCGCGCAGAACCTCAGGCTGATCCTCGGCGTAACGAAAGCTCACGTTGCGCAGTTCGACCGAGCCACCCACGGGCGCTTGCGGCGCCGCTGGCTGGGGCAGTGGCTGGACCGCGAAGATCCCGCGCACCGCCTCCAATTGGCCACGCGCGCCACGTAGCACCTCGCTGTAACCGGCGACTTCGAGCAGCGGATCTATGAAGCGGCTGACCAGCAGCAACGACACGATCACGGCAATCACCGAACCCGCTTGCAGGTTGGCGCCCACCTGCTCGCCCAGCGACAGCGTGGCGGCGACCAGCAAGGCGGCGAAACCGGCCTGCACCGCCCAGGCATTGAACACCACTGACATCGCCGAGACATGAATCAGACGCTTGGCCGACTGCTGCTGGCGTGCGATGGCCTGTTCCAGAAACTGAGTGCCGCCGTCCTCGCCGTTGAAAGCGCGCAGTACCGATTGCGCCTGGGCGAACTCGACCATGCGCTGACTGGTGAGGGCCGCATTGTGCTGGAAGCTTTGATCGGCACGCTGACCCAGGTGAGCGGTGAACGCGAAGACACCGAACAGGATCGGCAGCGTCACCAGCGCGATCAGCCCCATCTGCACATTCAATGTAAACAGCGCGACGAGGATCACCACCGGCGTGACCACGCCGGTGATCAGCGGGGTGAACACGTGGGCGGGCAACTGGGCCATTTCCATCATGCCCTGGGACGCCACATGACTCAGCCGCGCAGTGTTTGGTGCACTGAACCAGCCGACCGGCAGGCGCGCCACATGGTCGCCGAGCCGATGACGGCCACCTTGCAGGACGGCGATGCCGACACGGATACCGGCCTTCTCCACCGTGCGCCGCAGTGCCCAGCACAGCGCCACGCCGATCATCAGCACCACCAGCCATTGCGCCGCCGAACGCAGCTCGCTGCCCAGCAGGTGGGTGAGTACCGGCACCAGGGTGACTATCGTCAGCCCGCAAAGCAGGCCATAGGCCAGTGTCATCCAGAGGTAGCGGCGCAGTACCGGGGCCTCTTCGCCCAGCAGTTGAATAAAGGTTTTCAGCATGACGATACCGCCTGTTCACTGCCCTGTTCAGAGCCTTGTTCATAGCCGCCCAGCGCCCACAGTCGGGCGTAGCGGCCGTTGCGCGCGAGCAGTTCGTGATGACGGCCCTGTTCGCAGATCGTGCCGTTGTCGATCAGGATGATCTGATCGGCATGCATCACCGTATCGAGACGGTGAGCGATCACCATCAAGGTGCGGCCCTGGGCGAATCGCGACAGGGCTTGCTGCAGCTTCACCTCGTTTTCGGCATCGGCTGCCGCCGTGGCTTCGTCGAGCACCAGCACGGGCGGGTCGAGCAACACGGCGCGGGCAATGCTCACGCGCTGCAACTCGCCACCGGAGAGCTGCACGTCCTCGCCAATCACCGAGTCGTAGCCCCGTGGCAATGCGAGGATGCGTTCGTGAATGTTGGCGGTGCGCGCGGCGTCTTCGATTTCCTGCTGGCTGGCCGAAGGGCGGCCCAGGGCGATGTTGTCGCGCAGGCTGGCATGGATAAGGCGCACTTCCTGCAACACAAAGCCGATGCGTCGATACAACTGCGCGCTCTCGATCTGCCGCAGGTCGACGCCACCCAGGGTGATACGCCCCTCGCTCGGATCGAAGAAACGCAACAGCAGGCGCGCCAGGGTCGACTTGCCGGAGCCGGACGCGCCGACAATCGCCGTGACCGTGCCGGGCTTGAGCGTGAAGCTGACATCGCTGAGTACCGGGTGCTCTGCGTCGTAGCGGTAGCCGACGTGTTCGACGCGTATTTCAGCCTGCACAGGTAGCGTTGCTGCCTCGCCCGCCAGGGTTTCCAGCACCGGGGTCTGCAGTAACTTGTGCACGCGCTGGGCGGCGCCGGTGGCGTTGTTCAAGTCGTGGGTGATGTAGCTCAGCAGCAACAGCGGCGCACAAATGCCCGGCGCCACCAAGGCGAAGGGCAACACCTCCACTGGCGAGATCCAGCCCAGGCTCACGAACAGCGTGCCAGAGGCCAACACCACGCCGAGCACCGCCACCGGGGCGATCATCGCGTGAGCGTTGGCCATTGCGCTGACCAGCGGCCGAGTGAAGTCGGTGAACGCGTCGGCAAACGCATCCACCGCTTCACGGTAACTGCCGTGGGCCTTGCCCTCGACGCCAAAGGCCTTGACCACGGGAATGCCGTTGACGAACTCGACCACCGCATTGTTGATACGCGCCATGCCGGCGCCAAACGACTGCATGTTCGCCCCGCTGGCTTTGGTGGCCCTGGAGAAAAACAGGAAAAACAGCGGGAACGGCAGCAGCGAGACGATCGCCATGCGCCAGTCCATGGCAAACAGGTAAATCATCGAGATAAGAATCGCGCCGAGGGTGCGGCCCAGGGTGGTGTAGAAGTGTGCCGTCAGGCTGTGCAGCGTACCGATGTCATCCTGCATCGCCTGCTTGACCTCGCCCGATGCCCGGCTGGTAAACCAGCCCAGTGGTACCTTGGCCAACCGACGGGTAATCGCCAGGCGCAAACGCCCGGTGATGTGATTGTCGGCCAGGTGCGCGACCATTTCGCTCATCGAGATCAGCGTCAGCCCCAGGAACAGACACCCCAGGCTGATGATCACCACGCGCCAGACGGGGCCCTGCATCTGCGCCCACGCCGTGGCCATTTCTGCCTGGCCCATCGCGAACTGGGCGATGTACGCGATGCCGGCCAGGGGCACCATCGTCAGCATCGTGCCGATGGCGGCCAGCAGGCCCGCAACGATCAGTCGTCCGCGTATGGGCTTGAGGACCTGGGACACCGAGCCGGTGCCTGCGGATGGTTCGTTAACACTCATGAGCTCTCCTGAATAACCACTGCAGGCAACCTGAGGGCATGCCTGACTTCCTTTACGCTCGAAGGCTTTGCGCACTGCGTACCTTGTCTTCCGGACAGCAACGCAAAATCCTCAATCGAAACGTTCATTTATCGGTGAGGGGTCAGGGCCCGGAGACAAACGGGGAGCAGGCCCGCAGCCCACTGGCGATATACTTTTCGACGGAAGACACCGACACCTTCAACTCGGTGGCAATGTCGCGATGGCCCATGCCATGCAGCTTGCACAGCAGCAGTGCCTGGCGGGTCTTGACGGGTTTGCGGTGCAGCGCGCGATCGATCTGGGTCAGGGTTTCGGTGACCAGGGCGCGCACTTCTTCAGACGGCGCCAACGGCTCGGCCTGCAGCTTGAGCCCTTCGAGGTGGCACGTTTCAAGGCGACGGCGGCGATAGAGGTCGATCACCATGCCCTTGGCGATTTGGGTCAAGTGACAGCGCGAGTCTTCGATCGAGGGCAAGCGGCCTTTTTTGATGAGGTTGAGATAGACGTCGTGGGCGAGGTCCGCAGCATCGACCGGGTTGCCCAGCTTGCGGCGCAACAGCCTGCACAGCCAACTGTGATGGTCGATATACAGCCTTTCAAATTGCTGCTTAAACGCGAACGCTCCGTTGTCCACTTCACCTCTCCTGAGACGCTGATATTCGCGATCAGATTTTGACTAATGCGAATAGGTATGATTATTATTTGAATCATACGGCGTTCATAGAGCCCCTGCAATGCAACGTGCCTGCCCCTCTTTTTGTGCCCGGAATCCCGGGCGTTACCCCAGACTCCGGATGGGTCTGTCGGCACTCGGTGCCATCTCTACTTCTGACTGTTCAGTTTGATAAGGCGGGAAATTTCCATGATGGAACCCAATCCAGATACGTTTTCGAAACTATCTGCCACACGTTACGAAGAGCATATCTGGCTCTTGCAGCAGCAATATCCCGAACGCATGCTCAAACACTTCAGCGCCTGGCAACTCGACGCGGATATCGATGTTCCAAAGCTTGAGCGGGCGATCAAGACTGTTGTCGAATCCTTGCCTGATCTGAACGCGCGCTATCAGTTCAACGACGACGGTGAAGTGGACAAAGTTCACGCCATTGACTGGCAATCCTGCGTTGAACTCATTCGCTCAAACTCCGAGACCGACGCCACCGAGCAATTGCTCGCGCAGCAGGCGGCGCCTTGGGATGCGCAAACTCAGCCACCGCTCAAGGTGCTGATTATTCAAACCGGACAACACGTGATCCTGGCGTTCGTGGTGCACCAGATCCTCGACCAGACTTGCCAGGTCATCGATCTGTATCGCGGGGTGCTGAACGCTTATGTCGGTCACTCGGCCAGCGATACACCGTGGTTGCAGCACCAAGCGGATGGCACTATCAGTGCACCTACCGTCAGCGCCCCGCCGACGACGGCCAACCATGACGTCGAGGCCATTATTCTTGGCGAATTCCGTGGCGCACTGGCCGAGCCCGACATGCAACTGACGGACGACTTTTTTGATTTCGGCGGCCATTCCCTGCTGGCGACCCGCATCATCGGCAAGCTGTTGAGCAACCACGGCATTGAAGTCCAGTTCAATGACTTCTTCAGTGCTCCGACTGCAGCGGCCCTGGCATCACGGGCCAACGTCATCACGCAGAACGATGGGGCAACGGCTGCCCGGAACGTGCCGCAAGACGTGCAAAAAGCACCCTTCGCCCTCGCCCAGGCGTCCCTCGGCCGAGCCTATGTGGCCTATGAGTTCGGGACGATTTTCAACCTGCCGTTTGCCCTGGACTTTCTCGATGGTGTGGACGAGGCGCTGTTCGAGCAGGCCTTCAGCGACCTGCTCAAGCGCCACGCGAGCCTGCGCACCACCTTCCACTTTGAGGGCGATGAGGCTTACCAGCAGATCGTGCCTATCGCACAACTGTCGGACTACAAGTGGTTCTGGTCCAGCCATGAAAGCCTGCGGACGACGCTGGAAAGCGAGGCCACTTATCAATTCGACCTGTCCCGCGAACTGCCCCTGAGGGTTCGCTTCATTTACGACGTACAACGCCAGCGCCAGACCCTGTCACTGCTGGTCCATCACATGGCCATTGATGAGTGGTCGCTCAACGTCATGATGGAAGAGCTGGCACAAGCCTACCTCGCCCGCGCCGCCGACAAGGCACCCACCTGGGCAACACCCGCACGCTCATTCCATGAGTTTGCGTTGCGCGAGCAGGCCACCGGCATCAATCAACACCATCTCGACTATTGGACGAGTATGTTGCGCCATGCCACCCGTGGCTTGACGCTGCCCTCCCCTGGCTCCCAGGCGAGCGCGCCCATTACGGTATCATCGAAAGCCCAGTGGTTTGAGATCAAGCCGGACCAGACGCTCACCGATAACCTCTATACCTTCGCCAGGCAGAACAATTCGTCTTTGTTCGGTGTGGTCTATACCGCCATTGCGTTGTCCCTGCACAAGCTGGCTGACTTGAAAGACCTGGTGATCGGCACCTCGGCCTCCGGCCGTACCGACCCCGGTTTCTACGAGACGGTGGGCTACTTCACCACGATGGTCGCACATCGGGTGCAGTTCGATCCCCGGCAAGCCATTGGCGCCCTGGTGGAAAACGTCACCCACTTGATCAACGACTCCATGGCCTATGCCGACGTGCCACTGGAACTGATTCAACATGCCCTGGGCATGACGCCCGCCGATGGCTTGCTGTTTGACGTGTACATCCAGATCCACGCCAACAATGCCTTGAACGGGGCCCTGCAAACCCCCGACGCCAAGACGATCCGCTACCGCCAGATTGACCCGGACAAGAGCCAGTCGATGTTCGGGATTCAGTTCGAGATCATGGAAAACATGATTGATGGCAAACGCGCGTTGCGCCTGGTGATTACCTACCTGTCAGACCGCTACAGCGCCGAACAGATGGCGCGTCTGAGCGCGACGATTGATCAGGTGTTCACGCTGTTCACCACGCCCGATGCCGCCGGCATCGTGATCGATCACATCCGCGTATAACCCTCCAGCCGGGTCTTGTTAACAAGACCCGGCATTTCAACGTCTACCCTTCATGCATCCCGTAGCGCTGGAACGACGAGCGCTTGGGCAAGCGGTAGTGCGGCTGGCCCAGCAACTGGTTGGCAATCGTCGCATTGCGAATGGCGGAAATTCCCAGGTCCGGTGAACCCACGCCATGCTGGAAGATTTCCGCGTTCTGCACAAAAATGCGGCCCGCGCCTGCATCGCAACGACGCGCCGTAAAATCCTCCTCGACGATGCAGTCACCGTACTCATCGGTCTCCAGCACACTGCCCTTCAGCCGCTCAAACCACTGCGGCCAGACATGCCCGTACCCCGTGGCCGCCACAATCGCATCGGCTTCGAAGGTGCTGACCTGGTCCAGTTCGCGGTGCCGGTAGGCAATGCGCAGCGTGCCGTCGATATCCTCCACGGTTTCCACCTCGCAATTGGAAAGCAGCGTCAGGCCCGGGTCACTGCCGCCAATCGAACGCTCGTAGATCAGGTCGTAGATGTCGGCAATGGTCGAGAAACTGATGCCCTTGTACAGCAAGCCCTGCCCCGCCACGATGTCTCGACGGCGCTCGCGGGGAATGCTGTGGAAGTACTCCATGTAGGACGGCGTAAAGCACTCCTGCCCAAGCTTTGAATACTCCATGGGATGAAAGCCCGGCGAACGGGTAACCCAGCGAATCGAAGCGCCCGCCGCGATGCGTTCCGGGGTCAATTCGTTGAACAGCGCCAGCACGCACTCCGCCGCACTTTGGCCGGACCCGATCACCGTGACCCGCTGACACTGCGCCAGTTGCGCCTGCCGTTTACCGAACTCCGCCGAATGCATCACCGGCGCTGTGCTCTTCACCTGCGCCCACTTCGGCAACAACGGCACGGTGCCTATGCCAATGGCCAAGTCGCGGCTGTAGTAATGACGTTTGAAGCCCGACACCGACTGGCTCTCGATGAGGAACCGGTCGACGCTGGCGTCATAACTCACCTCACAGATGTCTTCACCGAAGTGGCAGTCGGGGAGTTGTTGCGACGCCCAGCGGCAGTAATGGTCATATTCGCGGCGAGGCACCTGGAAGTTTTCGTAGTAATAAAACGGGTAGAGGCGATCCTGCTGATGCAGGTAGTTCAAATAACTCAGTGGGTGTGTGGGGTCGGCCATCGTCACAAGGTCCGCCAGAAACGGAACCTGCAGCGTGGTACCGGGCAACAGAAGCCCTTCGTGCCAGCGAAACTCTGCTTTGCGGTCGAGGAAAATACTTGTCACGCCAGGATGCCTGGACAGTAACGCAGCCAACCCCAGATTGAAGGGCCCGATGCCGACTCCGGCAATATCAACATGTGGTGTATCCATCATCCCATCCATCTCCATAGGTACTGGTTGGCAGTGGCACGGCTTTCGGACGGCCACTGCGCTCATAACAAATTCCGCTACCGGCTCAGGCGCCCTCGGCCATGAGCAGGCGTTCAACGTCTTGTGCGTTGCGGCAACGCAAGAGTTGCCCGGGCGACAGTGCGACCGAAAAGTCTTCGCGCACCCGCGCCGAAATAGCCTTCAAATGCTGGGGACGCAAGCCCAGGCTGATGAAGTCCACCCGGTCATTGGCGCCGTCTTCCAGCGGCCGACCCAGTACGCTCAGGTAAATATCCAGCACCTTGTTGCGCGGGGTCGCGCAAGGTTCGGCGGCGTCATTGGCTGTTGCGCTGAGCAGGTTGCGCGCCCGTTGGCGATCCGGCTTGCCGTTTTGCGACAGCGGCAACGCATCCACTCTCAGGAACCGCGTCGGTACGTGGGACTGCGGCAGATGCTGACGGGCGTAGTTACGCAACGCGGCGGTCGTCAGCTCGGCAGCGTCCGGCTGCGCGACATATAGCGCACCAATACCGACCTCGCCCTGGCGCTGCTCGCCAACATCGACCACCAGCACGTGCCGGACCCCGGAGTGATTGATCAGCTCGATCTCGATATCCGGCAGCGATACGCGCACACCACGCACCTTCACATAGCCGTTGACTCGACTGTCGAAGATCAGGGTGCCGTCGCGGCGGTAGCGCCCGCAGTCGCCGGTGCGGAAGGCACGAACGGGCTGACCGTCCTCATTGAGCACTGTCACGAACTCGCTCTGGGCCAGCGCGCCGTTTTCCAGGTAACCCAGCGCGAGGTTGACGCCGGCGGTGTGGATTCGGCCGACCACGCCCACAGGGCAATGCGCGCCCTGAGGGTCGAGAACGAAGTAGCGGTTACCGGGCAACGGTCTTCCATAAGGGATCAGCGCACGGTCGTGCGCCGAGATGTCGTGCCAGATGCTCCAGATCGTGGTTTCCGTCGGCCCGCCCAGGGAAATCAGACGTGACGACGGCAGCAACTCGCGCAACTCGGCAACCACGCCGGGTTTGATGTAGTCACCGCCCTGGGCAATCAGGCGCAGGCTCTTCAAATCATGTGTCGCGCGACAAGACAGCAGCATCTCCAGGATCGCCGGCACCGAGCACCACAGTGTCACCTGATGCCGGACGATCAACTGGTTCCAGCGCACGGCATCCTTGTCTTCGCCGGGCTCCGGAAGCACCAGTGTCGCCCCTGCCGTCAGGCAGCCCAACACGTCGAACACCGACATGTCATGGTGCAGCGGCGTCACGGACATAAACACATCACGCTCGGTCACGGCCCAGTGTTCGAGGGTGCTGCCGATCACGTTGGCCGTGGCGCGGTTGCTCAGCACCACGCACTTGGGCTTGCCGGTGGTGCCCGAGGTATAGAGGTAATACGCCGGTGCTTCGCTCAACGACAGGTCATCCAGCGCGGGTGCGGGCACTGCCGGCCCTGCCAGAAGTTCGTCCGGTGTGGCGAAGGGATGTTCGACCGGCTCGCCTTGAGTCATCACCACCAGGTCGGGTCGACAGTTTTCCAACAGGTACTGCCGTCGTTCACCAGGTGCCGAGGCATCAATCGGCACCCAGATCAGGCCGGTCAAGGCGCAGGCCAGGGTCACTAGCGTGTGCTGCGGGCTACGCGGCAGGCAGATCGCAACCACCTGGCCGCGAGACAATCCGCGCATTTTCAAGGCCGCAATGACCCTGCCTACAGCGTCGCCGAGTTCGGCATACGTGAGGTACTGGTCCCCGGCGATGAGGGCGGTTCGGGTGTTTGCGGGATCAAAGATGTGGCTCGCGATTCGTTCGAGAAAACCCGTTCGCGACGCATCACTGGCCGGGCTGTTCAACCGGTAGTGGCGGCTGTCGATAATCGTCGAGGTATCCAGAGCGAACACTGCGCTTGCAGTGACAAGGTTGATGGCCTTTTCGAGCGCACTCAAGATATCGCTGACCATCGCAGCGTCCATCACCTCCCGTGCGTAATCGATGTCGAACACCAAAGCCCCTTCGGCGTTGGCCGAGAAGCGGATATCCATCGCCACTTGAGGCGTTTGGGTCAGCCCGCCACACAGGCTCATGGGGCTGTCCAGCGACGTGACCGGCCAGGAAAACCCGTTGGTGATCACCACCGGCAGCACCGGGCCCGGGCCATGGGATTCAAACAGCAACCGCGCAAGGTCCACACCGGAAAATGCCAGATGCTGCAGCCCTTCCAGCACGTCCACTTGCAGCTGGGTGGCCCGCTGCGCAAAACCGCCTGACTCGGTGCTCCAATTGATCGCGATAAAGCTTGAACGGTTGGCGAATGCACCTGTGGTTTGCGGCGCAACAGGTACCGCGACACACAAATCGCCCTCATCGACCCAATGGGACAGCACTTCCAGCACCAGCGCCATCAGGGTGGAGTTCTTGAACAGTCGTTGCCGCGCGCCCAGTTTGCAGAACGCGCTGAACGCTGGCTTTGGCACCAGCAGGCTCTGTCGCTCATAACGCGAAGCACCCACCTGGTCCAGCGGTGTGGTCCATGGCAAGCGTGGCGCACCGCTGACGGCGGCGAGTTTGGCTTTCCAGTAAACGGCGTCCGCCTTGCGTTGGTCAGTGAGCTCTTGCGGCTCGGGCGCACTCTCTGCGACGGGCTCTTCGTCTGTTGCACCGTCGAACAGTTCGACCATCAGCCTGGCGATTGAGCGCCCATCGAGGATCAACGCATCCACGCGTACAAAGACGTGTAACTGGTCTTGCGGCAGCTTGAACAGCGTGACGTTCCAGGGCGAACGGTCGAGCTCGAACAGCCCGTGCGCATATGCCTCGCGCAATGCTGCAATGTGCTCCAGCGCATCTTCCGGCGACCTGTCGGTGAGATCGAGTTCATCCAGGTTCAACTCCCCCACCTCACTGACACGCTGCACGAGCCTCTGCGCATCGATGCGTGTCCGCAGGCTGGGGTGACGCTGCACCCTCTCGGCCAAACGTCCGCGCAGCAGCGCAGGGTCCATGGCGCCGCGGTACTCGCGAAACTCTTGCATGGCCACGCCACCGAGTGGCATCTGCGCGCTGCGTCCCAGCAGATAAGCTTGCTGAAGCGAGGTCAATGGCTGCTCGACAACCTCCTGACGCAAGGGTTGATCCAGCACCGAGGCGCATACCGCGACCTCGCGCACGATGGCCACGAAACGTTCGAACAGGTCCGACACCCAGGCCTGCGGCAGCGCATCCAGACGGATGTCCCAATTGATCAGAATGCCGCCGTCAGCGCAGGCGATCTGCGCATCGAGTGCCACTTGCGGCCCCTGGGAAATAACCCAGTTCATCGGCCCGAACACACGCCGCACGCGCGCTGAAAGAAGATCGCCACCGGGCATGTCCAGCGCCGCCGTAAACACCACCGGTGCCAGTTGCGGCGTGCCATGGTGGCGGGACAGGTCGCGCATCAGGTTCACCCCGGGATAGGCGCAATGTTCGAGCAGTTCGACCATCTTGCCCGCCAGTTGCGTACATAGCATGGCCGGGCTGCGGGCGGCCGCGATATCCACGTCGAGCATCAATACGTTGGCAAAATCGCCGATCACACGCTCCACATCATCAACCAGCGGCGGGCGCCAGAACGTCGGGACGTTGAGGCGAAAGACGCGGTCGCCGGTGTGCGTACCAAGGGTCGTTGCAAACAGCCCCATCATTAAGGTGGACAGGGTGATTCTTCGCTCACGGGCTACCTGCTGCAGCGCGTGGCGCTCGTCGGGACCCAGCCATGTACTGAGACGATGACTTCGCGCTTGATCCGGCTGCACGGCGAGAAACGGCAACGTCGGCGCGGGAGCGACGTCCGCCAGCCGATCACGCCACCAGAGACGGTCGCGCTCGCGGGCCATTTTCAGTGACGGGTCGGTGCGCGCCTTGTCGTACCAATCGAAGAAAGACGGCGTAGGCAGCGCGGCGCCTTCGGGGTCCTCGTAGAACTGTGCGAGGTCCTCTACCAGCGTGCGGAAACTCGATGGGTCGATGGCGATCATGTCGGTATCGACATGCAGGCGGAACGCATCGTCTGCCAACAGGCTCACGGAAAATCGGGCCCCGCCCTCCTGGCTCAGGTCCAACTGCTGGTGGGTCCATTGTTCACGCTTGGACAGCAAATGCTGCGTCACTTCCTGCTCGGTCAGCGCACGCAGGTCTTCGACCTCAAGCGGCGGTGACGCGTCTGGCGCGGCAATGGATTGCAGTCCTTCGGCATTCACTCTGACCCGCAGCATAGGGTGCAGCAGGCAGACCCGTGCTAGTGCTTTGCGCAGCCGCTCAAGATCAATGGCGAGGCCATCGAACTCGGCATACAGATGAGCCGAAACTCTCCCTAAAGACGCATGAGCAGTGCGCCCGATCCAACAGGCGGCTTGCATTGAAGTTAACTCTCTCATGGCTCACTCATATGATTGACAAGTCTAAATGATTAGCGTCCTCTATTAGAAACGATAATGATTATATTTCAACATTTAATTTTTTGACTCACTGGCCACGGAGGCTTTCCCCAAAATGAGAACGGGCACCCTTAGAACGAACGAGATAAATGAGGAGCAAATCTTTGATGAAAAACGAAATTTTTCATTCACTTCCGGCGACCGCGAACTAGCTGTCACCGGGATTCTGCAGAGAATCGAAACACCGGCCATCGGCGGCGATGACGCCAATAGCCTGTTTCAAAAGACCATTGCGCAGGCCTTCAAGCGAGCGCGCAAGGCCGGCCAGAGCAACCCTGTTATCGTCGGTGCAATCCCCTTCGATCCCTGCGAAGCCTCTTGCCTCTACATCCCCGAGCACGCGCACTGGCAACCCCGCAACACCCTCGCCCCCATCAACACGGCCACATTGCCTGAACTCATCGAACAGAAAAATATCCCGGACGAGCACGCCTTCAAGCGCGCGGTGGAACACGCCATCGTCAACTTCCGCCTAAGCGACGTGCGCAAGGCTGTGCTGTCTGTGCAGCGCGAATTGGTCTTCGCCCAGGATGTGGACGTGAATGCCATGCAAACCAACCTGCGGGCGCAGAACCCCAGCGGCTATCACTTCCGTGTGCCGATGCACGATGGTTCTACGCTGATCGGCGTCAGCCCCGAGTTGCTGGTGCGCAAGGAAGGCCTGAGTTTCCTGTCCAACCCGCTGGCAGGATCGGCCAAGCGCATGGCCGACCCGCAAGCCGACCGCCGCAACGCCGACTGGCTGTCAGCCTCGGAAAAGGATCATTACGAACACGGTTTTGTGACGCAGGACATCGTCAGCCAACTCGGCGAGCTGTGCACCCAACTGCACGTGCCACGGCGCCCCTCCCTCATCAGCACGCCTGCACTCTGGCACCTCTCCACACGCATCGAAGGCACGTTGGCCGACCCCAGCGTGTCGGCCTTGCAGCTTGCCTGCCGCCTGCACCCGACGCCCGCCGTCTGCGGTTTTCCCACTGAGCGTGCGCGACGCCTGATCCGCTTCGTCGAGCCCTTCGAGCGCGGCCTGTTCACCGGCACGGTCGGCTGGTGCGATGCCCAGGGCAATGGCGAATGGGTCGTGACGATCCGTTGCGGCACCGTCAAGCGCAACAGCGTTCGCCTGTTCGCCGGCGCCGGCATTGTCGAAGCGTCCAACCCCGACGCCGAATGGACAGAAGTCCAGACCAAACTCGGCACCATGTTGCGCGCCTGTGGATTGGCCCACTAACTCGAATTTTCTGACGTGTGAACACTATGACTATTGAATTTAACCACTGGCCCCTGGACAGAGCGCAACGCTATCGGGACGAGGGCTACTGGATCGACAAACCGCTGACCCACATTCTCCAGACCCGCAGCCAGTCGCAACCCCACGCACTGGCGATCGTTTGCGGCGAGCGCCGCTTCAGCTACGCCGAGCTGGACCAACTCTCCTCCAACCTGGCCACACGGTTGGCTGCCAGCGGGCTGGGCAAAGGCGACACTGCCCTGGTGCAACTGCCCAACATCGCAGAGTTCTACATTGTCCTGTTCGCCCTGCTCAAGGCCGGGATCGCGCCCCTCAACGCGCTCTACAGCCACCGAAAACTGGAGCTCAAGAGCTACGCCAAACAGATCGTGCCACGGCTGCTGATCGCCTCCCGCGAGCATGAAGTGTTCCGCAACGACAGCTATATTGCCGACTTCAAGGAGGTCGGTACCAACCCTGAAATCACCTTGCTGCTGGGTGAATCACGTCACGAAAACAATCTCGCTGAGTGGATTGAAACCTCAGGCCGGCGCGCCGCGAACTTCTCCCCCACCGAGCCCGGTGAAGTGGCGTTGTTCCAACTGTCGGGCGGCAGCACGGGCACGCCCAAACTTATCCCACGCACGCATAACGACTATCACTACAACGCCCGGGCGAGTGCGCAAGTCTGCGAGCTCACCGCACAGACGCGCTTTCTGTGCGCCCTGCCCGCAGCGCATAACTTCCTGCTCAGCTCACCCGGCGCACTGGGCGTCCTGTATGCCGGCGGCGCTGTCATCATGGCCCCCAGCCCGGAGCCGCTGACTTGCTTTGCGCTCATCCAGCGTCATGAAGTGAATACAGTGGCCCTGGTGCCCAGTGCCGTCGCGTTGTGGTTGCAGGCAGCGCCGGAACATCGGGAACAGTTGCACTCCCTGGAATTCCTCCAGGTCGGTGGCGCCTGCTTTGCCGACTCGCTGGCCCACCAGGTTCCCGGCGTACTCGGCTGCAAGCTGCAACAGGTGTTCGGCATGGCTGAGGGGTTGATCAACTACACCCGCCTGGACGATTCCGACGAACAGATCTTCACCACCCAAGGCCGGCCCATCAGCCCTGGCGACGAAATCAAAATCGTCGACGAACAAGGCATCCCCGTCGCCGACGGTCAGCCCGGCATGCTCGCCACCCGTGGCCCTTATACCTTCTGCGGCTACTACCGCAGCCCCGAGCAGAACGCCCAGGCATTCGACAATGAGGGTTACTACTACTCCGGCGATCTCGTCCAGCTCACGCCAACCGGCGATTTGCGCGTGGTCGGCAGGGTGAAGGACCAGATCAACCGTGGCGGTGAAAAAGTTGCCTCGGAGGAAATCGAAAACCTCATCGTCATGCACCCAGACGTGACCCACGCCGGGCTGGTGGCCATGCCCGACGACCGCCTGGGGGAGAAGAGCTGCGCCTTCGTCGTGTCGCGCAACCCCAACCTGAAACCGCCCACGCTGCGCCGCCACTTGATGGAACTGGGCATCGCCGAATACAAGCTGCCGGACCGCATCCGGCTCATCGAAACCATGCCGCTGACGGCCGTGGGCAAGATCGACAAGAAGCACCTGCGCCAGCTCCTGGCAGCGGAAACCACGCGCACCTGGTTGCAAACCCGCGTGCTGCAACTGGTCGAAGACTGCGAAGACCTGGACCCGGAAGAAAACCTGATTTTCTATGGTCTCGACTCCCTACAAGTGATGAAACTCGCCGCCGAACTCAAAGAGCGTGGCATCGCCGTCAGCTTCGAAGAGCTGGCCGACTCACCCACGCTCGCCAGTTGGTGGTCGCTGGTAGACACACGGCAGAAAGCCGCCTGACCGAGCGGCTTCGCCCAGTCAATTTAAAAAGGAGTTGAAAATGACCTTGTCCACTGCCGACCAACGCAAGCTTGAGAGCTTCTGGCAGCACTGCGTGACGAACCAATATTTCAATATCGGCTACCCCGAATCCGCCGACTTCGACTATTCGCATCTGCATCGCTTCCTGCAGTTTTCGATCAACAACTGCGGGGACTGGAACGAGTACAGCAACTACCTGCTGAACTCGTTCGACTTTGAGAAGGACGTCATGACCTACTTCTCCGAGCTGTTCAACATCGCACTCGAAGACAGCTGGGGCTACGTCACCAACGGTGGCACCGAAGGCAACATGTTCGGCTGCTACCTGGCCCGCGAACTGTTCCCGGACGGCACCCTGTACTACTCCAAAGACACCCATTACTCCGTGGCGAAAATCGTCAAATTGCTGCGCATCAAATGCCGTGCAGTCGAGTCCCTGCCCAATGGCGAAATCGACTACAACGACCTGATGGCCAAAATAGCCACCGACCAGGAACGCCACCCGATCATCTTCGCCAATATCGGCACCACCCTGCGGGGCGCAATCGATAACATCGCGATTATCCAACAACGCCTGCAACAGGCGGGCATTGCCCGTCACGATTACTACCTGCACGCCGACGCCGCGCTGAGTGGGATGATCCTGCCCTTCGTCGAACACCCGCAACCCTTCTCGTTCGCCGACGGGATCGACTCCATCTGCGTCTCCGGCCACAAGATGATTGGCTCGCCCATTCCCTGCGGAATCGTCGTGGCCAAACGCAAGAACGTCGCGCGTATCTCGGTGGAGGTGGACTACATCCTGGCTCACGACAAGACCATCAGCGGCTCGCGCAATGGCCATACCCCGCTGATGATGTGGGCGGCGCTGCGCAGCCAGTCACTGGCCGATTGGCGCCACCGGATCAGGCGCAGCCTGGAGGCCGCGCAATACTCGGTCGACCGCTTCCAGGCTGCGGGGATCGATGCCTGGCGCAACAAAAACTCCATCACTGTGGTGTTCCCCTGCCCTTCAGAGCAAATTGTGAAGAAATACTGCCTGGCCACCTCCGGCAATACGGCCCACCTGATCACCACGCCCCACCATCACGACAACCGCATGATTGATGCCTTGATCGATGAGGTGATTGCCGAAACCCAACTGACAGCCTGGCAATCCGGGAAAACATCCAAACGAGCCGCCGGCTAAAGACGGCTCACTTATCTATTGATCGAGACACACCATGCAGCCACTTAAAGCACCTGAAGCGTGCGAAAACCTCAACGACATTCGAGCGGGCATCGACTTCTTCGATCGCCAGATTCTCGAATCACTGCAAAAACGCCTGCGCTATGTGAAAGCTGCCGCACAATTCAAAGCCAGTGAACAAGACATCCCGGCCCCGGAACGAGTGGCGGCGATGTTGGAAGAGCGGCGTGAATGGGCAATGGAAGCAGGGTTCGACGTAGCGTTTATGGAAAAACTCTACGAGCAGATTATTCACTGGAACATCCAGGAGCAGATTTTGCACTGGCGCGCGACCTATCCCGAGAGGGCCCAAGCATAAAACTCGGTCGGGCGGCCAAGGCGCGGGGGCACAGCGATCCCGCGTCCTGCGCATCGCCTTCATCGAGAGAAGAACGTGCACGAAGTCTAGGGTCGGCGCCTGGTGCTGGCGATGCCCCCTGTTGTTACTCCTGGAGTTCATTCATTTAACGCCTCCAACTCAGCCTGCTTCTTGTGCAATTGAATCTGCGCTTCGATCAACGCACTCCGCGCCTTGACCACGCTGGCCTGGTTCTCCAGCGCGGTGACTTCAGTCGGCTGCACCAGTGCCTTCCGGGAGTTGAGCAGCGCGACCTGCGCATCAGTAAGGGCTTTCTCATTTGCCAGGTCCCGTAGCTCTCTTGTGTTTGAAAACAACTTAATGGCCGTCAGCGCGTCGATACCCGCATTGACCGTTTCGCCGACTGCCACTGCCTCGGCACGGGGCTTCTTGTAGCCCATTTTTATCAAACTGCCGTCTTCGCTGAATGATGCCGTCAGTTCGTTATTGGTGAACGGGCCATTGTGCAACCCCAGTGACGCCAGATGCCCCATCTGGGGAATGGAACGTTCATCCGTGAACAGCACCGCGGGATCAGTGTTGCTCATAGCGTGGCATTGCTGAGGATTGGCAATACCTTCTTGCTCCGACATAAACCGACAGATACGCAGGCGTCCCGGCAACTGTGTCCGATAGAGAATGCCGCAACGTTGGTCGCCCTCCCCGGTACATGTGCGGCTGGCACCCAGCGTCAGGTCTTTGCGCTGTGATGAAAGCGTATTGGCGGTAATCAGCACTGCGGTGCCCTGCAAGCGCCTGGTGACTAACTGGATTTCGTCCAGGGCAAGCGTGTTTTTCCAAATCGCCTTCGCCGCGTTGGAAGCCTGCTCAGCATCGGCATTCGTCGGCTTACCGTTGGCATCACTCCAACGCGCCTGCGCCGTGATTGATCCATCGCAATCGAGTGTCATGTCAGGCCCCAGCGTGTGGACAAGCCAACGCGCGCTGCCCTTCCCATCGCTGGAGTAAGAGCGCAACTGCACAATGGATTGAGGTGGTGTTGTGCCCGCCGTCGCATCCGCAAGGCCGCTGTAAACACCGTTGATTTCGGGGACGGTCGATTCCGCAGTGGCGGGTTTCTCCCTGCACGTATTGAACCTGGCGCTGTGGCGAGAGGCCAGGACACTAGGCGCCGCACTGGTCTGCCCCGGCACGTAAGTGGAACGGTAGACAACGGTGATGTCGTTCAGGGTCTTGGCAAGTGCTTCGTTGGCCGCAGTCAGCGCTTCTTTTGCGAGCAATTGAGCACGCGCCAACTTGGCAGCCTGGGCTGCTTGGCTACCGTTATGTGGCGATGGCGGGTGGTCCGTATTAAAACCATCCAGTGCATCCGTGGCTTTTTTCAGCTCAGCCTCGCGCTCCTTTGCCGCCTTGCGTAGCACCGGGACCGCTGCCACACTTTCGCTGGCCTTGACACTGCAAGCGAGGAAGTAATGGCGTTGCCTCACGCCGGTTTCGGTGGCCTCCAGGCTCGGCAACCCGATCGCTAACTTGCCAACGCTGACAATAGCTTTGAACGCTTCCTTGGCAACATCGGCGGTACGGTCATCGACTGTCGCATTGACTGACTTGAGGATTCCGCTGGGGTAGCGCTCAAGATCAAAGTTGGTGATTTTGGTGAACGCCGACAACGCCTCGAAATCGATTACCACTTCCTGCCCGGCGACAGTGCGTGGCGTTGCCGTGGCGCGGGTCTGGAACTCGATCTGCCCGACGGCCTGGGGGTTGTGTCGATCCGGAAGAATGGGGCATTGGGTCAAGGTACGCTTCACTTCAATGTCGTAGTGAAGTTCCGGTAAATGATAGCTGGCGCCCTGGGTGATTCCCGTCGGGGAAGGCGTATGCGATTGCAGGTCAGTCGTGCAACTGGCAGTGGTCAAGCAGGCCGCAACCGCTATAGCCGTCCCGAAATGGCGCATATCATTACTCCCTTAGAAGCCACGCATATAGGTGTCTGAACGAATGAATTCCTGAAGATCAGCCATGGCCACCTCAAAGGTTTGCCCTTTTTTGTAGCGCGAGACCTCGCCGGCAGGAACCTTGAGTTCGCTCCTGACCTCCACCACCAGCCGGAAATCCTCGCCTGGCGACGCCAAAAAAGGTGTGAGTTGGTCATGACGGAAGCACCACAACCCGCCCGAAGCGCTGCGCTTGAGCGCGAAGACATGCTGGCCATCGGTCTCCACACCGCAATCGATGGCGCCCTGTACCTGCAGGTCGCCTAACAGTTCGACCTCTTTTTTAGAGGTGTCGCCACTGCCCCCATCCTTGACTCGAATGCGCAGGTAGTCTTGATGGAACATCAGCGCCTTTTCGAGGTTGATACGCGAACGCGAATAAATCTGCGGTCGGCTTTTATCGGTCATTGGCAAGGTTCGCAGATTGCCGTTATCGAACCGAAGGACGCCCTCCAACAGGTCGCCACTGGTGAGCAGACGCCGCTTGATACCCACGGCGCTCAACCCATGCCGCGCCAGCAGTGTTGCTGCAAAACTGACCAGGGCAGTGGCCTGGGAGGTACCACTGAGCGTCTCAATCTGCTCGCCATCCAGCGAGGAGGCCACGTTGCAGCCTAAAGCAGCGATATCAACCCGCGAGTCGCTGTAGTTGCTGAAAGGTGTGAGGAAGCCGTTGCCGTTTTCCGCGGCCACAGAGATGACATTTTCGTTTTTGTTACCGCCAAGACTGGCCGGGACGAACGCACCGTCATTTCCAAGCCTGCTATCGACGTCACGTGCGTCGTTCCCGGCGGCCACTACAAACAAAATCTCCCGGTTGTCGCTGATGACCTTGTGGAGCCGCGGGTCCTGTGTCGATCCATAACGAACACTCATGTTGACGATTTGAGGTTTACCCAGGCCCACCCGAAATATGGCCTCGTTAAGCGCCATTCGAGAGACCTGCCGGGTACCGGCCGACAACGGAATGATGCGTAAGTGCAGCCAACTCTCCTGGTCATTGATGGCAAAGAGCGACGACACGGGGTCCATCCATGGGCCGCCGATGACCAAGCCGGTCACATGGGTACCGTGCCCGGCGACGGAGCGTGGGGCTTTTACGTCAGCCAGGCTGATCACCGACTCCAGGGACACGCTGTCGGAAATAGGCACCGGGCTTTCCAGTTCCTCGTTTCCACCGTTTTCTCTCTCGCTGAGCAGAAACAATCGTTTGGGAAATTTGCTCGCAAACGCCAGTTCACCATCCTGCAAATGAGCGGCGCTGAAGCCGTTGTCCAGTACTGCAACCGTCACTGGGCTTCGAGGCTTTTTATAGTCGCGGCTCAGTACCGACAACACCTGGCGAATCCGCGCGGCGTCGAAGGGCGCGGCGCTGCCCACGCAGTCGGGCAGTGCCACGCCGGCATCGCTGACAGCCGTCACGATCTCATCCGCCAGCTTGGGTTTTGCGCTGACCTTCATCGCAGCCGTAATGGACACTCCATCGGGCTTGACCGCCAACGCGACGACTTCGCGCTCGAAATCCGCTCGGTCACCCTTGGGGGTGAATGTGACCGGTTGAGTAGAGAAGGATAAGGGGACCGTCTCGCCTGGCCTGACCTGGTTAACATCGGCGCGCTGGAAGTACTGCTGCATCTCCCTGGCGCTGCCCGCTCGCCCTATGCGCTCGACAAACTTACTGCTAAGCAGACGATTGGGCTGCACAACGAACTCACCCGGCTTATCGCTGATGTAGAAACAGGCGGGCCAGTTCAATGCGTACACCTGCTCACCCATCGGGCTTTGCATATCGAATGCACCGGTTAGACCATTCTGCTCGCGCCACACCTCTTCATAGCCGGGTTGTTTGGTGCCACAGAGCAGTTCGATCATGGTCTGCGCACTGACTTCATGGGCTGCCGGGTAAGTGGCACGGTCCAACAGCCGGGATTCGGCGTGCGTTGCGACATAGCTCACCAGCGTGTCGGGCAATTCGCCGCGGGTGGCGCGGAACGCCGAAACCTTGTCAGGCTGACCGATTGTCGATGCATCCACCGCAAATGCCGGCGCGCCCGGCGTGGCCCCGAGCGCGCAGGCCAGGGTCACTACGCATCGCTGCCGCATATCAGGTTCTCCACGGTTGTTGTGCCAGAGGTTTTAACCATCACGTATGCGTTGGGGTTGGCTTTTTTCCAGCACGCCAGGAACCGCCCAAAGCGCGGCGTAGACAGCGAAGCAAAGTGCGAGACGACCTTGCTGTCGTCGACGTGTTTTCTTGAAGCGATACCACGAATGGTACGTGCGCCGCCCGGGTTCATCGCGCTGACGCCACTGAACGCCGGACCTCCAGAATCACCTGCGCACAACGCGCTTTTAGTCTTGCCATCCGATTCGCTGGAGAATGAGTCGGCGTCCAGGTCAGTGACCTTGAAATCACCCACGGCCAAGGTTTTATCCCCCGGCTCATCGGCAATATGTCCGGTGGCGGGGTTGAACGTCCACGAAACACAGCCGTAGCCGGCCACCAGCAACAGATCATTTTTGGCCACTGCACGCAGATCAAGGGTATCCCAGAGTAAGCGCTGGAACTCGGCCGGGACCGTACCTGAATAGGGCTCGGCAAGACACAGCGCATAGTCTGCGGGGTGACGGACGCTCGGCATTTGCGTCGTCGAGAGATAGGCCGGATCCACCGAGCAGCGGTACCTGAACGGCCCAATGCTGATGGGCGAGGCAAAATGATTGCTGCCCAAGACGACGCAATGCGCGGCAGTCAACAACACACCCTTGCCGACAAAGGTAGCGGTACAGGTCGAATCGACGCTGCCGGATTGGCTGATTGCAATGGAACGCCAATCTCCGCTCTTGGCCGGTGCGCCATTGAAGACCTGTATATCCGCGTCTTTCAGTGTTTGCGGTAACAAGGTAAAGGAAATGGGCGTGTCTGCGGCGACGATGGCCCCGTCATTCGGGGCGGCAAGCGCCGGTAGGTTGCAGCACTGCGCCAAAAACCAAAAGCCGGCGAAATGCAGATGTCGCCCGTTCAGCCGCAATCTACGCGGGAGAGAAGCATATCCATCCATTTCGGGCTCCGGTGATTGCGTCCTGACATCATCAATGTAGTCACGGCCCCTTACCTGTCAACCGAAGCCTTGGACTTTTCGCAAAAGTTCCTTGCACCTTCAGCAACAGTCTTTTGCCATCAACGCCATTGATAGCTCCCTAACGAAACCCGCATCCTAGAGGGCTAATCCCGCGCTTATATCATTCCGAATGATAGTTACCTTTGCTTCATTCGATTCGTGACATAGCACCTCGCCGCGCATGATCCGCCCATCTCAAATACATTGGCGGATGCACCTCATGGAACAGTCACTCAAACATTTGCGCTTCCCCCTGGCGATCTTGGCCGTGGTGGTGATGAGCGCGTGCGGCAAGACCCCGGACCAAACGGCCGCCATGCCCGCAGCCAAAGTCAGCGTGGCCAAGGTACTGGAGCAACCGGTCAACGAGTGGGACGAGTTCACCGGACGCCTCGAAGCGCCGGAAACCGTGCAGATTCGTCCTCGGGTTTCTGGCCAGATTGACCAAGTCGCTTTCACTGAAGGCGCTTTGGTCAAGAAAGGCGACCTGCTGTTCCAGATCGACCCTCGCCCATTCCAGGCTGAAGTGCGTCGTCTTGAAGCCCAGCTCGCGCAAACCAAAGCGGCCGCCACCCGCAGCGAAAACGAAGCGCAACGCGGTGAACGCCTGCGTCAGAGCAATGCGATCTCCGCCGAACTGGCCGACTCGCGCACCACCGCCGCCCAGGAAGCCCGCGCCGCCATGGCCGGGATCCAGGCGCAGTTGGACCTGGCCAAGCTGAACCTGAGCTTTACCCGCGTGACGTCGCCCATCAGCGGCCGCGTCAGCCGCGCTGAAATCACCGCCGGCAACCTGGTGACCGCCGATACCACCGCGCTGACCAGTGTGGTCTCCACCGACAAGGTCTACGCCTACTTCGATGCCGACGAGCGTGTCTTCCTCAAGTACACCGAGCTGGCCCGTGAAGGTCGGCGTGGCGCAACCACCCCGGTGTACCTGGGCCTGTCCAACGAAACCGGCAACCCGCACCTGGGCCAGATGAACTTCGTCGACAACCAGGTCAACCCGTCCACCGGCACCATTCGTGGCCGTGCGGTGTTCGACAACAGCAAGGGCGAATACACCCCTGGCCTGTATGCGCGCTTGAAGCTGGTCGGCAGCGGCACCTACTCCGCCGTGCTGATCAACGACGAAGCCGTCGGCACCGACCTGGGCAAGAAATTCGTGCTGGTGATGGAAGGCGACAAGCCGGCGTATCGCGCGGTGGAACTGGGGCCGAAGATCGAAGGTTTGCGCATCGTGCGCAGCGGCTTGACCAAGGACGACACGGTTATCGTCAAGGGCCTGCAGCGCGTGCGCCCGGGCTCACCGGTCGCACCGGAAACCATCCCGATGGCCAGCAAGGAAACCCTCGCCGCCTTGGCACAACAACGACAAGCGCTTGAAGCCAGCAACCTGGAGCAAGTGGCGCCGGAACAAACCGCGCCCAAGCTCGCCAGCAGCGCGACTCCACGCGGTTAAGGGATACGACTCAAGATGAATTTTTCCAAGTTCTTCATTTCACGGCCGATCTTCGCAGCGGTGCTGTCGCTGCTGATCCTGATCGCCGGTTTGATCTCGCTGTTCCAACTGCCGATCAGCGAATACCCGGAAGTGGTACCGCCGACTGTAGTGGTACGCGCCAACTTCCCGGGCGCCAACCCTAAAGTCATCGGTGAAACCGTGGCGGCGCCGTTGGAGCAGGCCATCACCGGCGTCGAGAACATGCTGTACATGTCCTCGCAATCTACCGCCGACGGCAAGCTGACCCTGACCATCACCTTCGCCCTGGGCACCGACCTGGACAACGCGCAGGTGCAGGTGCAGAACCGTGTGACGCGGACTCAGCCCAAGCTGCCTGAGGAAGTGACGCGCATCGGTATCACCGTGGACAAGGCCTCTCCCGACCTGACCATGGTGGTGCACTTGACCTCGCCGGATCAGCGCTACGACATGCTGTACCTGTCCAACTACGCGATCCTCAATATCAAGGACGAGTTGGCCCGTCTGGGCGGCGTCGGCGACGTGCAGCTGTTCGGCATGGGCGACTACTCCCTGCGCGTCTGGCTTGATCCGAACAAGACCGCCTCACGCAACCTGACCGCGACCGATGTGGTCACGGCGATCCGTGAGCAGAACCGTCAGGTGGCAGCCGGTGCCCTGGGCGCGCAGCCTGCGCCAAGTGACACCAGCTTCCAGTTGTCGGTGAATACCCAGGGCCGCCTGGTCACCGAAGAAGAGTTCGAGAACATTGTGATCCGCGCCGGCGCCAATGGTGAAATCACGCGCCTCAAGGACATAGCTCGGGTCGAGCTGGGCTCCAGCCAATACGCGCTGCGCTCGCTGATCGATAACCAGCCCGCCGTGGCGATTCCGATTTTCCAACGCCCCGGCTCCAATGCCATCGACATCTCCAACGATGTGCGCAGCAAGATGGCCGAACTGAAAAAGAGCTTCCCTGCGGGCATGGATTACCGCATCGCTTATGACCCGACGATCTTTGTACGCGGCTCCATCGAAGCGGTCGTGCACACGCTGTTCGAAGCACTGATTCTCGTCGTGCTGGTGGTGATCCTGTTCCTGCAAACCTGGCGCGCCTCGATCATTCCATTGGTGGCGGTGCCGGTGTCGTTGATCGGTACGTTTGCGGTAATGCACCTGTTCGGGTTCTCACTCAATGCCTTGTCCTTGTTCGGCTTGGTACTGGCCATCGGCATCGTGGTGGACGACGCCATCGTGGTGGTGGAGAACGTCGAACGTAATATTGAGCTGGGCCTTGAGCCGTTCCCGGCCACTGAAAAAGCCATGAGCGAAGTGACCGGCCCGATCATCGCGACAGCGCTGGTGCTGTGTGCGGTGTTCATTCCGGCCGCCTTCATCAGTGGCTTGACCGGGCAGTTCTACAAGCAGTTCGCCTTGACCATTGCGATCTCGACGGTGATCTCGGCGTTTAACTCGCTGACGCTGTCCCCTGCCCTGGCCGCCGTGTTGTTGCGTGGTCACGATGCGCCGAAGGATCGCTTCTCGAAGTTCCTCGACAAGATCTTCGGTGGCTGGCTGTTCCGTCCCTTCAACCGCTTTTTCGAAAAGGCCAGTCATGGCTACGTGGGCACCGTGCGCCGGGTGATTCGCGGCAGTGGTATTGCCTTGTTCGTGTACGCCGGCCTGATGGTGCTGACGTTCTTCGGGTTTGCTCACACCCCGACCGGTTTCGTACCGGCCCAGGACAAGCAATACCTGGTGGCCTTCGCCCAACTGCCCGACGCCGCGAGCCTGGACCGCACCGAAAGCGTGATGAAGCGCATGTCGGAGATCGCCCTGAAACAGCCCGGTGTGGAGGCCGCGATTGCGTTCCCTGGCCTGTCGATCAACGGCTTCACCAATAGCCCGAACAGCGGCATCGTGTTTGTGACCTTGAAGCCCTTCGATGAGCGTAAAGACGCGAGCATGTCGGCCGGGGCGATTGCCGGAGCGCTGAATGGCCAATACGCCAACATTGAAGAAGCGTACATGGCGATCTTCCCGCCGCCGCCGGTACAGGGCCTGGGCACGATTGGCGGGTTCCGCCTGCAGATCGAAGACCGTGGCAACCTCGGCTATGACGAGCTGTATAAAGAAGTGCAGAACGTCATTGCCAAGAGCCACAGCGTGCCTGAGCTGTTCGGCCTGTTCACCAGCTACACCGTCAACGTGCCGCAAGTCGATGCCGCCATCGACCGCGAAAAGGCCAAGACCCACGGCGTGGCGATCAGCGACATCTTCGACACCCTGCAGGTCTACCTGGGTTCGTTGTATGCCAACGACTTCAACCGATTTGGGCGCACCTACCAGGTCAACGTGCAGGCCGAGCAACAGTTCCGCCAGGACTCCGATCAGATCGGCCAACTGAAAGTGCGCAACAACAAAGGCGAGATGATCCCGCTGGCGACCTTTATCAAGGTCAGCGACACCTCGGGTCCGGACCGCGTGATGCACTACAACGGCTTTATCACCGCTGAAATCAACGGCAACGCCGCACCGGGCTACAGCTCCGGCCAGGCCCAGGCTGCGATTGAAAAGCTGTTGAAGGATGAACTGCCTAATGGCATGACCTATGAGTGGACTGACCTGACCTATCAGCAAATCCTCTCGGGCAATACCGCACTGTTCGTGTTCCCGCTCTGCGTGCTGCTGGCGTTCCTGGTACTGGCAGCCCAATACGAAAGCTGGAGCCTGCCGCTGGCGGTGATCCTGATCGTACCGATGACGCTGCTGTCGGCGATTACCGGGGTGATTCTCTCGGGTGGCGACAACAACATCTTCACCCAGATCGGCCTGATCGTACTGGTGGGCCTGGCGTGCAAAAACGCGATTCTGATCGTCGAGTTCGCCAAGGATAAACAGGCCGAGGGCCTCGACCCGCTGGCAGCGGTACTGGAAGCCTGCCGCCTGCGTCTGCGGCCGATCCTGATGACGTCGTTCGCGTTCATCATGGGTGTGGTGCCATTGGTGTTGTCCACCGGTGCCGGTGCCGAGATGCGTCATGCCATGGGCGTGGCGGTGTTCTCCGGGATGATCGGTGTGACCTTCTTCGGTCTGTTGTTGACGCCAGTGTTCTACGTACTGATCCGTCGTTATGTGGAACGCCAGGATGCGCGCAAAGCGGCCAAGGCCTTGAAGCTGGAGACACAGCAATGAGTGTGAAAGTATTCCTGCCGAGCTTGCTGGTTCTGGCGCTCGCCGCCTGCGCCGTAGGCCCGGACTACAAGACCCAGCAGTTGGAGGCGGCCAATATCACGGCCGCCGCCGACAGCAAAAGCTACGACCATGCCAAATACGAAGGCATCTGGTGGCAGCAGTTCGACGACCCGACCCTCGACCAACTGGTAACCCAGTCGCTGAGCGGCAACCGCGACCTGCGCGTGGCCTTCGCCCGTCTGCGAGCGGCACGGGCCATCCGTGATGATGCGGCCAACGACATCATGCCGGTGGTGACGTCCCGTGCCAGCAGCGATGTGGGCAAGGGCCAGATCCCTGGGCAAACCACCAAACGCGTCAACAGCGAACGCTACGACCTGGGCCTGGACATGGCCTGGGAAGTGGATCTGTTCGGACGCATCCGCCGCAACCTGGAAGCCAGCGACGCCGACCAACAGGTGGCCGAAGCCGACCTGTACCAACTGCAAGTCACCATGATTGCCGAGTTGGTGGATGCCTACGGCCAGTTGCGCGGGGCGCAACTGCGCGAACGCATCGCCCTGGACAACCTGAAGAACCAGCAGGAATCGCGCACCATCACCGTCAGCCTGCGCGATGCTGGTGTAGGCGATCAGTTGGACGTAGAACGTGCCGACGCCCGCCTCGCGGCGGTGGAAGCCAGCGTGCCGCAATTGCAGGCCGAACAAGTGCGCGAGCGCAACCGCATCGCCACCCTCCTCGGCCAGCGCCCTGACAAGCTAAGCGTAGACCTGAGCCCGAAAGACCTGCCGGCAATTGCCAAGGCCTTGCCGATTGGCGACCCGGGGCAGCTGCTGCAACGCCGCCCGGACATCCTCAGCGCCGAACGCAAACTGGCCGCCGCCACCGCACGTATCGGCGTGGCCAAGGCCGATCTGTTCCCACGGGTCAGCCTCAGTGGTTTCCTCGGCTTCACCGCCGGGCGAGGCTCGCAGATCGGCTCGGCAGCGGCGAACGCCTGGTCCCTGGGCCCGAGCATTACCTGGGCCGCGTTTGACCTGGGCAGCGTACGCGCCCGTTTGCGTGGCGCGAACGCCGAAGCCGATGGCGCGTTGGCGACCTATGAGCAGCAAGTGTTGCTGGCGTTGGAAGAGTCTGAAAACGCCTTCAGCGACTACGGCAAGCGCCAGCAACGCCTGGTCTCGCTGATCCGTCAAAGCGAATCCAGCCGCGCCGCCGCCGACCTCGCCGCGATCCGTTACCGCGAAGGCACCGTGGACTTCCTGGTGCTGCTCGACGCCCAGCGAGAACGCCTGGCCGCTGAAGACTCCCAGGCCCAGGCCGAAGTCGACCTGTATCGCGGCATCGTCGCGATCTACAAGGCGCTGGGCGGTGGCTGGCAGCCGGATACGGTGGTTGCCAGCAACAAGTAAGGTAAAGAGCTCCTTTGGTTGGTCGCATCCAGCCAATTTTTAGCCCCGTGGATCATTCGGTCGCGGGGCTTTTTTTTTGCCTGGTCTTCCTAAAATATTGAAAGTTATTTCTGTAATCCAACAACGAAGTACTTTGTAGGTAATTTCCTAGTACCGCGCCGTGCCTGGCCTCAAGGTTTAAGCACCTAATGAGGACTCTGCCTTTTACGTAGATGGGCGCCATGTTCGCATTAAAGTAATTCGCGCTCCCGTCGACAAGGAAGTGTCACTTTTATTAATGGAGCAATGTGCCATGGCTATCATGTTGACTGCCGAGCAGATGCGGTATACCAAGGCAACCAATGCCTATGCTATTAAAAATCCAGAACAGAGAACTAATGCATTCACTGTGACTGAGGAGTCCGTGGCAGCAAACACGCTTAACCTTGACGAAACCCAAAAAATCATCGATTTAAAGAAACACTTAAAAGATTATGACATGACCTCTATCAGCTCGGACGAGCTCAGAAAAGTAGCGCGAGTATTATTTGACAACGAAATGATAGACATACACGCATTTGCAGTGTTTGCCGGAGGGAACTTAGCAACTGGAGCAGACGGTCGCCCCACAGACACAGACATTAAATTCAACGCTATTGCCTTATTTAATGAAAGACTTGAGGACTACAACGATTTCCTTGAGAAAAACCCTGCCGATGTAAAAGAAGATACTTTGAGGTGGCGAAAGGGGATGATAGACGCCAATCACGCTGTAGGTGCACTGGCCTACTTCGTCAATTCCTCCAGAGGTGATTTAACAATTCATGAACAAGCTTGAATCAAAAAGGTTTGGGCAGTGCGCTAATAGGGAACTTAACGCACCGCCCATGCCTGGCGTGGCCTTCAGCGGCCGTACTTGGTGGTGCCTGAGTAGGATTTTACGTCAGGGTCGGAATTGAACATAGCTACTCTATAGGTACCAAACGATCCGGAGTATGAAGCGCTGCTACCAAAGTTCGTCGCAACAGGTTGCCACGACGCGCCCGACTGCTTCTGAATAATCAACTGCGGTGCCCTCCCTCCACCGCTCGTGGAAGCCGTGACATCAATAGTCGCACCCGCACATCCATTCGCAGACGTTATTGTGAACGGACCATACACTGCCGTTTCCACATCTGGCTGCAAAAGTCCGCTATAGCTATCGGTTATATACAGACACAAGGCGGACACCTGAGTAGACAAAAGCATTAACGCAAGGCACGGCAACGCAATAAGACTTTTCATAATCTCACCTCAAATCAATTAATAAACACTCAATTGAAATAACTGAAACCTTTATTCCTCCATAAGCACACCTCACAGTTAAACAACGGCTTTCAGCACACCACGCTTGATATCAACCAGCAGATATCAAGCGCCCGTAAATGCAGGTAGGAACACGTTGCTTACAGTGCACGAAATGAGGTGCCGAATATGCCAGCCGCGTCCTAAAACAACTAAGGATCGCTCTGTCATACCCAGGTGAAGGAATAAGTAAGGAATATCCTAGTCCCGCATCAGCGCGGGGAGAACCGACTTGGCTCGTTCAAAATCAAACTTCGATAATGGCCAGGATTCGACCCCGCCCATTTACGGAACGCCTTGTAGAACGAACTCGCATCTGCAAACCCCAACCGCGCGGCTATCTCGGCAAAGCTGATCTGCGGTTCAGCCAGCCACACAATCGCCAACTCCTTGCGTACGCTGTCCTTGAGGCCCTGATAGGTCTGCCCCTCCTCCGCCAGGCGGCGGCGCAGTGTGGAGGCGGAAATGCACAAGGTAGCCGCAAGGCCGTCGGTTTCCGGCCAAGTGTCGGGAGGCATCTGGCGCAGGTCGTGCTTGATGCGCGTAGCGAGGCTTTCGGGATCGCGGTATTTGACCAGGATGTTGGCCGGCGCATGGGCGAGGAAGCGCTTGAGTTCTTCCGGGCTGCGCTTGATCGGCAGATCGAGGCAGTCGGCAGAGAAGATCATGCGGGTGCGCGGCCGGTCAAAGCGTAGGTTGTCGGAGAACATCACCCGGTAATCGTCGTAGAAACCCGGTTGCGGGCAACGCAGTTCGATGGCGAGGATCGGGATACGGCGCCCCGCCAGCCAGCAGGCAACCCCGTGCACGATCATCCAATAGGTGAAATAGGTGAACGCACGCCTGGGCTCAGGTTCGTGTTCGAGCAGGACGATTTCCGCCAGGCTCTGTTGGCGAACCAGTTGGGCGGGCATGCGCTCCAGCATCAACGAGAGAAACCCCAGGCCGGTTTCCAGGCCAGCGGCCAGGCTGGGCTGTGCCATCGAGGCGCGACACAGGAAGGCCAGGCTGCCGGATTTGAGTTTGCGCGGGTCCATGCCGAAGAATTCATCGTCCTTGCGCCGAGCCAGCAAACGCCACAGACGCGCATAAGCCGTGGCCGGCACACGGGCAGTTGGATGCTCCAGCCACGCAGGGTCAATCCCGACCTTGCTTAACGCCTCGACAGTGGCCGCCCCAGGCGCACAGCTCTGCAACAAGGCTTCGCGCACGAGGTGAATAGAGATGGTGTCTTTTTCCGACATGGGGTGTTGAGCTGTCCGGCTGCAGTCTGGGTGGCCTGCATCATAAAGGCGGTTGCGCTTCGCCACCACCGTTCAGCCCTCGTTCAGCAAAGGTCAATATTTCTTGTTTAGCAATGAGTATCATTATGTTACAACTTAGCTTCCTAACTAGTTACGCCCCGGTGCCCGATGCTCGTTCCGTTTTTAATCATGTTGCGCGAAGGCATTGAAGCCGCGTTGATCGTTGGCATTATCGCCAGTTACCTGCAACAGACCGGCCGCGGCCAGTGGATGCCCGCCGTGTGGATCGGCGTGTTCCTTGCCGCTGCCCTGGCGTTGCTGGTGGGTGGCGGCCTGGAATTGGTCAGCGCGGAATTCCCGCAAAAACAGCAGGAACTGTTCGAAGGCATCGTCGGACTGGTCGCCGTGGGTATCCTCAGTTCCATGGTGTTCTGGATGCGCAAGGTGGCGCGCTCCATCAAGCATGCCCTGCACGAATCCCTTGACCACGCGCTGGCCGGCTCCAGGCACCAGGTAATCGCGCTGATCGCCATGGTGTTTTTCGCAGTGGCCCGCGAAGGCCTGGAGACCGTATTTTTCCTGCTGGCCGTGTTCCAGCAGAGCGAAGGCCCGGGCGCACCGATTGGCGCCCTGCTCGGTCTGATCCTGGCCATTGTCGTGGGCTTCCTGATCTATTCCGGCAGCATGCGCCTGAACCTTGGCGCGTTTTTCCGCTGGACCGGCCTGTTCATCCTGGTGGTGGCGGCCGGCATTCTCGCCAACTCGGTGCAGGCCCTGCATGAGGCCGGCGTGTGGAACCACTGGCAGACCGTGTTGTTCGATTTCAGCGCCGCGCTGCCCATGGACAGCCCGCTGGGCTCGGTACTGGCCGGCATGTTCGGGTACCAGGAGGCGCCGACCGTCAGCACCCTGGGTGCCTATCTGATTTACCTGGTGGTGGCCCTGGTGATGTTCTTCCTGCCCTCGGCGCCCGCCCGACCCGTCGCCAAGACCTCTTCCGCTTCCAGCCAGTAAGGACCGTCTCTTGTCCAACCCAACCCCTCAATCGGCCCCGCCGTCCCGCGCCCTGCGCTGGGGCGTGGCCGGCTCGGTGGCAGTGATGATCGCCGCCGGTGGCCTGTTCTATTACGCCTCGCAACTGGCCGCTACCAAACGCCAGACCAACCACAATGAAATCGCCGTGACGATCCACAGCCACGCCTGTGAGCCCAACGCCCTCACCGTGCCAGCCGGGCGCGCCAGCTTTCGTATCATCAACCGCTCCGACCGTGCGGTGGAGTGGGAAATCCTCGACGGCGTGCTGGTCGTCGAAGAGCGGGAGAATATTGCACCGGGCCTGAGCCAGGTGATCAACGCCAACCTGCTGCCTGGCGATTACGCCATCACCTGTGGCCTGCTGAGCAACCCTCGCGGCACGTTGCATGTCACGCCGACCGCAGAGTCTGATGCCCAGGCCAAGGCCAAGCCGTCGATGGTGGCCTTTATCGGCCCGTTGTCGGAGTTTCGCGTGTACCTGAGCGGCCAGGGCAATGCCCTGATCAAGTCCGTGACAGCCCTGCAGCAGGCCATTGATGCCGGTGACCTGGCCCAGGCCCAGGCGCTGTATGTACCGGCCCGCGAGGCGTATCAGCGCCTGGCGCCGGCGGCCCAACGCCTGGCCGAGCTGGACAACGCGATCAACGCTCGCGCCGATTACTTTGAAAAGCGCGAGCAGGACCCCGCCTTCAGCGGCTTCCACCGCCTCGAATACAGCCTGTTCCAGCAACACAGCCTCGATGGCCTGGCACCGATTGCCCAACGTTTGGTGGGCGATGTCACCACGCTCAAGCAACAGCTATTGGCGCAGTCCCTGCCGCCCGAGCAACTGGTAGGCATTGTGGTGCGCAACCTCAACAGCTTGGCGGATGTGCGCGCAATCAGTGGTGAAGAGGAGCGTTACAGCCATGTCGACTTGAACGGCTTTGCCGCCAACCTGGAGGTCGCCCGCAAAGTGGTGGACCTGATGCGCCCGCTACTGAGCAAGTCCGCTGCCGACCTGTTGCCGAACATCGACAGCGCGCTCAACGCCTTCGACGCCGAGCTCAACGGGCTCAAGGTCGAAGGCCGCTACACCGGCTATGACAGTATCAGCGCCGATCAGCGCAAGCAGATCGCCGCCAAGGCCAAGGCACTGGCCGCCGCACTCGATGGAATCGACCCCGCCCTTGGCCTTTCCGGCCTGCAGTGAGACGAACGCATACATGAGTGATTCAGAACAGCTAAACCTGGCGCGCCGTCGCGTCCTGCTGGGCATGGCGGCCACCGGTGCGGCGATTGCCGGCAGCAGCTTGAGCTGCCCGGCAATGGCGGCCGCAGCCGAGCAAGTCACCACCGCACCACGCAGTGACAAGACCCAGGACCACCACGACTTTTTCGGCCAGCACCAAAGCGGCATCGTCACCCCGCGCCCGGCCTGCGGCATGCTCGTGGCGTTCGACGTACTGGCCAGCGATCGTGAAGACCTGGAACGCCTGTTCCGCACCTTGAACGAGCGCATCGCGTTCTTGATGACCGGCGGCACCGTGCCCCAAGTCGATCCGAAGTTGCCGCCCACCGATTCCGGCATCCTCGGCCCGGTGGTTTCGCCGGATAACCTGACCATTACCGTGTCGGTCGGCGAGTCGCTGTTCGACGAGCGCTTTGGCCTCACCGCAGTCAAGCCCAAGCGCCTGAGTCGCATGGTCGGCTTCCCTAACGACGCGTTGGAACCGGCGCAATGCCACGGCGACCTGAGCCTGCAGTTCAGCTCCAACACACCGGACACCAACATCCACGCCCTGCGCGACATCGTGAAGAACCTGCCCGACCTGCTGCTGGTGCGCTGGAAACAGGAAGGCAGCGTACCGCCCCAGGCACCGGCCAAGCCCGGAGCACCTGCGCAGAGTGCGCGCAATTTCCTGGGCTTTCGCGATGGTTCGGCCAACCCCGATTCCAACGATGCCAAGGCCATGGACCAGATTGTCTGGGTCCAACCCGGCAGCGACGAACCGGCCTGGGCTGCCCATGGCAGTTACCAGGCCGTGCGCATCATCCGTAACTTTGTCGAGCGTTGGGATCGCACGCCGCTGCAAGAACAGGAAAGCATCATCGGCCGGATCAAACCCACGGGCGCGCCGATGGATGGCCAGCATGAAACCCAGGTCCCGGACTACAGCAAAGACCCGGAAGGCAAGTTGACCAAGCTCGATGCCCACATCCGCCTGGCCAACCCCCGCACCCCGCAGACCCAAGCCAACCTGATCCTGCGTCGGCCGTTCAACTACTCCAACGGCGTCAACAAAAACGGTCAGCTGGACATGGGCTTGTTGTTCATTTGCTACCAGGCTGACCTGGAGAAAGGCTTTATCAGCGTGCAAACGCGGCTCAACGGCGAGCCCCTGGAGGAATACCTCAAGCCGGTCGGCGGCGGGTATTTCTTCACCTTGCCGGGGGTCACCGGGCCCAAGGATTTCATCGGGCGCACGCTACTCGCTGCAACGCACCTTCACACCACTGCCAAGACCTAAAACAAACCAGAGCGGAATTTCTCCCATGAAGAAGTCGTCTATCGCGTTGTCGTTGTTAATGAGCCTTTCGCCGCTGGCAGCCTTCGCCGCTACCGCGCCGCTGGACCTGGTAGGTCCGGTATCGGACTACAAGATCTACGTCACCGAGGAAATCGGTGAACTGGTGACCCAGACCCAGGCGTTCACCAACGCCATCAATAAAGGCGACCTGGCCACTGCCAAGAAGCTCTATGCGCCGACCCGCGTGCACTATGAGTCCATCGAGCCGATCGCCGAGCTGTTCAGCGACCTCGACGCGTCCATCGACTCCCGCGTCGATGACCATGAAAAAGGCGTGACGGCTGAAGACTTCACCGGCTTCCACCGCATTGAATATGCGTTGTTCTCGCAGAACTCGACCAAGGGCCTGGAGGCTCTTACCGCCAAGCTCAATGCCGATGTGAACGATCTCAAGACGCGGGTCGACGGCCTGACCTTCCCGCCGGAAAAAGTCGTCGGCGGTGCTGCAGCGCTGTTGGAAGAAGTCGCCGCCACCAAGATCTCCGGCGAAGAAGACCGCTACAGCCATACCGACCTGTATGACTTCCAGGGCAACATCGACGGCGCGAAGAAAATCGTCGACCTGTTCCGTGGCCAGATCGAGCAGCAAGACAAGGCCTTCCTGGCCAAGGTCGACAAGAACTTCGCCAGCGTCGACAAGATCCTGGCCAAGTACAAGACCCCGGATGGCGGCTTTGAGACCTACGACAAGGTCAAGGACAACGACCGCAAGGCCCTGGTAGGGCCGGTCAACACCTTGGCCGAAGACCTCTCGACCCTGCGCGGCAAGCTGGGCTTGAACTAAGCGCTGCGGGCAAAAAAAACACCCAGGCGCCGTCAAGCGACCTGGGTGTTTTTTTGCCTGCCGGTTGCCCGGCTACAGGATGCGGTACAACAAACGCTCAATGCGCACGCGGCTGACCCGGCGCAGGAACTTGCCGACTGCTGGCGGATAATCCACCAGCGTCTGCAACTGCTGGTAACCCTGGATACGCGTGGTGTGCTGGAAAATCTGCGCCAACTCGGTACGCCGCGGTTCCAGCCATTGGCTTTTGGGGTCATCGATCAGCAAGCCGTTTTCTAGGTCGAGGCGAAACGCTCGTGGGTTGAGGTTGTTGCCGGTGAGCAAGGTGTAGCGCTGGTCAACCCACAGGCCTTTGAGGTGGTAAGTGTTGTCGCCATCGCGCCACAGGTGCAGGTTCAACTGGCCGCTGTCGATCATCGGCTGGTGGCGCTTGGCAAAGCGCCTCAGGCTGATCTCATACAAGTACGGCAATGCAGCGATGACCTTGAACGGCTCGCTGGGTGGAATGTAGAAATCGTTGGCGGTCTTGTCGCCGACAACGATGTCGATCTTCACCCCACGCGCCAGGGCGCGGTTGATCTCGCGAGTCACCGGCAATGGCAGGTTGAAGTACGGGGTGCAGATGGTCAGTTGCTGCTGGGCGCTTGCGATCAGTTCAAGGATCACCCGGCTCAGGGGGTTGTTCTTGCCGACGCCGAGCAGTGGGCTGACAGACAGGTGGCCATTGGGCAACTGGCCGGCCGTGGTGTCATAGGCCGCGTGCTTGAGGCGGCTGCGCAAATCGCCAATATCGTTGCGCAGGCTGCGGGTGGTGGGCGGGTTCGGCAGGTCCAGACGGTGTACGGCCTTGGACGCTACCAAACCATGCTCCACCAGGTGCTGCATCGAATCGGCCAGCGGTTGGCTGTGGATCAGGTGGTAACGGTCGAAGCGGTATTTGTCGAACTTGTGCAGGTACACATTGTTCAGGCTGGCACCGCTGTACAGCACGCTGTCATCAATGACAAAGCCCTTGAGGTGCAACACACCGAACAACTCGCGGGTTTGCACCGGCACGCCATACACCGGCACGTCGCTGGCGTGGCTTTGCGTCATTGCCTGGTACCAGGCGCTGTTACCGGGCTGCTTGCCGGCACCGATCAGCCCGCGCTGGGCGCGCAGCCAGTCAACCATCACCACGATGTCCAGTTCGGGCCGTGCGGCTTTGGCTGCGTGCAGGGCGTCGTAGATTTCCTGCCCCGCCTCGTCCTGCTGCAAGTACAACGCAACAACGTAGATCCGGCGGGTGGCCTGGGCGATTTTCTCCAGCAGGCAGCGACGATACGCATCAGCGCTGGGCAGCACCTCGATAGCCTCGGGGGACAGTGGAAAACCACGCAGCTTGGGCAACAGGGAACGTTTGAAGAACGACGGCATAAGGCTCGCAATGGGTCGAATCCGAAGAGGCCCCGAGCTTACACCATGGGGCCGCTCAGGTCTCGCCACCGACAAATGAAAAAAGCCCCTTGACCAAGAAGAACGATCGTTCTACTGTCTTCGGCATGAACGATATAGCCAACAGTGAAACCCGCGACATTATCCTCGACGTGACCGAGAAGCTGATCTATCGCCATGGCATCGCCGCCACTGGCATGGACTTGCTGGTGAAAACCGCCGGTGTCTCGAGAAAAAGTATCTACCGCTACTTCGCCAACAAGGATGAGTTGGTGATTGCCGCCCTGCAACGCCGCGACGAACGCTGGATGCAGTGGCTGCGCAGCGAAGTCGAACGCAGTGCAGACAGCGGCGAACGCCTGCTGGGGCTGTTCAGCGCGCTCAAACAGTGGTTCGGCTCGGCGGACTTTCGCGGCTGCGCCTTTATCAATACCAGCGGCGAAACCGGTAACGCCCAAGACCCGGTGCGCCTGTTAGCCAAAGCGCATAAACAAAAACTGTTCGAGTACGCACTTGAACTATGTCAAGCACATGGCACCCCCGACCCGGAACGGCAGGCCGTACAACTGCTGATCCTGATCGATGGCGCCATAACCGTTGCCCTGGTAATGGGTGATTCTACAGCTGCCGATAGTGCGCAATGCATGGCGCGAACGTTATTGCAACTTTGAACCCACAGGCCAGGCAACTTTCGATATAACTTTAGTGTTTTCAGGAGCCGCCCAATGTCAGCACATGCAGAAGTCCGTCCACCCTTGCCGCCGTTTACCCGCGAGTCGGCCATCGAAAAAGTCCGCCTGGCCGAAGACGGCTGGAATTCCCGCGACCCGCAGCGGGTGTCCCTGGCCTATACCCTGGACACGCAGTGGCGAAACCGCGCTGAATTTGCCCACAGCCGCGAAGAAGCCAAGCAGTTCCTGGCGCGCAAATGGGCCAAGGAGCTGGATTACCGATTAATCAAGGAACTGTGGGCGTTCGCCGGTAACCGCATCGCCGTGCGCTATGCCTATGAGTGGCACGATGACTCGGGTAACTGGTTCCGGTCCTACGGTAATGAAAACTGGGAATTCGATGAGAACGGTTTGATGGCCAACCGCTTTGCCTGCATCAACGACATGCCGATCCAGGCAAGCGAACGCAAGTTCCACTGGCCGCTGGGGCGTCGCCCGGATGATCATCCGGGGTTGTCGGATTTGGGGCTCTAGTCGCCAGCCGCAAGCTTGAAGCTTGCGGCTGGCAGCTCAATCCTGATTCAACCCGACCCGATACAGCACTCCATCATCCTCATCCGTCAGCACATACAAATAGCCATCCGGCCCCTGCCGCACATCGCGAATCCGCGCTTTCAACTCACCCAGCAGCCGCTCCTCGTGAATGACTTTGTCGCCATCGAACTGCAACCGGATCAACTCCTGGCTGGCCAGCGCACCGATAAACAGGTTGTGCTGCCACGCCTTGAACCGGTCGGCGTCATAGAACGCCATACCGCTGATCGCCGGGGATTTCTCCCACACATGATGCGGCGCTACTGTGCCTTCCACTGTCTTGCCCTTGGCTTCGGGAATCGGCAGCAGGGAATAGTTGATGCCATGGGTTGCCAGCGGCCAACCGTAGTTCTTGCCGCGCTCGATGATATTGACCTCATCGCCACCACGGGGGCCATGTTCGTTCTCCCAGATCGTGCCAGTCCATGGGTTCAGCGCCAGCCCTTGCGGGTTGCGCTGGCCGTAAGACCAGATCTCGGGGCGTACGCCCGGTTGGCCGACGAAGGGGTTGTCATCGGGTATGCGACCATCCGGGTAGATGCGCACCACCTTGCCTTGCAGCTTGTCCAGGTCCTGGGCCGTCGGCCGGTCGTTATTTTCCCCGAGCGTCACAAACAGATAGCCGTCACGGTCGAACGCCAGGCGTGAGCCGAAATGATTGCCGGTCGACAGCTTGGGCTCCTGGCGCAGGATGACCTTGAAGTCCTGCAAGCCGCTCAAATCAGCGGCCAAACGCCCACGCCCAACGGCGGTCCCGGCTTTACCGCCTTCACCGCCACCTTCGGCGTATGACAGATAGACCATGCGGTCCTGCTTGAAATCCGGCGACAACACCACATCGAGCAAACCGCCCTGCCCCTTGGCCCACACCTGCGGCACTCCCGTCAACGGTGCGGAAAGCTTACCGTCCGGGCTGACAAACCGCAGATGCCCGGGGCGCTCGGTTACCAGGAAGCCTTGCTTGTCGGGGAGAAACGCCAGCGCCCAAGGATGGTCCAGACCCTTGGCGATCGGCGTGGCGGTGATGCTGCCTTGCTCAGTGGGGAATTGTTGGCTATCGGCAGCGTACACCGTGCTCAACGGCAACAGTGAGGCGGCGCAAATAGCCGCTAGCAGGGTTTTGCGTAGAAACATAAGACCAAGTCCTTAGCGGCGATTGCCGTTGGCATCATAGGTGGACGCTTTGGGTTCGGTGGCCGGGCGTCTGGGGGCCGCCTCTTGCCGGGGGTAACGGTTGCCGATCCCGCCGTTTTCCACGGTCGGCCGGGGGCTGGTCGGGGCGGTCTGGATGCCGCGAACGGCCGGTGCATTAGGCTGGGTGCCCTGCATGCTATTGGGATTGGCCCGGTGGATAGGGCTGTTGTTGGTGTCGTAACGGCCCGGCAGGTTTTGTGCCTGGGCCAATGGCGCAAGGGCCAGGCCCAACGCCAGTACTGCAAGATGATGTACACAACGGTTCATGACCAAGCCTCTCTATGCCGAGTACTACGTGCGTTCGATAACACGCTACGCCGTGGGTTCGCGTTGTGACACTAAATAGTTTCTCATCAGGTGTAACACGATCTGTCCGAGCATCTGCCCACCGAAACTTTTGCCCTAGCGCGCGAGTCACCAGAACACAGTCTCTTCGTTAAGGAGTCACACCTATGCCACGGGCAATCTGGAAAGGCGCCATCAGTTTCGGCTTGGTTCACATCCCGGTATCGCTGGTTTCGGCCACGTCCTCCCAAGGTGTCGACTTCGACTGGCTGGACAAACGCAGCATGGACCCGGTGGGCTACAAGCGCATCAACAAGACCACCGGCAAGGAAGTCACCAAGGACAATATCGTCAAGGGCGTGGCCTTTGAAAAAGGCCGCTATGTGGTACTTAGTGAGGACGAAATTCGTTCGGCCCACCCCAAGTCGACCCAGACCATCGAGATCATCGCCTTCGTCGCCAGTGACCAGATCCCCCTGCAAAACATCGACACGCCCTACTTCCTGGCGCCGGATAAACGCGGCGGCAAGGTTTATGCGCTGCTGCGAGAAACCTTGAAAAAAACCGGCAAGGTCGCCCTGGCCAATGTCGTGCTGCACACCAAGCAGCACCTGGCCGCGCTGATGCCGCTGGAGTCGGCCCTGGTGCTGGTGATGTTGCGCTGGCCCGCCGAAGTGCGCAGCCTGGATGAGCTGGAGCTGGGCAGCGATGTGACCAAGCCGACCTTGGCCAAGGGCGAGCTGGACATGGCCAAGCGCTTGGTAGAGGACATGAGCGCCGATTGGCGACCCGATGAGTACCGCGACAGTTTCCAGGACAAGATCATGGCGCTGGTTGCGAAGAAGGCCAAGGCCGGCAAGATCGAGGACGTGGAAACGGCCGAGGGCAGCGAGGAACGCAAGTCTGCCGATGTGATCGACCTGACGGAGTTGCTCAAGCGCAGCCTGGCAGGCAAACCGGCAGCGAAGAAACCCGCCGCGAAGAAGGCCAGCAAAAAGGCCTCGTGAGCCCGCCATTGGTTGGAGAATGACATGGCAAACCCCCTGAGCGAGTACAACCGCAAACGCGATTTCGAGATTACCGCCGAACCCGCTGGAAGCTCCCCGGCCGCCAAGCGTAAAGCCTCGGCCCTGAGTTTTGTGATTCAAAAGCATGATGCACGCAACCTGCACTATGACTTTCGCCTGGAACTCGACGGTGTGCTGTTGAGCTGGGCGGTACCCAAGGGACCGAGCTTGGACCCGACCCAGAAGCGCCTGGCGGTGCACGTTGAAGATCATCCTCTGAGCTATGGCAGTTTCGAGGGCAGCATTCCCGCCGGCCAATACGGCGCCGGGGATGTGATTGTATGGGACCGTGGTGTATGGCAACCCCATGACGACCCGCGCAAGGCCTACGCGGCCGGCAAACTCAAATTTACCCTGGTGGGTGAAAAGCTCTCGGGGGATTGGGCCTTGGTACGCACTCGGCTCAAGGGCAGCGGCGACAAGGAGCAATGGTTGCTGATCAAGGAAAAGGACCAACAGGCCCGCCCAGCGTCCGACTACGATATCGTCCAGGCCCAGCCCAACAGTGTGCTCAGCGATGCCTCGGTGGGCAAAGCCCGGGCTGCCAGCAAACCCAAGAAAACTGCGAAGCCCAAGAATGCGCACACTGCGCTGCCCGAGCAATTCTCCCCGCAACTGGCAACCCTGGTCGACCGCGCGCCCGCTGGCGATTGGCTGTACGAAATCAAATTCGATGGCTACCGCATGCTGGCGCGAATCCGCGACGGTGACGTGCGCCTGTTCACGCGCAACGGCAATGATTGGACTGAGCGCCTGCCACGCCAGGTCAAGGCGCTGGAGGCGCTTAAACTCAAGGACAGTTGGCTCGACGGTGAAGTCGTCAGCCTCAACGCCGACGGTTTACCGGACTTCCAGGCGCTGCAAAATGCGTTCGATATCGGCCGTAGCCTGGACATCGTCTACTACCTGTTCGATGCGCCCTTCCTCGATGGGCAGGATCAACGCAAGGCCCCGGTGCAAGAGCGCCGCGCTGCGCTCAAATCCGCGCTTTCCGGTAGCCGTAGCAAGCTACTGCGCTTTTCCGAAGCCTTCGCCGCCAACCAGCGCGATATCTTCGAAAGTGCCTGCGACCTGGCCCTTGAGGGCGTGATCGGCAAGCGGGCCGGCAGCGCCTATGTGTCAAGCCGCAGTGCCGACTGGATCAAGCTCAAATGCCGCTTGCGCCAGGAGTTCGTGATTGTCGGCTATACCCGGCCCCAAGGTTCGCGCAGCGGGTTTGGTGCACTGTTACTGGCGGTCAACGAAGACGCCGGGCTGGCCTACGCCGGGCGCGTGGGTACCGGCTTTGACCAGGCGGCACTGAAGGCGATCTACGCCAAGCTCACGCCCCTCGAGCGTAAAACCTCGCCACTGGAAAAACCCCTGACCAGTGCCCAGGCCCGCGGCGTGCATTGGGTTGAACCGACGTTGGTCGGTGAAGTGCAATTTGCCGAGTGGACCCGTGAGGGTGTGGTGCGCCAGGCGGCTTTCGTGGGGCTGCGCACGGATAAACCGGTCTCGCAGATCATTCATGAACTGCCGCGCGCGGCCAAAACGCTCAAGCAGCCCAAGGCAAAAGAAACGCATAAGGGCGTCAATATTACCCACCCCGAGCGAGTCATCGACCAACAAAGCGGCACGCAAAAACAGCAATTGGCACAGTTCTACACCGACATCAGCCGCTGGATCCTGCCCTTTCTGCATGGCCGGCCTGTCTCCCTGCTCAGGGCACCGGAAGGCATCGACGGCGAGCAGTTTTTCCAGAAACACGCCGAGCGCATGGCCATTCCCCACATCAAGCAACTGGACCCGGCGCTCGACCCCGGCCACGCGCGCCTGCTGGAAATCGACAACGCAGACGCCCTGATGGGCGCTGTGCAAATGGGCACTGTCGAACTGCACACCTGGGGCGCGACCACGGACAAAATCGAAACCCCCGACTTGTTCGTGCTGGACCTCGACCCAGACCCCGCCCTGCCCTGGAAAGCCATGCTGGAAGCGGCGCAACTGACCCTGTCGGTACTGGATGAGCTGGGCTTGCAAGCCTTCGTAAAGACCAGCGGCGGCAAAGGTTTGCACCTGATTGTGCCCCTGGCCCGACGCGATGGCTGGGACACCGTGAAGGCATTCGCCAAAGCCATTGCCCAGTTTATGACTGAACAACTGCCCGAACGCTTTACCGCCACCAGCGGCCCGAAAAACCGTGTGGGCAAGATCTTTATCGATTACCTGCGTAACGCTCGTGGCGCCAGTACGGTGGCGGCTTATTCCGTACGGGCCCGGCCAGGCTTGCCGGTATCGGTACCGGTCAGTCGGGATGAATTGAAAGGCTTGCGCAGCGCCCAGCAGTGGACGGTGGCGAACCTGCACGAGCGGCTGCAGGGGTTGAAGGAAGATCCGTGGGCCGGCTACGCCAATCGACAGAAAATCAGCAAGAAGATGTGGGACAAGCTGAGCGCTGAACCACCGCAGTGATTCGCGCCCTGGGCACGCTTCAGATAAGAATGAAGATCAGCGCCAAACCAGCGAAGATCGCCCATTTTTCCAGGTAGTAGCGCGTGCGATTGCGCTTTTTAAGCTCTTTGCCACGCAGACGGATCTTGTACAGGCGAGTAAAGGCACGGTTGAGGCCGCCGGTTTTGTCGCCATCGTCATTGGGCGAGCCTGCGGCCGCCATCACATTGCGGCTGAACCACCGGTTGAACGCCGCCGCCCAACGGTACTTCATCGGGCGCTCAATATCGCAAAACAGAATGATCCGGTTTTGCTGCGTGGTGTTTTCCGCGTAATGAATGTAGGTCTCATCGAACATCACCGGCTCGCCGTCACGCCAGTAGTAGCTCTCGCCATCCACATTGATATAGCAGCCAGGATCGTTGGGCGTATCCAGCCCCAAGTGATAGCGGTATGAGCCCGCGTAGGGGTCACGGTGGCGCACCAGCTTGGAGCCCGGTGGCAGCTCGGCGAACATCGCAGCCTTGATCGAGCCGATGCCTTGCACCAACTCGGTGGTGCGTGGGCACAGCTTCATCGCCGACGGGTGGCTGTCGCCGTACCACTTGAGGTAGAAGCGCTTCCAGCCTGACTTGAAGAACGAGTTGAAACCCACGTCGTTGTACTGGTCCGAGCGCTTGATCTCCCCTGCGCGCATCAGGTTCTGGCCTTCCTGGCGGATCTCCTCCCAGTGCTCCTGCAACGGGCTCAGGTCCGGAAAGCCGCTGGGCGAGAGATACGGGCGGCTGGGTTGCTTGGAGAACAGGTACAGGAAGCAGTTGATCGGCGCCAGGAACGTCGAGTGATCGCTAAGCTGGCGACCCAGCTTGTGTCGCACCCGACCACGCAGGTGTACATACGCAATGGAGGCAACGTAGAGAGCAACAATGATGAGTTTCAAGGGATTCGTCACAAGTCAGGGAGAGAACAGGCTGCTCCTGCGGGCCCACAACGGCCGAGGATGGATAAGCAGCACCTGAAATCACAATTCACGTACCGGTGACACGGCCGGCTGGGCAACCTGTCGGCGTGAAACCATTGACGTTATTTAGCCACACTTTGTAACCAAAGGTTAACTAAGAATTGTGAAAAGCTGTCCACTGATTGTGCTGGAGGGGTGAGCAGGCGGGCCCTTGGGCCCGCCTGTATGAACGCTTTGCCAGGGCTATAGCGGGTCGTTTTTACCTTCGCGGCGAGGAACGCTGCTGTCACCCAATGCGGTATAAGGCAAGGCTTGGCCACGACTGCGGATGAAGTAGCGGATCAACGCAATCATCATCCCAAGCAGTAAGCCGCCGACGAGACTTAACCCGATGACCAGCGGTTTCTTCGGTTTGATCGGCGCCACAGGCTCCTGGGCGCGGCGGTCGATCGTCACCAGCTTCAAGTTGCTCATGTCGATATTCAAGCTGCGCAACCTGGCGACTTCAGCGCGTAACGGCTCTACGTCCTGCAGGAATATGTCTTCATTGCCACGCTTTTGTAGCACCTCGACTTCGCGGTTGCTTTCCAGCAGTTGCAACTCCTTGCCGATCTCGGCAATGCGTGTGTTGGTGAAGTCATCACTGGTGCGCTGTTGCAAAGCCGAGCGCTCGGCTTCCAACGCCTCGGTGCCCATGAAATACAGCGGGATCTTCTGATTGTTCACCTCTGTGCGCATGACCTGGCTCGAACCGTTGCGCGTAGCATCAGCCATGGAGGATGGCGTCGTCGGTGTGCGGATCCCCATCGACTTGGCAATCGTAATGGCTTCCGCCAGCTCAGCCAGGCGGTTGGTCCGCTCCATCTTCATCTGCAAGCGCAGTGCGCTGAGCTCATCCTGCAACTGGGCACGCTTGAGCCGGTCAGCCTCAAGCAGCTTGGCGATCTTGGACTCTTTCTCGGTATCGTAGTTGGCACGGGCAGCGTCGATCTTGCCTTTAAGCTCGCTCAAGCGGTTATTGACGATTACCTTGAGGTCGGCGCCGACTTGCTGGCGCTCGGCAGCAATGGCGTAATCCACGAACCCGTTGAGGATCGCGACACCATCGACGTCGGTCGGGTACTGCAACTCAAGGCGAATATAGCTACTGAGCGAATCGGATTTCTTGGGATCTGGCAGGATCAGGTTGACGGAATTTCGATTGAACTCCTCAAAACTCTGTTCAAGGCTTTGCCCCGGTTTCTTGAACGTCTGGAACAACTCCTCGTGGTCCTTGAAAAATCCCAGGCGGGCCTCGTAGGAGTCCAGCTGTGCGCCCACTTTTACCAGCGCATCAGCAGGCGGCAACTTATAAACTTCCGAACGGTTCAAGGCATCCAGCTCGTTGATTGCCGCAGGCCTTAACACACTGCTGACTTCATACGTCTTGGGTGCAAGGAAGGCATACCCCGCGCCTAATACGCCTGCCAGAAGCGTACACCCCACAATCAGCTTTTTTTGTCGCCAAATCGCGTGAAACAATTCAATCAGATCAATTTCATCAGAAGCAACGGAAGGCGGGAGCGGGGAAGTTCGATTCAAAATAAGAACACCTTAAGATAATACTAAAAGGCCATCATTCTCAGAAGCACAATGACTTCTCACATCAGGGGCAACGCCCTGTACACGGCGGACCAATGGCGATATGACCACTCAGTCCGCTGAAAAGTCCCACAGTTATATGGAATATTTCCATTTTATTTCGGCTAATAGGACAAATGTCACAACCCTGTCGGACTAACCTAGCTGCAAGCGTAGTCAATACATCATGAAAATGCTGTCAAATGCCTGTCCTATAAAGAAAAAAACTCAGCTTCCCTGTATTGCAGTTTCACTCTCGATACAATTGAACGCTTCCCTCTTCAGCAATAAGGAATTTGCATGTCGCCTTTTTCAGCCGCGGATTTTCACAAGCTTCAAGGTGCCTGGGAACAAACTGCCCTTGAAGACAGTGGCGTTCTCAACCCCGCTGACGCCCACAGCGCGCCAGGGGCTATAACGACAATTAGCGGAGATGGATTCGAAGTAGTTACGATCAGTGGCGATGTATTGCTGGCGGGGCGTTTTATCCTCGACGCCAGCACCACCCCCAAAAGTATCACCTGGGTCGACACCATCGGCGATGATGCGGGCAAGCAGTTGCCTGCCAGCTACTGGCTTGAAGGTGATAATTTTGTGTTTATCGCAGCGGATGAAGGGATGCCCAGGCCTACGCAATTCAGCACCGGCCCTGGGCAAACCATGCGCACCTTCGTACGGCGATCCTGATCGGCGCGTCTATCCGATTTGATCACGGCGTTTTCACAAAGCCTTCACTTTTCGATCTATAGGGTGGACCTACCTACTCCAGTGAATCACTTGGCCCGCCTCTCCTCGCGGGCCTTTTTTTTGCGCGATGGAAACTGGGTCAGCCGGCCCGCTTGGTTGCCGTCAAGGTAAAGCACAACGGCAATTGCGCGGCCTGGTGCTGATATTGGTCGTAGAGCTCTTCCCGATTGGAGTGCGGGTACTCCTGCAAGTGACCTATCTGTAATTGCGCCGCGATCGCCGCGCCAACCACACTTCCCAGGGTGTGTACATACCAATAGGAGGTCGGCCCGGCCTGCTCACCCTGCCCTTCATAGACAATCGATTCCTGCAGCACAAACGGTTCGCGCTGGAAGTAGGAGCTGGCAGGCAACAGTGGGTTGGCCGCACGCGGGTCGAACACCTCGAGGAAGGGATGGGTTTCGTACATCACCAGGGTGCCGCCAGGTTTCAGCACACTGGCGACATGCTGCATGAACAGCGCCACATCCGGCATCCAGCCCAGCACGCCAATGGTCACCAGGGCAATATCGAAACGGGCGTGCAAACGCTCGGGCAAATGATGGATATCGGTCTCTACGAACTCGGGGCTATGGGGCGACACCGCGGCCAGCTCACTTGCCTGGTCCAGAAATGCCCGGGACTGATCGATCCCAACCACCGAGCGCGCGCCCAAGCCATACAGTGAGAGGCTTTCGCGGCCATTGTTGCAGCCCAGTTGCACCGCGTCCTTGCCCACCACACCGACATCTTGCAGCAGCGCGGTGATGGTCGGGTCAAGACAGGAGAAATCAGGCCTGGCTACCGAGGCCAGCAATGCCGTCCAGGTGGCCGTGTCTTTATGCAGCCGGGCGGATTCGTCCCAGGCGTTTTTGTTGCTGGCAATTGCCTCTTGTGCTGAGGGCATGTCCATTGCTTCTCCAGAAAGTCAGTCAGGCGGGCTTGGGAAAGTAAGTCAAATGCCAGCAGGATAAAACCCTCGACGACCGCGAAACTTATCGTCAAGCCTGCTGGTCACTAAACCAACGCGTGTTCGCTCCCTGAGCACCGCTTTTGAAGGTCGCACCGTGGCCCATCCCTCAAACATGCGCATCGCGTTATCCCTGGACAGCCTGAACTTCTTCCTCGCCGATGTGCGCGACGGTCTCGGGCCGTATCTGGCGATCTACTTGTTGGCGGTCCATCAATGGGACGCGGCCAGCATCGGTGTGGTCATGACCCTGGCGGGCATCGCCGCCTTGATCACCCAAGGCCCGGCTGGTGCGCTGATCGACCGCACCCACCGTAAACGTGCAGTCATTGCATTTGCCGCGCTGTTGGTCACCACCAGTTGCCTGATGCTGCCCTTCGTCAGTTCATTTGGCTGGGTGGCGCTGACCCAAGCCGCCAGCGCGATAGCCGCCTCGGTGTTCGCTCCAGCAATTTCCGCGATTTCCCTGGGCATTACCGGCCCCCGCGCTTTCACCCGGCGCACCGGACGCAACGAAACCTTCAACCACGCCGGCAACGCCGTGGCTGCGCTGCTGGCTGGAGGCTTGGCCTATCTGTTCGGGCCGGTGGTGGTGTTCTACCTGATGGCCTTCATGGCGGTCGCCAGCGTTGTCGCGGTCAGTTGCGTACCGGCCAAGGCGATTGACCATGAGGTCGCTCGCGGTTTCGACCCGGCCGTTCACAGCGATCATGAACAGCCCTCGGGCCTGAACGTGCTGTTGGCCAATCGCCCTTTATTGCTGTTCGCCATCTGCTGCGCCCTGTTTCACCTGGCCAATGCCGCGATGCTGCCGCTGGTCAGCCAGAAGCTGGCACAGATCAACCTACAGATGGCCACGCCCCTGACCTCCGCGTGCATCGTCGCCGCGCAATTGGTCATGGTGCCAATGGCCTGGCTGGTGGGGCTCAAGGCCGATGTATGGGGGCGCAAGCCACTGTTGCTGGCCGGGTTTGTGATTCTGCCGCTGCGCGGCGTGCTCTATACCCTGTCCAGCGACCCGTACTGGCTGGTGACGGTGCAGATGCTCGATGGCATCGGCGCTGGCATTTTCGGCGCGCTGTTCCCGGTCATCGTCAAGGACCTGACCCACGGCACCGGGCGCTTCAACGTCAGCCTGGGCGCCCTCTCCACCGTATTCGGCCTGGGCGCGGCGCTGAGCAGCAGCCTGGCCGGTTTCGTGGTGCAACAGGCAGGCTACAACGCGGCCTTTCTGACGTTGGCCGGCGTGGCAGGCGTGGCGTTGCTGCTGTTATGGCTGGCGATGCCAGAGACGATGGCGAAACCATCCTTCGCTCGCCATACAACTGTTGCCTGACATATGCGACAATGCGCGCCAAATTCCAACACACATCCAAAATTTTCCGCTCAGCGACCGGGTTTCGCGCCTTGATGTCGCTGTTGACGCATGCCTGAAGGCACCTGCCGTCACGCTCGCAACCCATTGATAGGTAAAGTAATTGATCTCCACAGCTAACATCACCATGCAGTTCGGCGCCAAGCCGCTCTTCGAGAACGTCTCGGTCAAGTTCGGCGCCGGCAACCGCTATGGTTTGATCGGTGCCAACGGTTGCGGCAAGTCGACCTTCATGAAAATCCTGGGTGGCGACCTCGATCCGTCCGGTGGCCAGGTCATGCTGGAGCCGAATGTGCGCCTGGGTAAACTGCGCCAGGACCAGTTCGCCTACGAAGAATTCACCGTGCTCGACACCGTGATCATGGGCCACGAGGAGTTGTGGAAGGTCAAGGCCGAGCGCGACCGTATCTACTCGCTGCCGGAAATGAGTGAAGACGACGGCATGGCCGTCGCCGAGCTGGAAACCGAGTTCGCCGAGATGGACGGCTACACCGCCGAATCCCGCGCCGGTGAGCTGCTGCTGGGCCTGGGCATTCCCCTGGAACAGCATTTCGGCCCGATGAGCGAAGTGTCCCCAGGCTGGAAGCTGCGCGTTTTGCTGGCCCAGGCGCTGTTCTCCGACCCTGAAGTGCTGTTGCTCGATGAACCGACCAACCACTTGGACATCAACACCATCCGCTGGCTGGAAAACATCCTGACCCAGCGCTCCAGCCTGATGATCATCATCTCTCACGACCGTCACTTCCTGAACAGCGTGTGCACCCACATGGCTGACCTGGACTACGGCGAGCTGCGCCTGTTCCCAGGCAACTACGACGAGTACATGACCGTGGCGACCCAGTCCCGCGAGCAACTGCTGTCGGACAACGCCAAGAAGAAGGCGCAGATCTCCGAACTGCAATCCTTCGTCAGCCGCTTCTCGGCCAACGCTTCCAAAGCCAAGCAGGCCACCTCCCGCGCCAAGGCGATCGACAAGATCCAGCTGGCCGAGGTCAAGCCTTCGAGCCGTGTGAGCCCGTTCATCCGTTTCGACCAGAACAAAAAACTGCACCGCCAGGCGGTCATCGTCGAGCGCATGGCCAAAGGCTTCGATGGCAAACCGCTGTTCAAGGACTTCAGCTTCCAGGTTGAAGCCGGCGAGCGCGTGGCGATCATCGGTCCGAACGGTATCGGCAAGACCACGCTGCTGCGTACGCTGGTCAATGAACTGACGCCGGATGCCGGTAGCATCAAGTGGACCGACGCGGCTGAGCTGGGCTACTACGCTCAGGACCACGCCCATGACTTCGAAGACGACATGAGCCTGTTCGACTGGATGGGCCAGTGGACTCAAGGCGAGCAAATGATCCGTGGCACCTTGGGTCGCATGCTGTTCTCCAACGACGAGATCCAGAAGTCGGTGAAGGTGATTTCCGGTGGTGAGCAAGGCCGTATGCTGTTCGGCAAGCTGATCCTGCAAAAGCCGAACGTGCTGATCATGGACGAACCGACCAACCACTTGGACATGGAATCCATCGAGGCGCTGAACCTGGCGCTGGAGAACTACCCGGGCACGCTGATCTTCGTCAGCCACGACCGCGAGTTCGTATCGTCCCTGGCCACCCGCATCATCGAGTTGAGCCCTAGCGGCGTGATCGACTTCAGCGGCACCTACGATGACTACCTGCGTAGCCAGGGTGTGGTGTTTTAAGGACAGCCAGTAGTTTTCAGCTGCAAGCTGCAAGAGAAAGCCCTGTCCATGTGACAGGGCTTTTTTCATGCTCACTTATGCCATCATGCCGTACCGCCCGCCAGCGAACGAGTGCCCATGCCTGCCGCCGCCCCGTCCTCCCTGTCGATCACCCTGCAGATCGTCTCCATCGTCTTCTACACCTTCATTGCCTTTATCTGCATCGGCCTGCCGATTGCGGTGATTCCAGGCTATGTGCATGAGCAACTGGGTTTCAGCGCCGTAGTCGCCGGGGTCACCATCGGTTCGCAATACCTGGCCACCCTGCTCAGCCGCCCGATGGCCGGGCGGATGTCGGATAACGTCGGCACCAAGCGCGCGATCGTGCTGGGCCTGGCTGGCATTCTGATCAGTGGCGTGCTGACCTTTATCGCCACCCTGGTGGAAAGCCTGCCGACTTTGAGCCTGAGCATTCTGATCGTCGGCCGCCTGTTATTGGGCGTGGCCCAGGGCCTGATCGGCGTGGGCACCATCAGCTGGTGCATGGGCGCGGTAGGCACCGAACATACTGCGCGTTCGATTTCCTGGAATGGCATCGCCTCCTACGGCGCCATTGCCATTGGTGCGCCAGTCGGCGTGGTGATGGTGGCGACATATGGCTACACCAGCCTCGGTATTGCCCTGTCGGGGTTGGCGGCGTTGGGCCTGGTGCTGATCCGCACTAAACCTTCGGTGCCGGTGGTACGCGGTGAGCGGCTGCCGTTCTGGGCGGTGTTCGGGCGTATCGCACCGTTCGGCACCAGCCTGTGCCTGGCCTCGATTGGCTACGGCACGCTAACGACCTTTATTACCCTGTATTACCTCAACCGCGGCTGGTCCGGCGCGGCCTACTGCCTGACGGTATTTGGTGTGTGCTTCATCCTGTCGCGCCTGGTGTTTATCTCGGCCATCAGCCGTTTTGGCGGGTTCACTGCTGCCATCGCTTGCATGCTCATCGAGACCCTGGGCCTGACGTTGCTGTGGTTGGCGCCGTCCACCGGCGTGGCGTTAATCGGTGCCGGGCTGACCGGCTTTGGCTTGTCGCTGGTGTACCCGGCGCTGGGGGTAGAGGCCATCAAACAGGTGCCGGACAGCAGCCGGGGCGCAGGGCTGAGTGCCTATGCGGTATTTTTCGACCTGGCCCTGGCGATTGCCGGGCCGTTGATGGGCGCCGTGGCGTTGAACCTCGGCTACGGCTGGATCTTCTTCTGCGCCGCGCTGCTGTCGGTCAGCGCACTTGCCTTGACCGTACTGCTCAGGCGCCGCGCCTACTGATCCGCAGTCTGCAAACCGGCGCGAGTCGTCTGGCCGAGGGTATGGCTGAAAAAGCGCCCGGCCTCGGAGACCAGGTCGCGGTGGATACCTTCGCGATCAACACCATCGGCATCGGTGCAGATGGCCGGCATCGTTGCCAATTGATCACTGTCACACGGTGCCATGAACACGAAGTGCCCTGCCCCGGCCAACAGTTTGAAATCGGGTGGCTCCGGCAGCTTGCGCGCCAGGGCGGCAGCGTTTTTGTCCACGGCCACCAGCTTGTCACCATCGCCACTGTAGAGCAGTACCGGCACATGTACGTCAGCCAGGGTGTGGCGGCCAAACATAAGGCTCAGTGGCGCCATCAGCATCAGCGCATGGATGCGTGGGTCGGCCTGGGGTTGCAAATCGTCCCGGTCGACGACCAGTTCGCCATTGGTGGTGCAGGCGTCGCGGTCCTCCGGGCGTTGCTGGCAGTAGCGGCGCAGGCGGTCGAAATCAGGCTTGGCGCCCGCCAGGATCAAGGCAGTTTCGCCACCGGCGGAATAACCGATAACGCCGATCTGATCGACGTCAACGAAGGGCGACAGCATTGGATCGGCCAAGGTGGCGGTGATCGCCTGGGAAATCTGGATCGGCCGGCCATACAAATTGCTCACAGTCCCCAGGCGGCTGTGATCCTTGTAGTTGTCGCCAGGGTGAAGCACCGCCACCACCACAAACCCTTTGCGCGCCAGGGAGGTGGCCAGGTCATGCAGGGCCAGCGGCGTGCCGGTATTGCCATGCGACAGCATCAGCATCGGGAAACGGCCAATCGCGACCTTGGCGTCTTCACTGGCGGCAACGCGATAAGGCCCCAATTGCGTGGTGTGCCCAGCGTCGGTTGAAGGATAGAACGCAATGGCTTTCATCGGCTGTGAATCCAGCGGGTCAAGAACGCTCATGCGATGAAAGCCCACACTCCAATGAGGATGCGGTGCCGGGGCGGCGTGCACTGAAACCAGGCCGCCAACCAGGGAGAGAACCAAAACAGCACAAAGACGCATCATGGGGATGTCCACCTTTGCTGCGCAAAAACCGGCATGTCGAATAAAAAGTCCAGGGTGTTGGAACCATGTGTGCATAACCTGGGCCACAAACGAAAAAACTCCGTACTCCGCTCGCGTTCAGGCGATCAGAATACAGAGTTTAGGCGCCCGGCTTCAAAATGAAACCGAGCAAAGGCGCAATTTACACTAGCCTTACGCAGCGGCGAACAACTCTTCGTTAATGCGTACGTTGGCGTCGTTCATGGCCTTGCTGCGCGCTTCATCACCGTAGGCCAGACCTTCGGCACGGACGATTTCAATATTAGTGATGCCGAGGAAGCCGAACAGCAGTTTCAAGTAGCCTTCATGGGCGGCGCCCGAGGCTTGGTCCGCATGCAGGCCGCCAGCGGTGGAGACGATAATGACTTTCTTGTTGCCGCACAGGCCTTCAGGGCCGGCTTCGGAGTAACGGAAGGTCTGGCCGGCAACCGCGATGCGATCGATCCAGGCTTTCAACTGAGTGGGAATAGTGAAGTTGTACATCGGCGCACCCACCACCACGGCATCGGCAGCGAGGAATTCAGCCAGCGACGATGCACTCAGTTCAGCCTCGTGTTTTTGCGCCGCATCGCGCAACTCAGCGGCCGTCCCCAATGCGCCCAAGGTGGCGCCGGAGAAGTGGTTGATGCCTTCACTGGCGAGGTCACGATAAGTCACTTCCACACCCGGCTCAGCCGCTTGCCACGCCTTGACCACACCGGCGCTGAGCTGGCGGGAAGCGGAGTTGTCGCCGAGGATGCTGGAATCGATATGCAGTAATTTCATGGTGGATCTCCGAGGTGGGATCGACAGTGGCGATCAGATGGTGGTGATGCTACACATGAAACCAATAGTCGATAAGTAAGCTTAAATGCGATAGTTTGTCCCACTGACAGGACAATAGGCACAGCATGCAAGACCTCAACGACCTCTACTATTTCGCTAAAGTCGTCGAAGCCGGTGGTTTCGCGGCGGCTGGCCGGCTACTCGGAATTCCCAAATCCAGGCTGTCGCGGCGCATTGCCGAGCTGGAGGAACGCCTGGGTGCGCGCCTGCTACAACGCACCACCCGGCAACTGACCTTGACCGCCGTCGGCGAACGATACTTACGCCACTGCCAGGCCATGCTGCTGGAGGCGGAAATGGCCGACGAGGCCGTGGCCAGCATGTCCAGCGAGCCGCGCGGGCGTATTCGCGTCAGCTGCCCGGTGGGCCTGGCCCAGAACATCCTGCCGGAATTGGTGGCCGGGTTTCTTGCCGCGCATCCGTTGGTGCAATTGGACATGACGCTGGTCAACCGCCGCGTCGACCTGGTGGCCGAAGGCATTGACGTGGCCCTGCGCGTGCGCGAACTGGGCGATGAAGACCCGCTGCTGGTGACCAAGCGCCTGCGCCAGGCCCAGACGGTGCTGGTCGCCAGCCCCGCGTTCATGCGCGAGCGGCAGGTGCACACCCTCGAAGACCTCAAGCAACTGCCCATACTCGGCGCACTTGAAGCCGACCGCATGGTGCACCAGCGTATTCTCGACCCCCAGGGCAACCCTCACGACCTGGTGATGGAGGCCCGCCTGGGCATCGAAGACTTCACCGTGCGCAAGGCCAGCGCCATCATGGGCTTGGGCTTCACGGTGCTGCCGATGATGTATTGCGAGGAGGAACTGACCAGTGGCCGCCTGGTGCAATTGTTGCCGCAATGGTCATTGCCGGGCGGCTGGTTGCAGGCCGTGTACCCACATCGGCGTGGTGTGTTACCGGCCATCCGGGCCTGGATCGACTACCTGGAAGAAGGCTTCAAAGGCTGTGGAGACCGTACGTTATGAGCATGACCGAAGCACAAGTCGCCGCGTTCTGCCTGGGCCTGCCCGGTGCGCGGGAAGACTATAAATGGGGCGGCGTACGCGTGTTCTCGATTGCCGGCAACAAGATGTTTGCGCTACAGAATCTGCGCGGTGAGTCGCTGGCGTTCAAAGTCGATAAAGAGTTGTTCCTGGGCCACGTCGACCGCCCGGGCATCCACCCGGCGCCGTATCTGGCGCGAGCGCAGTGGGTCATCATGAACACGCCCTACCCGTTGGGTGCAGAGGAACTGCGTGGCCTGTTGCAGCGCTCTCACCAATTGGTGGTGAGCAAGCTGCCCAAGCGCACGCAGGTCGGGCTAAGGCTGGAGGGTTGATGGGGCGCAGCCTCAGGGCGTGAAAGCGAATGCCCGCTCGATGACCCGCGCTGCGGCTAATGCCAGATGCTCATTCCACGGCCGCGCGACGATCTGCACCCCTACCGGCAAACCATCAGCATCCGTTCCGGCGCGCACCACCACACAGGGCCAGCCGGCCAGACTGTAGGGCAACGTATGGTTGAACAACCCTGGCCGTGTCTCACCCAGGCGTGGTGCCGCAGCGGCGTCAACCGGACACAGGATAAGGTCGTGGTTCGCCATGAACCCCAGCATGGCACTGCGAAACTGGTCCCAATCAGAGAACAGCTTGATTGACTGCGCACCGGACCCCTTGCTCATCGCCCAATAACGTTCAGTAATATCGCGAGCGGTGCTCAGTGCCGAGGGAAAGGCCGCATGCACCCGCGCGCCCGCGGCTTCCAGGAGCTTGGCGACGGCCTGCAGCGTTGCCTGAGTGATGGGATCAACCGGCTCGATGCCACCATCGCTGTACCACGCGACTCGCAAACCGTTCACGCCACGAACAGGCACATCGTGCAGCGGCATTGGAATCACCCCCGCATCCCGTCCGTCCTCACCGGCGATTACCTGAAGCACCAGCGCCAGGTCATCCACATGCCGGGCCATCGGACCGATCTGGCTGCGATAGTCGCTCAAACCACCCGGGTGATCGAAAACCCCGGTATTGGGGACCCGGCCAGTGGTAGGCTTCAACGTGCAGATACCGCAGAAATGTGCGGGCACCCGCAAGCTGCCGCCGGAATCACTGCCCAGCCCCAAGGGAGACAAGCCCGCAGCAATTGCCGCTGCTTCACCGCCGCTGCTGCCACCCGGGCTATGGGCCAACCCATGGGGGTTATGCGTCGCGCCGTAGACCGGATTGTCGGTCACCCCACCTCCGCCACCCGGCGGGCAGTTGCTTTTGCCCAGCAAAATGGCGCCGGCGGCCTTAATTCGTGTCACCACCACGGCATCCTGCTCCGGCAGGTAGTCGGCCCGCTCAGTCAAACCTGCCGCCGACACCACACCACGGGTATCGATCACATCCTTGACGGTAAAGGGCACCCCGTGCAGCAGGCCCCGACACTCACCTTGAGCCAGTGCACGATCCGCTGCCCAGGCGTCGGCCAGCGCCGCTTGCGCGCGCACTTGCACCAGGGCGTTGATCGATGGATTGAGCGCTTCAATGCGGGCGAGGTAGGCCGAGACAACAGCCGTGGACGTGAGCTTGCGTTGCTGAATCAGCGCGGCAAGCTCAGTCGCCGAGCGGCGTAAGAGTGAATCTGAATCAGACAACGACATTCGTACTATCCCAATGCGCATCAGGGCGTTGAGCATAACGCCGACCTGGCCCCTACAGAATCGACAGCAACGTGCCGCCCAGGAATAACTGGTCCAACCAGAACACCTGGTGCAACAGCACGATCACCCAGAACAGCACCTGGTAAGAGACCTTGCGCGTCTTGTGCCGGAACACCTGCTGGGCGATCAACGCCCCCGGCCAACCGCCCGCCAGCTCGACGGCATGCAGGATGTTTTCCGGGGTGCGCCAGCCTTCGGTCTGGGCCTTGCGCTTATCGCTCCAGTACAGGAAAAACGCCACCACGCTGACCACGCCGTACGCCGCCAACGGGATCACCGTTTCGCCGCGATACCACAGCAAAGCCGAGCCCAACAGCGGTGCGGCACACAGCAGCACAAAGATCAGCGCCTTCAGGCGTGGGTGCTGGATGTTCATGGCTTGACCGCAGTCCAGTCGATCCAGCCGAACTGCCAGGTCGCCAGGATCACCAGGCCGAAGGCAATCCGGTACCAGGCAAAGACCGCGTAGCTATGGCTGGCGATGAACTTGAGCAACGCCTTGACCGCGATCATTGCGAAGATGAACGAGGTAACAAAGCCAATGGCGAACACCGGAAAGTCCGCCGGCTGGAACAGGTCGCGGTACTTGTAGCCCGAGTACACCGCCGCACCGACCATGGTCGGCATGGCCAGGAAGAACGAAAACTCGGTGGCTGCCTTGCGTGACAGGCCGAACAACAGGCCACCGATGATCGTCGCACCGGAGCGCGAAGTGCCCGGGATCATCGCCAGGCACTGGGCCAGGCCGACCTTGAGGGCGTCTTTCCAGGTAATGTCATCCACCGTTTCAGCGCGCACCGCATGCTGGCGGCGCTCGGCCCACAGCATGATCACGCCACCTATCACCAGGGCAGTGGCCACGGTGATCGGGTTGAACAGGTAATGCTTGATCAGGTCAGCAAAAATCACCCCCAGCACCACGGCCGGCAACACGGCGATGATCAGGTTGACGGTGAAACGCTGGGCGTTGGGCTGGGTCGGCAGGCCGATGACCACATCAAGGATCTTGCGGCGAAACTCCCAGACCACCGCGAGAATCGCGCCGAGCTGGATGATGATGTTGAAAGCTTCGAAGCGCTCGCCGCCGAAATTGATCAGGTCGGCGACGATGATCTGGTGGCCGGTGCTGGAGATCGGCAGGAACTCCGTCAGCCCCTCGACGATGCCGAGAATCAATGCCTGTATGGCGGTCCAAAAATCCATGCTGTCTCCAAAGGTCATGCGCTCGGCATGCCTCTTAGTCTTTTTTAAAGTTCACTGACGACGAACGCACTCAAGCGCCCGCGGTTGATTCTCAACGCCGGTCTGCAAAAATTCCGTGAAAAATCAGGCAGTACTCAGGTTTTTCGATTCCGGGCCGAAAGCCTATCAGACACGCCGGAAATCTCGAAGCAGCACCACAATTATAAAGAGCATGGAGTGACAGGACGATGAACAGTTTGCGCAGCATGTCGATCAGCCGCCGCCTTTGGCTGATCCTGATAGTCGCCGTGTTGATGCTGCTGGCCTTGGGGCTGCTGATGCTCAACCAGATCCATGGCGAACTCTACCAGGCCAAGCGCCAACAGACCCAACACGTGGTGCAAACCGCCAGCGGCGTGCTCAGCTATTACCAGAACCTGGAGAAAACCGGCGTACTGACCCGTGACGCGGCGCAGTTGCAGGCCCTGAGTGCGGTGCGCGGCCTGCGCTATGACCACGATGATTATTTCTGGATCAACGACCTCACCCCCGTGATGATCATGCACGCGGCCAACCCCAAGCTTGATGGCCAAAACCTCTCGGCGATTCGCGACCCGGATGGTTTTGCCGTGTTCAATGAGTTCGTGGTCCTGGCCAAGGCCAAGGGCGCCGGCATCGTCAACTACCGCTGGCCGAAACCAGGGGCCGAAGCGCCGGTGGAGAAAACCTCGTATATCCAGCTGTTCGAGCCCTGGGGCTGGATTATCGGCTCCGGCGTCTACGTGGATGATGTGCAGGCTGAATTCAGAGGCCAGGTGTGGAAAGCCTCGGTCATCGGCCTGGGCATTGCGCTGATGATGGCCGTGCTGGTGCTGCTGATCGCCCGCAGTATCGTGCAGCCGTTGCAGGCGGCGGTGAATGCCATGGGCAATATCGCCAGCGGTGAAAGCGACCTGACCCGCAGCCTCGACACGCACGGACGCGACGAGCTCACTCAACTGGCCCGGCACTTCAACAGCTTCACCGCCAAGTTGCGCCAGGTGATCGGCCACTTGCAGGTATGCGCGAACGCCCTGGGCCAGTCATCCACGGAGCTGGGCCACAACGCCAGCCAGGCCCACGACCGCAGCCAGCAGCAGTCGCAGCAGATGGAACTGGTGGCTACCGCCATCAATGAAGTCACCTACGGCGTGCAGGACGTGGCGAAGAATGCCGAACACGCGGCCAGTGAAATGCGCGATGCCCAGGCCCAGGCGCAACAGGGCCAGGTCAACATCGACGGCAGTCTGCAGCAGATCGACCAACTCTCCACCACCATCAACCAGGCCGTGGAGGTGATCCGCACCCTCTCCAGCGAAAGCACCCAGATCGGTGGCGTACTCGAAGTGATTCGCTCTATTGCCGACCAGACCAACCTGCTCGCTCTCAACGCCGCCATTGAAGCCGCGCGCGCCGGGGAGCAAGGCCGTGGGTTTGCGGTGGTCGCCGATGAAGTGCGCTTGCTGGCCCAGCGCACGCAGAAATCCACCGCCGAAATCCAGGTGATGATCGAACGCCTGCAAGGCCACTCCGAAGCGGCGGTCAAGGTCATCAGCGACAGCCACAGCGCCTCGCAGGTGACCATCGAACAAGCTGGCCAGGCTGGGGCGAGCCTCACTGCCATCGGCCAGGCGCTGCACAACCTCAACGGCTTGAACGCCTCGATTGCCAGCGCCACCCTGCAACAGGCCCATGTGGTGGAAGATATCAACCAGAACGTCACCCAGGCCGCTGGGTTGTCTCACAGCACAGCGCTGGCGGCGGAGCAATCCAGCGTGGCGAGTGCGCAGTTGCGTGGGTTGAGTGAGCAGCTTGATGGGTTGCTGCGCCAATTCCGAATCTAGCGCTGGGCAACTTGTGGGAGGGGGCTTGCTCCCGATTGCGACGGATCAGTCAGCTCATCTGCAACTGACCCACCGCAATCGGGAGCAAGCCCCCTCCCACATTTTTGTACGATGTATGGCCGTCGCACGCAAGTTTGAAGATCGCCGACCTGTAGGTACAATCACCGCCCTCTCCCACTCTCCCAAGGATCCGCCATGTCCGGGCTTGAACTGTTCGCCGCCGCCCTGGGGGTGATCGCTGTCTGGCTGACGGTCAAGCAGAACCCCTGGTGCTGGCCCATCGGCCTGGTCATGGTGTTGCTCTACACCTGGGTGTTTTTCGAGGTAAAGCTCTACTCCGACATGCTGCTGCAAGTGGTATACGCCGCATTGCAAGTCTATGGCTGGTGGCAGTGGACCCGCGCCGGCGAGGTCAAGCAGGGCCGCCAGGTCACCAGCCTGGGAACACCTGCGATCATGGCCAGCCTGGCCGTGGGTGCCGTGGGCAGCCTGTTGCTCGGCGCTGCCATGGCCCACTGGACAGACGCCGCCCAGCCGTGGCTCGACGCCGCCCTCACCGGTTTCAGCCTGGTGGCACAGATGTGGATGGCACAAAAACGCGTGCAGTGCTGGCCGTTGTGGATTGTCGTGGACGTGATTTTCGTCGGCTTGTTTCTCTACAAAGGCCTCTACCTCACCGCCGCGCTTTATGCACTGTTCACCATGATCGCCGTACAAGGCTGGCGCGAATGGCGCGCCGACCCGGCGTTGCGTTCATGAAGGTGGTGGTACTGGCCGGCCCCGAATCCAGCGGCAAGAGCTGGCTGGCGGCGCAGTTACACGCGCACTTCGGCGGGTTGATGGTGGGCGAATATGTACGGTATTTCATCGATCACCATCAGCGTGACACCTGCCTGGCGGATATCCCGGCGATTGCTCGGGGTCAGCTGGAATGGGAGGACGCCGCCCGTGCCCGGCGCCCTGCCTTGTTGATCCTCGACACCCACCTGTTGACCAACAAGCTGTGGAGCCAGACCCTGTTCGGCGACCATCCCGGCTGGCTCGACAGCGAATTGCTGGCCCGGCACTACGACCTGCACCTGCTGCTCTCCCCCGAGGACGTGGAATGGAGCGCCGACGGCCAGCGCTGCCAGCCGGACCTGGCGGATCGCCTGGCGTTTTTCCAGGCCAGCCTGGACTGGATGCAACAGCACCAGCAACCGTTGGTGGTGATTCGCGGGGATTGGCAACAGCGCCGGGTCGCCGCGTTTGCAGCGGTAAGGCAACTACTTGCACAACCCCTGTAGGAGCGAGCTTGCGCTAGCTAGCAAGCTTGCTCCAGCGCACCGGCGTTAGTAACCCAAGGACAGGCCCGTATTACGCCGCGGGTCGTTCGCCCCATAGAAGCGATTGCTACCCACCGGCTTACCACCCAAGGACGGCGCGCCCACCAGGATCGCAGCCAGGTGGTTGGCATCTTGTGGGCCGGCAAACTTATGGCCCCAGCTTTCGAGGATCTTCTGGGTGTCCGGGCTGACCGCGAAAGTCTCCAGGTTGGTGGACTCAGGCATCCATTGCTGGTGGAAACGTGGCGCGTCCACCGCTTCCTGGATGTTCATCTTGTAGTCGATGACATTCAGGATGGTCAGCAAGGTAGCGGTGATAATGCGGCTGCCACCCGGCGTGCCGACCACCATCACCGCCTTGCCGTCCTTGGTAACGATAGTCGGGCTCATCGACGACAGCGGCGCCTTGCCCGGTGCGATGGCATTGGCTTCACCCTGGACCAGCCCGTACATATTTGGCACGCCGACCTTGACGGTGAAGTCGTCCATTTCATCGTTAAGGATCACCCCGGTCTTGCTCGCCATTACCCCGGCACCGAACCAATCGTTGAGGGTGTAGGTCACCGAGACCGCATTGCCCCACTGGTCGACGATGGAATAATGCGTGGTGTTATTGCCTTCATGGGGCGACACACCCGGTTTGATCGCCTGGGAGTCCCCGGCCTTGTGCGGCTCGATGGCGTCACGCAGTTTGGCGGCGTAGTTCTTGTCCAGCAGATGCTCGATCGGGTTCGTGACGAAATCCGGGTCGCCGAGGTAGCTGTTGCGGTCCACATAGGCGTGGCGCATCGCTTCGATCTGGTAGTGCAGGCCCTGGGCCGAGTGATAGCCCAGATCGGCCATCGGGTAGCCTTCGAGGATGTTCATGATCTGGCAGATCACCACGCCGCCCGAGCTGGGTGGCGGTGCCGAGACCACATGGTAACCACGGTAGTCGCACTCGATGGGTGCCAGTTCGCGGGTCTTGTACTTGTCGAGGTCGGCCTGAGTGATGATGCCTTTGCCGGCCTGGCTGGAATCCACCAGAGCCTTGGCCACCCAACCTTTATAGAACCCGTCGGTGCCCTTGGCGGAGATTTCCTTGAGGGTCTTGGCCAAGTCCTTCTGCACCAGCTTCTGACCCACCTGCAGCGGTTGGCCGTTGTGCAGGAAGATCCCGCGCAAATCCTGGTCTTTCTCGAACTCGCCGGTGGCGGTGTGCAACAGGTCGATATCGCCCTGCTCCAGCTCAAAGCCGTTTTCTGCCAGCTTGATCGCCGGAGCAATCACCTGGGCGCGCTTGAGGGTGCCGTACTTGCTCAGCGCCAGTTCCATACCAGAAACGGTGCCTGGTACGCCGACCGCCAAATGGCCTTTGGCGCTCAAGCCCTCGACCACATTGCCGGCCTTATCCAGGTACATATCGGCCGTCGCCGCCAGCGGAGCTTTTTCGCGGAAGTCGAGGAAGGTCTTGCGCCCGTCTGCCAGTTGCACGGTCATGAAGCCACCACCACCGAGGTTACCCGCCGCCGGGTATACCACCGCCAGCGCGTAGCCCACGGCAACGGCCGCATCCACCGCGTTGCCGCCGGCCTTGAGCACATCCACGCCAACATGGGTGGCCAGATGTTGGGCGGTCACCACCATGCCGTTTTCGCCGGCCACCGGGGACTGGGAAGCAGCGTGTACAGCGCTGACCGTCAGCACCAATGCAGCGGTGATCAGGGTACGGCTCAAAGGTTGGTATTTCATCCATGGCTACTCTAATTATTGAGATGCCCCAAAATAGCCCGTCTCGGATTTAATCCCCAGTGCAATGGCGTTTTTATTACAGAACTTGTCGGTCATAGAACGGCGCGTACGCCCCGCAGGTTTAGGCCCGATCATGCCCCAACCGACTTGTTCAATCATGCCCCTGTTGGCGGACCGCAACCGCCGCGAGAATGATGCATCCTTTAAAGCACAAGGAACGCCCATGCGTCACCTGGAGCCCCGCCTATGAACGAGCACGTCGAATTCCATCTGATGGACACCGAGGCCGACTACCTTGCAGCGTTCGCCACCATGCAGCAACTGCGCCCACACCTGACCGACGCCACCGCCTTCGCTGCGCAAATCCAGCGGCAGAGACAAAACGGCTACCACCTGCTCGCCGCTCGCGAACACGGTCAAGTGATCGGCCTGGCCGGCTACCGACTGACAGAAAACACCCTCTACGGCCGCTTCATCTACGTCGACGACCTGGTAGTGGACGCCGCCCTTCACCGCCGACGCCTGGGCGAGCAACTGCTTGAGCGAGTACGCCAAGAAACCCGCGCCCTCGGCTATCGTTACCTGGTGCTGGACACCGGCATGCATATGGCCCTGGCCCAACGCTTCTATTTCCGCCAGGGCTTGCTGCCACTGGGGATGCACTTCTCTCAGGACTTGAACCCATGACCCGCGCCCTGTTGCTCAGTTTCAGCCCCCACGGCAAAGCCGCGCAAACCTTCAGGCTGGCCCGCGCCCTGCTCAATGACCTCGTACCGGGCGCCCAGGTCAGCGAACGCGATTACGGCGCTCAGGCATTGCCGCCACTGACCCGCGAGTACGCCAACGCACTGACCACACCCGGCGGCTCGAGCGGCAGCGCGACGGCGCTTTCCGAAGAGTTGATCGTCGAACTGGAAGCCTGCGACCTGCTGATCATGTGCACCCCGGTGCACAATTTCACCGTGCCGGCAGCGCTCAAGGCGTGGATCGACCATGTGGTGCGCATCCACCGCAGCTTCACGGTCAATGAGCAATTTGCAAAAGTCGGGCTGCTGCGTGATCGGCGCACCTTCGTGCTGGTGAGTTCGGGCAATGCGCGCAAGGGCCACGAGCCTGACTTCCTCACGCCCTACCTCACCACCATTCTCGCCACTGTGGGTATCTACAGCGTGGAGTTCGTCTACCTGGGCGCCATGGTACGCGGTGACGAAGCGGTCAATCGTGCGGTGGAGCAGGCGCACCAGCAGTTGTCTGCGGCAATCGGCGCTGGCCTATAAAATTTATGGCGCTAGAATCAGCGCCATTCTTTTCGCCGCCGCCCTGATACGAGCCTCCCATGAGCTTTGATTTCGACACCATCCACCCACGCCTCGGTACCGGCAGTACCAAGTGGAGCCGTTACCCGCAAGACGTCCTGCCGATGTGGATCGCCGACATGGATATCGCCGCGCCGCCCGCCATATTGCAAGCCCTGCATGCACGTCTCGATCAGCAGATTCTCGGTTACAGCGTTGCAGGCCCAGACGTACGCGACGCCATCGTCGCCGACCTGTGGGCCAAGTACGCCTGGCGCGTGCAACCCGAAGAGCTGCTGTTTCTGCCCGGCGTCGAGCCTGGCTTCAACATGGCCCTGCATGCCTTCGTCCAGCCCGGCCAAGCGGTGGTGTTGCAAACCCCCAACTATCGGCCGATCCGCCTGGCCCCCGGTCACTGGAACCTGCCGCGTATCGAAGTGCCATTCGAGCTGATCAACGGCCAATACATCACGCCAATGCCTGCGATGCGCCAGGCATTGAACAGTGCCGGTGCCCTGCTGTTGAGCAACCCGCACAACCCCATCGGCAAGGTGTTCCCGCGCGAAGAACTGCTGGCCATGGCTAACGCCTGCCTGGAAAGCGGCGCGTTGATCATCAGCGACGAAATCCACGCCGAGCTGTGCTTCGATGGCCGCCGGCATATTCCTATCGCCAGCCTCAGCCCCCAGATTGCCCAGCGCACCATCACCCTGATGTCGGCGAGCAAGGCTTATAACGTCGCAGGCTTGAAGACCTGCTTCGCCGTGGTACAGAACGCCGAGGTGCGCGAGCGTTTTAATCAGGCGCGCTGCGGCATGGTCGATAGCGTCAGCCCCCTGGGCCTGGAGGCTACTCGCGCCGCCTACAGCCAGTGCGGCGACTGGCTTGATGCGCTGGTGCAGCACCTGCAAGCCAACCGCGACTACCTGCTCGATGCGGTGCAGACTCGACTGCCCGGCGTGGTGATGCACGCGCCGCAGGGCACCTTCCTGGCGTGGCTCGATTGCAGCGCCCTGGGCTTGGAAGACCCGCAACAGTTCTTCCTCGAACACGCCAAGGTCGGCCTGAGTGCAGGGATCGAATTTGGCGATGACAGCCAGCAGTTCGTACGCCTGAACTTCGGTTGCCCACGGGCGATGCTGGAGGAAGGTTTACAGCGCATGGAGATCAGCTTACAAAACCGCTGACGCCGGCCGGAACCGCACCGCAGGTTTTCAACACACACCAGGCTTAGCAAGCCGTTGTGTTATTGAAATCCTGCCGGAGCCGAACGCCGATGATCCTGCCGCCCCGCCCTCTCGCCCCCATTGTCTGGGATTTCAAACCCATCACCGGCGATGCCCCTGCCGCGTTGCCATCTTATGGGGTAGAGCCCCTGCAACGACCGCGCAACCCGCAGCGCCATAGCCACTCCACGTCGACAGACGGCCAGAAAGCCAACTACAAGCAACTGCTGCAGACCACGAACAATGCGCTACCCAGGGTGCGCGACGAAGCCAAGAAATGGGCCGAAGAGCTCGTGTTCACCTTGACTGGCTTGAAGGTAGATGCCGACACAGTCTTCCTCAATCGCTTCCAGCAAGCCCAAAGTGCCGACACCGCCACCGGCTGGGAACATCTGGGTGAGGAACCGAAGGTTTCCCAGGCGCTGCCGGACGCGCTGTTGAGCAACTTCAACGAACACGACGGGCTACCCGGCGTGCTTGACCAGGAGGCTGGCCTGTATAGGGTGGGACGCGGGCACAGTACAAAGGGCGGCTATGGGGCGCATAACCAGTTCCCGCTTACCCCCTCCCAACTGATGCATGAAAGCTGGAAAAGTGACTTTCAGGCACGCATGACCCAAGTGCAGGAAAACTTTTGGCGCGATCATGGCGATGACTACCGCACCCTGTTGAAGGGCGAGTTCGTGTTCCAGGCGCGTGAGCAGCTCAAGGCCTACGAGCGCGCCTCACCTGCAGAACGCCTCAAGATGCCGGCCGAGCATCGCTTCACGCAGGATCACTATCGTCTGGTGATGGGGGCCGTCGCCAACCTGCCGCTGGATGAAAACCAGCCACTGACCGTGAAACAACTGCAGGCGTCAGCGCCCGTAGAGGGCGTGGTAACCACCCATATGCTTGATATCAACGGTTTTCCCGCAAACGATATCCTGCGCTTCACCGCCGCCGATGACGGCACCCATCGGCACTTGCGTGACCGCCGGGACGGTGTGCAGGTGCTGTACATACCGGCACATAAGCCGCCTTTTCTGCCGTTCGACTCTCTGGCCCAGATGGACCAATGGGTTGCTCGACAAGCGCTGGAGTCGCACTTCTGTCTCAGGGACCGGCAAGACAACAACGTCGGGTTCTGGAGCGATTTCAAATCCTTCATCACCGGCGATCATTACTCGAACACCGGCGTGGACAGCGCGTTGCGTTACCTGAGCAGCGGTTATTGGGACAGCATCGAAGGCACCGTCATCGACAGCGCCAATGTACGTATTCATGGCGATGTCTTCAGCGTGATAAGTGACGCCACGCGCAAACGCATGGCCAGCGACGCAGACGTGATGATCAAATCCAACAGCGAGGTCACTCGCGATACCTGGCTGAACGACCTGACGGCAGCGGCTGGCCTGGCCGCCAAGTTCGCGGTGATTGGCGAACCGATCGCCATCGGCTTCGCCACCGCCACCGGCTTGGCAGAAACCACGCTGGGCACCGAGAAGGCGATCTCCGGTGACACCCAGGCCGAGCGAAAACAAGGCACCGCGGCCGCATTGGATGGCTTGCTCAACACGCTGTTCTCGGCAACAAGTGGTACCGCAAAAGAGCCTGCGGTCGAGCGGCCCACGAAGATTGCCGTACGCACCGAGCTTTTCGCCGATGGCAAACAGCACATGGTCATCGATCATCCTTTGAAGCCCAGCGCCTATACCTTGCCCCGCGCCAATGGCTATGACCTGGTGGATCGCGGCAGGGTTTATCGCTACCTGAACACCCAGCCGAACGAACTGACCGACCTGGAATCGGCGCAACACACCCAGGCACGCGAGGATTTCGAGGCCTTCTGCCCCGCCCCTGCAACGGGTGGGCGGGTACGGCGCGGCGCCAACGACGAATGCTTCATCAAACTCGTTGCAGACCTGCCCAAATCCGAAAGACCGCTACAGGCCCTGGAACATGTGCGGTTGTTCCCGTCCAAAGCCGGGCTCTTTAAACGCGAACGTACGGTGGTCTACGAGAAGCGCCTGCACAAAATGGTAGAAAGCGACACCGGCCCCCAGCTGCTGCCGGTCGCCAATGGCGAACGCATCACTTACAACGCACAGGTGCGCGGCCAGATCATGGTCGACCCAGGCTTCGGTTTTTACGCAGGCGAAAGCGCAGGAGCCCTCGCTAAAGACACGCGCGTGGTAAAGCTCAACAGCATCAGCAAGGCCAGCGATGATCAACGCCAAGTCAGAGGCGTAGTCGTCACCAGTGGCAGCCAGCAGTACCTGGTAGTGGAGGCCGACACCGCCGAGTTCTACTACGCGCCACTGGGCAAGGCGCAGACGGGGGACATTACCTTCAAGAAGTGCGGCCCCTTTGAGCTGAGCCTCGCGCAAGGTTACCGCCAGTTTCTGAGTGCACAGCACAGCGTGCAGGCCCTGGAGGCCGACTTCATCGCCCTGCCCACCCTCAAGAAAGCCTACAAGCAACTCAAGCTTGCAGGTTGGCGCACAGACGACATTGATGAATTGAAGCGACTCTGCAAGGGACTGGGTCCCGACCAACAGCGCGAAGTGATTTACCAACTGCAACAGGCCAACGCGATCCTGCAACCGGATATCGCCCTGCGCCCCCATCGTGTCTCACCCCTAGAAACGCCTGTCGATTTCCCTTCCTGGCCAGCGAAACGACAAAACCAGTTCTATGCGCAAAAAACCAAAGACAAGGTGAATCAAGTGTTCAAGGCCACAGGGTTGGGGCCGGGCAATCAGTTGCGCTCGGCCAATGACCTGGCCAGGGCCGATGCGGCGACGCTGACGCTGGGCTGGTTGCGCCGCACTACCAGCCTGCGTGCGCCCAACACAGGCGATTTGATCATGAAGACCGGTGCGGGCAATTGTGGCGAAATGGCCATATTGGCCCGGGATATCCTCACCAGGAGTGGCGCCAGGGCCACCGAGTGGCATGCCAGCGACGCGCACGCCTTTACCGTGGTCGGCGGCCCGCCGGGAATCGTCAAACCGACGGTGGACTTCTCCGAGCCCGCCTGGGCTAACGCCTGGATTGTCGATGCATGGGCCGACATCGCCTGCCCGGCGCCTGATTACACGCGCCAGTTGAAAGCCACGATGACCCAATGGAGCCAGGCTGGCTGGAAAATCCGTGAAAGCCTCAATCGCAATATGAGCCCCCTGGATCCCGACTGGATGGACAAACTCATCAATCGTCCCAAACAGCCCTATCCGGCCGAGCAGGTGACCGAGCCGGCCCCGGTACTTCCCCGACCGCGGCTCAAACCTGCTAATACCGTGCATGTCGCCATGGGCGAAGCCACCACCCTGACCACTGGCGATGAAGTGCTCTCAACCCGCAGCTTGACCGATTGCTCGGCCATTGCGGTGCTCACCGACTGGGACGGTGCCCGCTACCAGTCACGCACACTGATGCACCTGACCGGCAGCAATCTGGAGCTGGGCCTGCGCGGCGGCGATACCCAGGCGTTGCTGGAAAAACTGCAAGCCTCGTTGAACGAAGGCGGTCGCGTCATCCTGGTGGGCGGGGTCAGTTCCGACTCCCTGCAAGGCATGGCTACCACTATCGGGCAATCGTTCCACGGCCGGCAGCCGCTCAGGGAATTGCTTCGAGAGCGACCGGGGGTCATCGTGACGCTGGCTGGCTCCCTCGGCATCACAGTCAACCCCGACGGCACGTTTGAGCTGATCGAGGGCACCGGTAAAGGCCTATTCCCTCAAGATCAAGTCAAGGAAATCTTCAATCGAATTGACTGAAGATGACCGCCTTGCACGCTGTTGTTGTTCACGCTTACAACTTGGCGATAGACACTTCAGTGGACTTCACAAAGGCAATCACTTCACTGCCCACCTTCAACTCCAGGTCACGCACCGAACGCGTGGTAATCACCGAAGTGACAATGCCCGACGCGGTCTGCACATCGATTTCCGACACCACTTCCCCCAGCAGAATCTCCTTGATCACGCCCTTGAACTGGTTGCGTACGTTGATCGCTTTAATGGTCATGTCGGCTTTCCTTTTGGCTGTTGGGTCAATCCGCACGAATGCGCAGGCCTTCAAAGTGCGCCAAACCATCAAAAATCAAAAGGAATATATAACTCTTTATTTATGCGATATTGATATATCGAAGCACTCAGCTTTACTGCTTCTCTCCATCAAATACCTGCCCCCGCGCTACCACACTGGCGGGCATCAGTACCGCCCCCGGCGCCAATACCGCATTGGCGCCGATCCGGCACTGGTCGCCTAAAAGGGCACCGAACTTGTCGCAACCGGTACGCTGCAACACCCCATCGACCCGCACGTGTATTTCCTTGTCATCCCGCTCATTGCGGTAGTTGGCGACAATGCTCCCGGCTTCCAGGTTGATACCGTGGCCCAGCACCGAATCGCCGACAAAATTGAAGTGCGCCAGCTTGCTGCCGCTGAACATCAAGGTGGTTTTCAACTCGGCGCCGGGGCCGATGATGCAGCGTTCATCGACCCAGCAACCACCGCGCAGCAGCGAACCACTGGCGATAAAGCAGTGTGCGCCAATGATCAGTGGCCCCTTGAGCACGGCGCCCGACTCAACCGTGGCGCTGCGATGGATGGCGATGTCATCGTGGATGTCGTAATCATCGGCAGGCAGTAAGGTCAGGAGTTGGCGCACGATGACCGGCGCCTGGATGACCAGCGCCCACGGCGCCAGGTCAGCCCAAGGGGCCAAGGGCGATAGGGCAAAGTGCGCGATGTAGTCGGTGAGTCGGATCAACGTCGAGCCCTCAAGAGGTCAGGTAAGTTCCAAACGCTAGCATGTCGACAAGGGCAAACGAAACGTGCGCGTGAAAGCCCAAGCGGTGCGCGGCAGCGACCAATGACCGCATATCTTGTGCGTTGACCGTCGTTGTTACACACCATATAGTGTGCCGACAAACAGAACAGACCACTACATAGTGTGCAGTATCGGTATTTACCGACCACACTATGCGCAGTATTTCAATGCCTAGTAGCCTGCAGATCGCACATTATTTTGGACGGGTTTACACGCCGTCAGAACAGACCAGAAGGGAGTATTTCAATGCTGAGTTGGGATGAAGTAGACAACGAGGACACCGGTGCAGCGGTGATCAAAGGCGCCAACGCCGGCCATGCAAGCGAAGCCAACATGGACCGCCTCGACGGTGCCGGCGCCGCTGCCGCCATCGAAGCCCGCGCCGTCACTGCCAACGACTCCGCCGCGATCATCCGCGCCAAGGCTGCCCTGGACAAACTCGACGTCGCCGAAGGCCTCGCTGAGCTGGAAGGCTCCGCCGCCCGCGTCGCCGTTGATGAAAAACGCATGATCAACTGCCGCGCCGACCTCAACCAACTCGTGCCTTTCAAGTACGACTGGGCCTGGCAGAAGTACCTCGACGGCTGCGCCAACCACTGGATGCCGCAAGAGGTCAACATGACCGCCGACATCGCCCTGTGGAAAAACCCCGAAGGCCTGACCGACGACGAACGCCGCATCGTCATGCGCAACCTCGGCTTCTTCTCCACCGCCGACTCCCTGGTTGCCAACAACCTGGTCCTGGCCGTGTACCGCCTGATCACCAACCCGGAGTGCCGCCAGTACATCCTGCGCCAGGCGTTCGAAGAAGCGATCCACACCCACGCTTATCAGTACTGCATCGAATCCCTGGCCATGGATGAAGGCGAGATCTTCAACATGTACCACGAGATTCCTTCGGTCGCTAAAAAAGCCGCCTGGGGCCTGAAGTACACCCGTTCGATCTCCGATCCGAAGTTCGAAACCGGCACCGTCGAGACCGACAAAGAGCTGCTGCGCAACCTGGTCGCCTACTACTGCGTATTGGAAGGCATCTTCTTCTACTGCGGCTTCACCCAGATTTTGTCCATGGGCCGCCGCAACAAAATGACCGGCGTGGCCGAGCAGTTCCAGTACATCCTGCGCGATGAGTCGATGCACCTGAACTTCGGTATCGATGTGATCAACCAGATCAAGATCGAAAACCCACACCTGTGGGATGCCGAGATGAAGGAAGAAGCGACCCAGATGATCCTGCAAGGGACGCAGTTGGAAATTGAATACGCTCGCGACACCATGCCGCGCGGCGTGTTGGGTATGAACGCGGCGATGATGGAGGACTACCTCAAGTTCATTGCTAACCGTCGTCTGTCGCAGATTGGCTTGAAGGAAGAGTATCCAGGCACGACGAATCCGTTCCCGTGGATGAGTGAGATCATGGACTTGAAGAAAGAGAAGAACTTCTTCGAAACCCGTGTAATCGAGTACCAGACCGGCGGCGCGCTGAGCTGGGACTAACACGGTCGTAATGTGGCGAGCGCGCTGCTCGCCACAGGACGGCCTCAGTTCGACACCTGCTCCAGGAAAATCAACTGCAATGGCTCGCTGAGCAGGTCATCCGCCGTAGCGGCAAAGCGCCGGAAGTACGGCGTGGCAAAATGCGTATCGAGTGCCGCCTGATCCTTGAATGCCTCGCGCATGTAGAACGTGCCGGGTTCATCTCGATGTTCGAACAACACGTAATCCAGGTTGCCAGGCTCAGCCCGTGTCGGTTCGATCAGGCTCAACAAGCCGGCCTTGAGGGCCTGTTGCTGGCCGGGTTTGGCCTTAAGTACGGCGAGGGATACCAAGGGTTTTTGCATGGTGGTGTCTCTTTCAGTGGGTTGGCTGGAACAGCCGGCAACGGCCGTGAACATCAAGGCATAGAGCCAAGGCTTCAGGGGTGTTCTCATGGTTGTCGCTCGCAGTGGATTGGGGTCATGGTTGCCTGGCTGGCGACAAAGAAACACCGACTAAACACGCTTACACTTTCTTCAAAGGCTTGAAAATGCCGCACACCATCAAGACTCCCTGCGTCGGCCTGTGCTCAACCGTCTACGGTGACCTGGTCTGTCGGGGCTGCAAGCGTTATCACCACGAAGTGATCCAGTGGAATGGCTATAACGCCGAGGAAAAACAGGCCGTGTGGCTGCGCCTGGAGCAGTTACTGGTACAGGTGATGACCAGCAAGCTGGAAGTGTTCGACCCGCAGCGCCTGCGTCAGCAATTGGAAGCGCGCAAGATTCGCTTTATGCCGCACCAGTCGCCGTATTGCTGGGCGTATCAGCTGATTGCCCGGGGTGCGCGGGTGATGTCCAGGCTGGATGCGTATGGGTTGGCATTGCTGCCGGAGTTTCGCGAGCGCCACCTGGCGGATTTGCGCGATGCGATAGATCGAGAGTTTTTTCTGCTTTCAGAGGCGCATTACGAGCGCTATATCGCCCCTGGATTCCTCAAAGATGCCTTCGGGCCAGCCCTGATCGCCACATTCTAAGCAACACCAGCAATCAACTGTGGGAGGGGGCTTGCTCCCTCCCACAGTTGGGTTTGCGCAGGTCAAGACACCCAGGAGGCTTCCCGCTCCACTTGCAAGCCATATTGCTCAATCGCTTGCTGACACACCGCCGGCGCCAAACGCCCCTGCTCCACCAACGCCGTCAACGCTGCCAGTACAATGTGGTGCCGATCCACCTCAAAAAAATCACGCAACGCCGCCCGTGTATCACTGCGCCCGAACCCATCGGTGCCAAGCACGGTGTAGCTCGAATTCAGGTACGAACCAATCATCTGCGGCACCGCCCGCACGTAGTCGGACACCGCGATAACCGGAGCGCCTTTGGGCAAGCAGTCACCCAGGTGACTGACGCGCTTAGCCTGCTGCGGATGCAGGCGATTCCAACGCTCCACCTCCCTCGCCTCCCGCGCCAGCTCACTGAAGCTGGTGACGCTGTAGACCTCGCTTGTCACCTGCCAATCGTCCATCAGCAACTGCGCTGCGGCCTGGGCCTCACGCACCAGCGTGCCGGAACCGAGCAGGCGCACCTGGGCGTGCGGCTTACCTTGCAAGCGATACATGCCCTTGATAATCGCCGCTTCCACACCTTCAGGCAGGCTGGGTTGCGGGTAGTTTTCGTTCATCAGGGTCACGTAGTAAAACTCGTCCACATCATGCTCGAGCATCTGGCGCATGCCGTGATCGAGGATCACTGCAAACTCACCGGCAAACGCCGGGTCGTAGGCGCGGCAATTGGGCACGGTGGCGGCGGTGAGGTGGCTGCTGCCGTCCTGGTGCTGCAAACCTTCGCCACCGAGGGTGGTGCGTCCAGCCGTGGCACCGAGCAGGAAGCCGCGGGCGCGCTGGTCGGCGGCAGCCCAGATCAGGTCGCCCACGCGCTGGAAACCGAACATCGAGTAATAGATATAGAACGGCAGCATACGCAAGCCATGCACCGAGTAACTGGTGGCGGCGGCCACCCAGGAGCTGATGGCGCTGGCTTCGCTGATGCCTTCCTCCAGGATCTGCCCGTCAGTGGCTTCGCGGTAACTGAGGATCGAGCCGATATCTTCCGGCTCATAGTGCTGACCGACGCTGGAGTAGATGCCGATCTGCTTGAACAAGTTGGCCATGCCGAAGGTGCGCGCCTCGTCGGCAACGATGGGCACGATGCGCGGCCCGAGCTGTTTGTCCTTGAGCAGGTTGGTGAGCATGCGCACGAAGGCCATGGTGGTGGACATTTCCTTGCCTTCGGCCGCCGTGGCGAAACCGGCGTAACCGCTCATGGGCGGCACGCTGACAGGCGCCGCGACCTGGCTGCGGCTGGGTACATAACCGCCCAGGGCGTTGCGGCGCTGGTGCAGGTAACGCAGCTCCAGGCTGTCGTGCGCTGGCTTGAAGAAACTCAAGGATTCAGTCTGCTCATCCGACAGCGGCAACTGGAAGCGATTGCGGAAGGCAATCAACGCCTCACGGTCGAGTTTCTTCTGTTGATGGGTGGTCATCTTGCCCTGCCCGGCTTCGCCCATGCCGAAGCCTTTTTTGGTCTGGGCCAGGATCACCGTGGGCTTGCCTTTGACCCGGCGCGCAGCGTGGTAGGCCGCGTGGATCTTGACCATGTCATGGCCGCCGCGCTTGAGGCGGTCGATCTGTTCATCGCTCATGCCCTCAACCAACTTGGCCAGAGACTCACTCTGGCCAAAGAAATGCTTGCGGTTATAGGCGCCGTCCTTGGCGGCGAAGGTCTGGAATTGCCCGTCCACGGTGCGCGACAGGGTCTCGACCAACGAGCCGTCGGTGTCCTTGGCGAGCAAGGCATCCCAGTCTGAGCCCCACACCAGCTTGATTACGTTCCAGCCGGCACCGCCGAACAGCGCCTCCAGTTCGTCGATGATGCGACCATTGCCGCGCACCGGGCCGTCGAGGCGCTGCAGGTTGCAGTTGACCACCCAGGTCAGGTTGTCCAGGCCCTCACGGGCGGCCAGGGTCAAGGCGGACATGCTTTCCGGTTCGTCCATCTCGCCGTCGCCGAACACGCCCCACACATGCCGCTCGGTGGTGTCCTGTAAGCCGCGGTGTTGCAAGTAGCGCATAAAGCGCGCCTGGAAAATCGAGCTGATGGGGCCGATGCCCATGGAACCGGTGGGGAACTGCCAGAAGTCCGGCATCAACCATGGGTGGGGATAGCTGGACAACCCGCGTGCGCCGTCTTCAGGCCCGCCAATCTCCTGGCGATAGTGCGCCAGGTCCTGTTCCGTCAAGCGCCCTTCAAGGTAGGCACGCGCATAAATACCGGGCGCGGAATGCGGTTGGTAGAACACCAGGTCGCCGCCAGACTGCGCGTTACGCGCGCGGAAAAAATGGTTGAAACCCACTTCGAACAAATCTGCGGCACTGGCGTAGCTGGCGATATGGCCGCCGAGCTCGCCATAGGCCTGGTTGGCACGCACCACCATGGCCAGGGCGTTCCAACGCACCAACGAGGCCAGGCGTTCTTCGGTCGCGAGGTCGCCGGGAAAGGCTGGCTGTTGCAGGGCGCTGATGCTGTTGATGTACGGCGTGTCATGGCGCGGTTTCCAGTCGATACCCGACGCGCTGCCTTCCTGGGCCAGCAGGTCGAGGATCTGGCGGGCCCGGGCGGGGCCCGCGTTGGCCACCAGTGAAGCCAGGGCGTCGCGCCACTCGTCCAGCTCTTGTTGATCCTGGGCCGTGTGATTCACTGCATGGGCGAAACCGTTCATGGACACCTCCGGGCTTTTTTTCCAGTTTATGTCGGTGCCAGAGGATTTTTTGCCTGTTATAAGGCGTAGCAAACAGTTTTTTGAGCATGAATCACTGCTGATTGTGTTTTTTCCAGCACGTTGTGCTCACGCACCCGCAAACCCCGCAAGTGTGTTTAAAATGCCGCCCGCCCGCTGACCGACGCTGAACGATGAACCCAGAAGCACTCGCTACCCTGCACGCCCACTTGCTCACCGCCCTGGCTGACCGGCCTGTGGAAACCCGGCGCCTGTTCCACGGCCGTGGCCGCAGCTGGCCGGGGTTGGAACAACTGACAGTGGACTGGCTGCAAGGCGTAGTGCTGGTGGCCTTGTTCAAGGAAACCGAACACCTGGAAGCCTTGAAGCAGACGTTGCAGCAGATCGACTGGCGCGGTTTCGGCGCACACACCGTGGCCTTGCAACACCGTTACCTGCCGCAAAGCACCACCGAATGGCTGGTGGGCGACGCTATCGACGAGCTGACCATCACCGAAGGCGGCCTGCAGTACTTGATCGATCTGGGTAAAAAACAGAACAGCGGGCTTTTCCTCGACATGCGTTACGGGCGCAACTGGGTGCGCGAACAGGCCAAGGGCCAGCGCGTGCTCAACTTGTTCGCCTATACCTGTGGCTTCTCGGTGGCCGCCATCGAGGGCGGCGCCGACCATGTGGTGAACCTGGACATGGCCCGTGGCGCCCTGAGTCGCGGCCGCGACAATCATCGCCTGAATGGGCATGACCTGGGCAAAGTCACGTTCCTTGGCCACGACCTGTTCAAGTCCTGGGCCAAGGTCACCCATAGCGGCCCCTACGACCTGGTGATCATCGACCCGCCGTCATTCCAGAAAGGCAGTTTCCTGCTGACCAAGGATTACCAGCGCGTGCTGCGCCGTCTGCCGGATTTGCTCACCACACAAGGCACGGTACTGGCGTGCATGAACGATCCGTCCTTCGGCGAAGACTTCCTGATCGACGGCGTAACCCGCGAAGCACCGGGCCTGCGCTTTGTGCAGCGCCTGGAAAACCCGCCGGAATTTCCCGACATCGATCCGCAGAGTGGGCTCAAGGCCCTGGTGTTCCGTCAGGGTTGATGCCGAAACCTCTTGCACTTGCTACGCTAACGGTTACACCGGGCGGTGAACCTTATTCCCCCGTCCCCGGTCGATACCTGCATCCCCTGGCCAGACTCGACGACGCCACGTTGTCGGCTGCCCCGTTTGACCTTTTGGAGAACCGCCCGTGATATCGACCCTGCATGTAGCCAGACTCAAAGCCTGGGGCGCCCACGGCTTTACCGCCACCGGTGTGGTATTGGCCTTCCTGGCCACCCTGGCGTTGCTGGAAAACTCACCCAAGGCGTGCCTGCTGTGGCTGGGCCTGGCGCTGGTGGTGGATGGCGTCGATGGTTCCCTGGCGCGCCGGGTGAATGTCAGCACGGTATTGCCCAGTTTTGACGGCTCGGTCCTGGACCTGGTGATCGATTACCTCACCTATGTGTTTATCCCCGCGCTGTTTATCTACCGCTATATCGACCTGCCGGAATTTACCCACCTGTTTGCGGTGTCGGTGATTCTGGTGTCGTCGCTGTTCTGCTTCTGCAATGTGAACATGAAAAGCAAGGACAACTACTTCGTCGGCTTCCCCGCTGCCTGGAACGTCGTCGCCCTGTGCGTGTATATCATCCAGCCCGATGCCTGGGTGACCTTGCTGACCGTGATCGGCCTGGCGCTGCTGACCGTGACGCCAATGAAGTTCCTGCACCCGTTCCGGGTCAAGCGCTTCATGCCAATCAATATCGCGGTCACCACGATCTGGTTGTTGTGCAGCTTCCTGATGGTGGTGGATTACCCCAACACCAATCCATGGACGTTTGGCTTGTGGTCGCTGATGTCAGCGTACTTCCTGGGTATTTGCATCTGGCGCACGGCGCTGGAGTGGATCGGCACCCACAAATAGCCAAGCAGACGGGATTGAAAATGTGGGAGGGGGCTTGCTCCCGATAGCAGTGTATCAGTGACAAATAAGCCGACTGACCCACCGCTATCGGGAGCAAGCCCCCTCCCACATTTGGTTCTGTGTGCATTCGGCAGGTAAGATGGCGGCCTCTCGCATAGCGCACCTCCAACAATAAGCCCTGCCCATGCCCTTCGAACTCAGTGTTGACCTCACCACCCTGGCCATCCTGGCCGTCGTTGCCTTTATCGCCGGTTTTATCGACGCCATCGCTGGCGGTGGCGGTTTGCTGACCACCCCCGCGCTGCTCACCGCCGGCATGCCGCCCCACTTGGTACTGGGCACCAACAAGCTCAGCTCCACCTTCGGCTCGGCCACCGCCAGCTTCACCTTTTACCGCCGCAAGTTGTTCCACCCGCGCCAATGGGTACACGCCATCGTCGGCACCCTGGTCGGTGCGCTGACTGGCGCCGTGGTCGCCCACTACCTGCCCGCCGAGGCATTGAACAAAATGCTACCGGTGATCGTCTTTGCCTGCGGGGTGTACTTGCTGTTCGGCGGCACGCCAAAGGTGCCGGTGGATGTCGATGCGCCGATCAAGAAGAAATGGCAGGCCACCCAGGGCTTTGGCCTGGGCTTCTACGACGGCGTGGCCGGCCCCGGCACCGGTGCGTTCTGGACCGTCAGCACCATGCTGCTGCACCCGATCGACCTGGTGAAGGCCAGCGGCGTAGCGCGCAGCATGAACTTCGTCAGCAACGCGGCGGCGCTGACGGTGTTTATCATCAATGGCTCGGTGGATTGGATCGTCGGGCTGGCGATGGGTGTGTCGGTCATGTGTGGCGCGTTCTTTGGCGCACGCAGCGCGATCAGCGGCGGCGCCAAATTCATTCGCCCGGTGTTCATCACCGTGGTCCTCGGCCTGACGGTGCGCCTAGCCTGGCAGCACTGGTTCAGCGTGGCCTAGGCGGCGGGCCACGTAGAGGTCGATCAGGTAACGCGCAATCGAACGTGAGGCCGGCAACGGCGGCAGCTCATGGATATTGAACCATTGCGCGTCTTCGATCTCATCGGCCTGGGGCACGATATCGCCACCGGCGTACTCGGCATGAAAACCCAGCATCATTGAATGGGGGAACGGCCAGCATTGGCTGCCCATGTACTGGATGTTCCTGACCTCCACCTGTACCTCTTCGCGCACTTCGCGGATCAGGCAGTCCTCGGCCGATTCACCGGGTTCGGCAAAACCGGCCAAGGTGCTATAGACCCCGGCCACGAAGCGTGGCGAGCGCGCCAGCAGGATCTCATCGCCACGGGTCACCAGCACGATCATGCTCGGCGAGATCCGTGGGTAGCTGCGCAGGTCACAGGCCTGGCAATACATCGCCCGTTCCCGCGGCACCTGGACCATGGCCTGGCCGCAACTGCCACAAAACCGATGCTCCCGCGCCCAGGTACCGATCTGCGCAGCATAGCCCAGCACCTTGTACAGGGTGTGATCACCTTGCAGCATAAAGCCGCGCAACCCCTGCCAACTGCAACCTTGCACTTGCGCTGCCGAGTCGAGTTCCAGCAGGTACACCGGCTCGCCGTCGAGGTGGCCGATGCCGTGCTCGGCAAATACCGACAGGTCTTGGCGCTTGAGCCATTCGCGCGGAAATAGCGGGCCGTTAGCGTCGTGTAAAAAGCCCTCGCGGCTGCGGGCGACGGCCCAGCCGCCGGGGGCGTCGTTGTCCAGCAGCGTTGTGGTAATCCAGCCTGGGGTCATGTCAGTCAATCCACGAATTCGGGTTTCTGCTTGCTCATATGGGCCGCGATGGCCACGCGCAGGTCGTTGGATTGCAACATAGCCGAGTTCCAGGTGGCAACGTATTCCAGGCCATCGTTGACGGTATGGTCACGCATGTAGCTGATCATGGCTTTGGTGCCGGTGACGGCAATCGGTGACTTGGCGGCGATTTCCTCGGCGATCTGCATGACCCCGGCCAACAGGCTTTCCTGATCGGCATACACACGGTTGACCAGGCCGATGCTGCGCGCTTCTTCGGCGCCGAACTGGCGACCGGTGTAGGCCAGTTCACGCAGCATGCCGTCGCCGATGATGCGTGGCAGGCGTTGCAGGGTACCGACGTCGGCGGCCATGCCGATGTCGATTTCCTTGATCGAGAATTGCGCGCCTTCGGCCGCGTAGCGCATGTCGCAGGCGCTGATCAGGTCTATCGCGCCGCCGATGCAGTAGCCCTGGATCGCCGCCAGCACCGGCTTGCGGCAGTTGTCCACGGCATTGAACGAGGCTTGCAGCTCAAGGATCTTGCGGCGCAGCAGGCGCGCGTTGCGCCCCACGTCCTTGCCCAATTCATTGGCCACCGAGGCCAGCAGCATCAGGTCGATGCCCGAAGAAAAGTGCTTGCCAGCACCGCTGAGCACCACAGCGCGCACGGCGTCGGTGTCTTCGATCCATTGGAAGATGTCGATGATTTCGGTCCAGAACGCCGCGTTCATGGCGTTGATCTTTTCCGGGCGATTGATCTGCACATGGGCAACGTTGCCGCTGAGTTCGACGACAAAGGCTTGGTATTCGGACATGGCAGTGATCCCTGACTGGCGATTGAGAAAGGCCAGACTATATCAAGGGTGCACGACGGCGCATCGGCCAAAAGCGGGACTGTCAACGGTGCTGGAAAAGAGGCTGGATAAAATACCTCACACACGCCATCCTTCGCGCTTTAAGCCGCCCCACCCGCGGCGCTCGACGTTTAAAGGATATGCCCATGCACGCCCACCCCCTCGCCCCCGCCGATTTCGAATTCATTGATGCCACCTTGTTGAAGTACGGCGATGACCATTCGGTGCTGAACATGGCAGAGCTCGACGGTTACTTCACCGCCCTGGTCTCCAGCCCGGCCCAGGTGGATGTGGCTGAGTGGTTCCCGGCCATCTGGGGTGGGCAGAACCCGGAATGGGACAGCATGGACGAGGCACAGGGCTTTCTCGAACTGTGCGTGCGCCATATGAATACCCTGGCTGCGCAGTTGGCTACCGACTCCCGGACGTTCAAGGCTCGCTTCGATGACACCGAGCATCAGGGCCAGGCGCTGACCCTTGCCGAGGAATGGTGCTTTGGTTACGTACGGGGTGTGGCGATCGGCAACTGGCCTGAGTTGCCCGCCGAACAAGCCGCGCAACTGGAGAAAATCACCTGGTGCGCCGAGCAGGACAACTTCGAGTTGCCGGCGGACCTGGATGTAAACGCCCATCAACAGCGGGTCAGCGAAATCGAACCGGCTGCGCGAGCGTTACATGATTACTGGCTGAGCCAGCGTTAAGGCGGGTTTATTGTCCAGCCGGGGAGCTTGTTTTTCTGGCGCAAGGGTTGGGTGCGTTCCCACATTTTGATCGCATCGCATCATTTAGATAGTCGCTGGCAGTCAGGCCACCACGGGAACAAGTTCCCTCGCCACAGGTCCTGCGCAATACCCCAAAAGTCATGCAGATCACCTGCTCACTCGACAAGCATGGCGTGTTTGCCTGATTATTCAGGTCCGCACGTCGGCCACTCCACACCACCTTGCCTTGACCAGGAGCCTTGTACCTTGAGTTCGCAGAAAACCGTGACCGTTACACCGCCCAACTTTCCCCTCAACGGCAAGGTCGCGCCCCCCGGCTCCAAATCCATTACCAACCGCGCCCTGTTGCTGGCCGCCCTGGCCAAGGGCACCAGCCGCTTGAGCGGCGCGCTGAAAAGCGATGACACCCGCCACATGTCGGTCGCCCTGCGCCAGATGGGCGTCAGCATCGATGAGCCGGACGACACCACCTTCGTCGTCACCAGCCAGGGTTCGCTGCAATTGCCGGCTCAGCCGCTGTTCCTCGGCAACGCTGGAACCGCCATGCGCTTTCTCACTGCGGCCGTGGCCACCGTGCAAGGCACCGTGGTACTGGACGGCGACGAGTACATGCAAAAACGCCCGATCGGCCCGCTACTGGCCACCCTCGGCCAGAACGGTATAAAAGTCGACAGCCCCACCGGTTGCCCACCGGTGACCGTGCACGGCGTGGGCAAGGTACAAGCCAAACGCTTTGAAATCGATGGCGGCTTGTCCAGCCAGTACGTATCGGCCTTGCTGATGCTCGCGGCCTGTGGCGAGGCACCGATTGAAGTGGCACTGACCGGCAAGGACATCGGCGCCCGTGGCTACGTGGACCTGACTCTGGACTGCATGCGTGCGTTCGGCGCCCAGGTTGAAGCTGTGGACGACACCACCTGGCGCGTGGCCCCGACCGGCTACACCGCCCATGATTACCTGATCGAACCCGACGCCTCCGCCGCCACCTACCTGTGGGCCGCCGAAGTGCTGACCGGTGGCCGTATCGACATCGGTGTCGCGGCACAGGACTTCACCCAGCCGGACGCCCAAGCCCAGGCGGTGATCGCCCAGTTCCCGCACATGCAGGCCACGGTGGTGGGCTCACAAATGCAGGACGCCATCCCGACCCTGGCGGTACTCGCAGCGTTCAACAACACCCCGGTGCGCTTCACTGAACTGGCGAACCTGCGCGTCAAGGAATGTGACCGCGTGCAGGCGCTGCACGACGGCCTCAATGAGATCCGCCCGGGCCTGGCGACCATCGAGGGCGATGACTTACTGGTAGCGAGCGACCCGGCCCTGGCCGGCACCTCGTGCACGGCGCTGATCGACACCCACGCCGACCACCGCATCGCCATGTGCTTTGCCCTGGCCGGGCTGAAAGTCTCGGGCATTCGCATTCAAGACCCGGACTGCGTGGCAAAGACTTACCCCGAGTACTGGAAAGCCTTGGGTAGCCTTGGGGTTCAGTTAAGTTACTGACCCTTTGCGACTCGCCGGGAGCGCTTATGACTATTCGCCAACCCTGCCCTCCCGGCGCCTGTGTCTGCGAACGTGAACAACTGCTGGAAGCTCCCGGCGCTGACCTGCGCATCCTCCAACTGACGCGACAGCAGGAGAAAATCCTGCTCGAGCGTCTTGAAAATCTCAAGAGCCTGCAAGACTTGGAGCACCTGCAACAGCGGATGTACGAGCAACTGGGCATTCGCGTGCATATTGCGCCGGGGCATACCGAGGTCAAGAGCATGCGCGGGATCCAGATCGTTATCGACGAGCTGCCGGGCATGTGCCGCAAAACCCGGCAAGCAATCCCGGCGTCTATTCGCCGCGGCCTGGAGAAAAGGCCGGAGATTGCCTACCGCTTGCTGGATGCCCACGACCTGTTTCGCGACGTTTGAATCATCCCGCTACCGGCTCACGCCGAAACATTCCCTGTCCCACGGCCCTGGCCCTGTGCAAATGCGCTTGGGCAGCACCGCTTTCCGAATCCAACAGCAGCTCGGACGTCAGCACTGGCGCTCCGCAGTAATCAAAGATGCCGTAGTCGATCTGGGTGTTCATGGCCTTGGCATAACCGTGTCGATCAAACGCGCTTTCATCCGCCCCACCGAGGGCCAGCAGGTGCACCTGTAAATGCTGCAATTTTTTCACCACGGGCGTCTCGGGGCCATAGTCGATCGCCCAGCCGTTGACGAACACCCGGTCGACCCAGCCCTTGAGCAAGGCCGGCATCGACCACCAGTAAATCGGGAACGCCAGGACCAGGGCGTCGGCGCGCTCAAGACGTGCCTGTTCAGCCAGCACGTCAGTCGGAGGCATTGCGCGAGTACGGTGCACCAGGTGGTCCGCGGCGGTGTAGCGTGGGTCGAACCCTTCGGCGGCGAGGTCGGCGAATTCGAAGGTGTGGCCGGTGGCGGCCAAACCGGCGCCGACCTCAAGGGCCACGCTATGGGTGAGGGATTGCGGGTCGTGATGGGCAACAACGATCAATGCGTGCATGACTTTGACTCCCTTTAGGCTTAATCTACTTTTAGTAAGTTACGTCGATTAAGTTACTTTTGGTATATAAGCATGTCAAGCACTGAATTCCCTGCCCCACGTCGCCGTTTATCCCGTGAAGGTCGCCTGCGTCAGTTACTTGATGTGGCCTGGCAATTGGTCCGAGCAGAAGGCACCGACGCCCTGACCCTGGGCCGTCTGGCGGAGCTGGCAGGTGTCACCAAACCGGTGGTTTACGATCACTTCACCACGCGCGCCGGGTTGCTGGCCGCGCTGTATGCCGATTTCGACGAGCGCCAGGACCAGGGGTTTGCCGATGCAATCAAAACCAGCAACGCGACGCTGGAGGACCGGGCCTGGGTGATCGCCTCGTCTTATGTCGACTGCGTGTTATTGCAAGGTCGGGAAATCCCGGGGGTGATTGCGGCGCTGAGCGGCTCACCTGAACTGGAGTCGATCAAGCGTGAATATGAGGCGATCTTCCTCGAGAAGTGCCGCGATGCGCTATCACCATTCGCCTGCGGTGGCAGCATTTCCCAGGCGGGCCTGCGGGCAATGCTTGGCGCGGCGGAAGCGCTGTCCCATGCGGCGGCCAATGGCGAGATCAGCCGCGAAGAGGCCCAACAGGAATTGCTGGCGACCATACTGGGAATGGTCAATCGCGTCAGGCAGTAGGAAAACGGCCCTGGACGAACAGCTGAACCTTGCGCGTCAACTGATCCAGATGCCGGTCACGCTGCTTCTCTGCGTCGACCATGGCGCGCTTGCCGTGCTTTTGCAGCAGGTAGGTATGGATCTGGCGCACTTCCAGCGAGCTATAGATCGCCGCCACATCCAACACCCCCATCAGCCCATCAGTGCCGTAGTCACGGGTGTTCATCAACACTTGCGTGCCACGCGCACCGCGCACTTGAAAACCCAAAGCCTCGAATACCGAGACCTTCTCCACCGAGCAGGCCAGTTCGGCATGGGGATAGCGCGCCAGCACCTCGCCCAGCATGCCCCGCGCCACACCCTGGCGACGAAAACCGGCCTGCACCGCCATGAAGGCAATGCCGCAGGCCTGTAGGTCGTCCTTTACCGGCAGGTACAGGCAAAAGCCGACAACCCGTTCTTCTTGCATGGCCACGACCAACTCGACGGCAATGCCCTTTTCGCCATTGAGCGCTTCGAGGTAGAGATGCACCTCAAACCCGATGGCGTACTGGTAGATGTTGTAGAGCAAGTTGCTCGGCGCCAGCGCCACACTGCTGATGTCGGTGAGGTTGTCCACCACCATCTGCAGGATCTGGCTGTTGACCGATTCAGGGCACGGCGTGGTGTAGCGGGTAAGGCTGAACATGCAAATTCCTGGGGCTGGGCGTCAAGGCGGCGGCGATTGTACCCGTTGACGGCCGCCCTCGGCACCCGCCTCGCCCACCGGCGCGCATGAGACACATATTGACAAGGTAAAATCGTAACGACTATTGTCTGACAACCTGATCACCAGGGTTTTCCCATGCTTGAGCTTCAGCGCCCCGATTCGCTTGTCGTACGGGTTGTCAACGCCATTCGCGCAGAAATCGAATCCGGCCAACTGGCCCCGGAGTCGCGCCTGCCGACCGAACAGCAACTGGCCGAACAACTCAACGTCAGCCGCTCCGTGGTGCGTGAAGCCATTGCCCAGCTCAAGGCCGACGGTGTCCTCACCGCCCGCCGCGGCCTAGGCTCATTCATTTCGCAGACCCCTGCCGGCACGGTATTCCGTTTCCCGCAGCAGAACGGACGGCGGCCTGACCTGGCGCAGATGTTCGAAGTGCGCCTGTGGATCGAAACACAGGCGGCCTCGATTGCTGCCCAGCGCCGTGACGCCGCCGATTTGCAACGTATGAAAAGCGCATTGCAGGCCATGCAGGACAACCGTAACGACTTTGAAGCCGCAGCCTTGGCCGATGTGGAATTCCACCGCGCCATTGCCGACGCCAGCAAGAATGACTACTTCGTGGCTTTCCATGACTTCCTCAGAAGCCAGTTGGCCAGTGCGCGCAAAACCGCTTGGGAGAACTCGGCCACGCGCTTCGCTACCGGTTCGGCTGACGCCACCCAGGAACACCAGCAGCTCTACCAGGCTATCGCCGACGGTGATGCCCAGCGCGCCGCCGCCAGTGCCGAGGCGCATTTGCGTGCGGCGGCACGACGTCTGCAACTGGAACTGCCGACAACCCACTGATCCGTTTTTATTGCGTGTCCCTGGACACGCCATTTTTTTAACAAAAACATTAGTCTGACAACCTGATAAGCAGACTGAAATGTAGAACCTTAGGGACTCCAGCAATGATTCACGACTTTTGCATCATCGGCGGCGGCATTGTCGGCCTCGCTACCGCCATGGAATTGCTCAAGCGCCAGCCCGGCGCTTCGCTGGTGATCCTGGAAAAAGAGTCGGTACTGGCCAAGCACCAGACCGGCCATAACAGCGGTGTGATCCATGCGGGCATCTACTACGCCCCTGGCAGCCTCAAGGCCGACCTTTGCAAGCGCGGCGCCGAAGCCACCAAGCAGTTCTGCCGCGAACACGGGATCAAATTCGAGGTGTGCGGCAAGCTGCTGGTGGCCTCCAATCCCCTGGAAATGCAACGGATGGAAGCCCTGCACGCCCGCGCCCAGATCAACGGCATGCAGGTCGAGCGCCTGGATGCCAAACAGTTGCGCCAGCGTGAACCGAACATCGTCGGCCTGGGCGGGTTGTTTCTCGACGCCACCGGGATCGTCGACTACCGCCAGGTGTGCGAGACCATGGCCCAGGTGATCCGTCGCAACGGTGGGCAGATCTGCCTGGAGCGCACGGTGACCGCCATCCACGAAGACACCGATAAAGTCACCGTCAATACCCATGGCGAAACCTGGCAGGCGCGCCACCTTGTGGTCTGCGCTGGCTTGCAGTCGGACCGGCTGGCACGCCTGGCCGGGATCAGCATCGACCATCAGATCATCCCGTTTCGTGGCGAGTACTTTCGCCTGCCGGCGGCGAAGAACAACATCGTCAATCACCTGATCTACCCGATTCCCGACCCGGAGCTGCCGTTCCTTGGCGTGCACCTGACACGCATGATCGACGGCAGCGTCACCGTCGGCCCGAATGCCGTGCTCGGCCTGGGCCGCGAGAACTACCGCAAGTTCTCGGTGAACTGGCGCGACGTGGCGCAGTACGCCAGCTTTCCGGGCTTCTGGAAAACCATTTGGCAGAACCTCGGCTCCGGCACCACCGAGATGAAGAATTCGTTGTTCAAGTCCGGCTACCTGGAGCAGTGCCGCAAGTATTGCCCGTCCCTGACCCTAGACGACCTGCTGCCCTACGAGGCAGGGATCCGCGCCCAAGCGGTCATGCGCGACGGCAGCCTGGTGCACGATTTCCTGTTCGCCCAGACCTCGCGAATGCTCCACGTGTGCAACGCGCCCTCACCGGCAGCCACGTCGGCCATGCCCATTGGCGCGATGATCGCCGACCGCCTGTTTCAGCCCCAGTAACACCACCCAGTAATACCCGCACTGCCCGTTCACCCAACAATAACTACAAAGACCCAGAAGGAAGTCCAGCATGACGGCATCCGCCTCCATCCCCGGTACCGAAACGCCCGAGCAAGCCCGCAAGCGCCTGCGCAAAGTCGCCGCCGCCACCATCTTTGGCTCAATGCTGGAGTGGTACGACTTTTACTTGTACGCGACCATGGCAGCTATTGTGTTCTCGAAGATCTTCTTCGATAACAGCGACCCGAAAACGGCCACGCTGATGGCTTTTTCCACCTTTGCCATTGGCTTTATCGCCCGCCCGTTCGGCGGCATCCTGTTTGGCTACCTGGGCGACAAGTTCGGGCGCAAGCAGGTGCTGGTGCTGACTTTCTGCCTGATGGGCGTGTGCACCACGCTGATCGGCCTGATCCCCAGCTACGCCTCCATCGGCATCTGGGCGCCGATCCTGCTGGTGTTCATCCGCATCATCCAGGGCCTGGGCGCCGGGGCCGAGTTGTCAGGCGCCGCGGTGACTTCCTACGAACACGCCGCCCAGGGCAAGCGCGGCAGCCAGGGCGCCTGGCCGGCGTTGGGCCTCAACCTGGGCCTGCTGTTGTCGTCGCTGACCATTTACCTGCTGACCATCAACGGCAACGAGTTCCTGCTGGCCGGCGGCTGGCGCATCCCGTTTATCTGCAGCATCGTGCTCGTGGGTGTGGGCCTGTGGGTGCGTAACAGCATTCCGGAAACCCCGCAGTTCCAGGAGCTGAGCAAGGAAGCCGCCAAGGCCAAGCCATCACCGCTCAAAGCGCTATTCAAAAACGACCTCAAGGGCCTGGCGGTGGTGTTCTTCGTCGCCATTGGCTACAACGCTTTGAGCTACATCTTCAAGACCTTCTCCCTGGCGTACCTGACCCAGTTCAAAGGCGTGGATGTGCACGTCACCTCCCTGTCGGTGACCATCGCCAGCCTGGTCGCCATCGTCGCCGTGCCCTGCTTCGGCTGGCTGTGCGACAAGTGGAGCAGCAAGGCCGTGCTGATGCTCGGCGGGCTGTGCTCATTGCTGTTCGCCTATCCGTTCCTGGCCCTGCTCAACAGTGGTGAAAGCCTGATGATCTACCTCGCCATCGGCGTGGGTACCGGCATCCTTGCACCGATGATGTTTGCGCCACAGGGCTCGTTCCTGAGCCGACAGTTTCCGACCCAGACACGCTCTTCGGGCTTCGGCACCGGGCGTGAAATCGGTACCGCCATTGCCGGTGGCCTGGCACCGTTGGGCGCGCTGTCGATGGTGGCGGCCTCGGCCACTCACTCCACCGATGGCGTGGTGATCATCCTCGCGGTTTCTGCATTGTTGGTGGTGGTATTTGCCCTGTGTGATCAGGGCGCTAAACACTCGACATTCAAGAACTGAGGAAAAAAGTTCGGATCAACGGGTGCATGGATGCACCTGGATCGCGCATCATGGGCACTTTCAAGCTCAAGGGTAACGTCCATGCGCGTTCTGTCATTGATGATAGGTCTTACGACGCTGGCCGCCAGTACGGTGTTCTGCGCCAGCGCGATGGCGAATGAAGAAAGTCAGTTGATACAACAGATCAACCAGTACCGCAGCCAGCTACAACGCTGCGGTGACCAGGGCTCCCAGGAGCTGCCGCCGCTGACCAGCGACACACGCCTGGTGCTGCCGGCCTCCAATGTCGGCGATTTGCAGCAGTCCCTGGCGCGGGCCGCCTACCCCATGGTTAACGTGCAGGCGATCAGCCTGTCCGGGCCCAAGGATGCCGACGCCGCCATGAAAGCGGTGCGCGAAAGCTTTTGCCGCGTAGTGCTGGACCCGCAATTTGTCGACATCGGCGTCAGCAACAGCGGCCAGGACTGGCGCATCGTGCTGGCGCGGCCGCTGCTGACCAGTGGCCTGGGCGACTGGCAGACCGAAGGCAAGCAATTGCTCAACCTGGTCAATGCCGCGCGCGCAGAACCGCGCACCTGCGGCACCCAGGCATTCACCGCGACCACCCCGCTATCGTGGAACGACACCCTGGCCAGCGCGGCCAATAGTCACACACGCAATATGGCCAACGGCAACTTCTTCGACCACCTCGACCACGACGGCCGTACACCTGGCGACCGCGCCGAGCTGGCCGGGTATATCGCGAAGAACATCGGCGAGAACATCGCTGCTGGCCTTGATACCCCGCGCAAGGTCGTCGACGGCTGGCTCGCCAGCCCCGGCCATTGCGCCAACCTGATGAACCCGCAATTTCGTGAATTGGGTGCCGCCTACGCGATGGACCCGAAAAGTGATGCGGGCATTTACTGGACAGGGGTATTCGCTGCCCAATAAACCCTGGGCAGCGGCCCCCAAAAAATCAATGTATTCATCTATTTCAACGGAGGTAGCATCAAAATGACATCGCCTGGATAATCGCGCGCTGAACTGGCGGCGATCGTACAGGTCTGTAGCCTGGCAACCTGACGTTTCAGGCAACAGTCAAACCGTTGTAAATTAAGGTGTTGACCCAATGATGAATTGGCTGCAAGGCAGCAGCGACATGGCCGAGCGGGTGCGCCAACATGATTGGGCCAGTACGCCCCTGGGGCCGCTAGAGCAGTGGCCCGATGTGTTGAAAACCACCGTCGCGCTGTGTTTCGCTTCTCGATTTCCCCAAGCCATCGTTTGGGGACCTGAGTTGATTACGCTCTATAACGATGCGTTCACGCCGATACTGGGTAACAAGCCCGAAGCGCTGGGCCGCCCGTTCAACGAGGTGTGGCATGAGGTGTGGAGCGACATCAGCCCTATCGCCAGCGCTGCGTTCGAGGGGCATGCCACCTACATCGAAAACTTCCCGCTGCTGATCGAACGCGATGGTGCACCGGAACAAGCGTACTTCACCTTCTGCTACAGCCCCATCCGGGATTCCCGAGGCAAGGTGGTCGGCATGCTCGATACGGTGACCGAGACCACCTCCACCGTATTCCTCGCCCGGCGCCTGGCGGTGCTCGATGCCATTGGCAGCACCGTGGCCAACGCCACGGACGCCGAAGCAATCCTGACCGCCACCACCCAACTGCTGGCGCAGCACCTGCAGGTTTCCATTTGTGCCTATGCCGACATGGATGCCGATGAAGACGGCTTCACCATCCGCGGCAACTGGGCGGCGCAGGGTTCGTCGAGCATCATTGGTCATTACAGCCTGGCGGCGTTCGGAGCGCGCGCCGTGACCTGCCTGCGCGCAGGCCAGCCTCTGGTGATCCGCAACAACCTGACCGAACTACCGGCCGATGAATCGGCAACCTTCCAGGCCCTGGGTGTAACAGCCACCATCTGCGTGCCGCTGATCAAGGATGGGCGGCTCACTGCGTTGATGGCCGTGCATGACAAATTGCCCCGCCACTGGTCGTCCTACGACCTTGCGTTATTGGGAGAAGTCACCGAACGCTCCTGGGCACACATCGAACGCGTGCGCGCCGACGCCGCCGTACGCGAAGGCCTGGCGGCATATACCGAACTCAACGCCACCCTGGAACAGCGGGTAGAAGAACGTACCCTGGCACTGGCCAAGGCCGAAGCCGCGCTGCGCCAGTCGCAAAAGCTCGAAGCCATCGGCCAGCTGACCGGCGGTGTCGCCCACGACTTCAACAACCTGCTGACCATCATTCGCTCCTCTGTAGACTTCCTGCGCCAGCCCGGCTTGTCGGAAGAACGCCGCCAACGCTACATGAGCGCCGTCTCCGACACCGTCGAGCGGCCCAGCAAGCTGACCAGCCAGTTGCTCGCCTTCGCCCGCCGCCAGCCGTTGAACCCGCAGGTGTTCGATGTCGGCCAACGGGTGCAGAACATCGGCGAGATGCTTGAGAGCGTTACCGGGGCGCGCATTCATGTGCAGGTGCAATTGCCCGAACTGCCTTGCCACGCTCGTATCGACCCCAGCCAATTTGAAACCGCACTGATCAACATCGCCCTCAACGCCCGCGATGCCATGGACGGGCAAGGCACGTTGACCCTGAAGGTCGCCGGGTACCAGGCTCTGCCGCGTATCCGTGGGGATGCCGCGTCGCGCCTGCCCTACGTCACGATTTCCCTGGCAGACACCGGCACGGGTATTGCCAGTGACACCTTCGAGCGCATTTTCGAACCGTTCTTTACCACCAAGCCTGTGGGCAAAGGCACTGGCCTGGGCTTGTCCCAAGTGTTTGGCTTTGCCAAGCAATCGGGCGGCAATATCGATGTGTGCAGTACGCTCGGCCAAGGCACCGTGTTTACCCTGTACCTGCCGCAAGTGGACAGCCAGGCCGAGCCACCACCGCCCACTCGCGACCCACTCGTGACGCTGCCGGACAATGTCCAGCGCCATGTGCTGATTGTGGAGGACAACCTGGAAGTGGGGCGTTTCGCCAGCCAGATCCTCCAGGACCTGGGCTATCAGACCACCTGGGCGACCGACGCCCGCCAGGCACTGACCCTCGCAGGCCCGGACGCCACAGCGTTCGATGCGGTTTTCTCGGATGTAGTGATGCCAGGGATGACCGGTGTCGCGATGGCCAAGCTCCTGCGCGAACGCCGCATGGACCTGCCGGTGGTGCTCACTTCGGGCTACAGCGAAGAACTGGCGGACAGTGGCTATGAAGGTTTCGAATTCCTTGCCAAGCCCTACTCTGCCGACCAAGTCGCCCGTGCCTTGGCCAAGGCCATGTTCAAAGACTGACGCTACTGCGCCACAACGACTTGATTGCGGCCCAGGAACTTGGCGCGGTACAGCGCTTTATCGGCATTGTTCATCAAGCCGTGCAGGTCGTGCTCGTGGCCCTGGGTCGAGGCCACCCCGAGGCTCGCGGTCAAACCCTGCACCGGCTCAGCGCTGAGACCGGCAATCGCCTCGATCAGTTGCTGAGCGATATCCCGAGCAGTTTCCAGGGACGTATTGGGCAGCAGCACGGCAAACTCTTCGCCGCCCAGGCGCCCGGATACATCGGCTTGGCGAAACGAAGCGCTGATCACCCCGCCGATCTGGCGCAACACCTGGTCGCCGGCCTGGTGGCCGTAGGTGTCGTTGATGCGTTTGAAATGGTCCATGTCCAGCATCAGCGCACACAGCGGCTGCTGGTTCTGCCGGCACTGTGCGTACAGTAACTGGGCATGTTCGAAGAAGGCACGACGGTTCATCAGACCTGTGAGTTCGTCGGTCTGGGCGGCATGGGTGGAAATCGTGTTGGCACGTTCCATTTGCCGAGTCAGGCGGAAGGCTTTTTCCAGGGCATCGGAGAGTTTGCGCGTGGCACTCACTACAAACGTGGAGAACACCAGCACCGCGATTGCCACGCCCACTTGCATCGATGACGGTTGGAACAGCAACCACAGCGTACACGGCAGCAGCACCATAGCCATGGAGCTAAGCGTCATGTAGCGGTACGCCGAGTAACAGGACACCGCGCTGACCGACATACCCACGGTAAACAGCATGACCAGCACCTGGGACACGCGGTCGTCGGTGGGCATGACCGCCAACGCACCCGCGCCCCAGACGCCAGCCGATAACATCAACGTGACCCAATAACGCCGCTCCCAGCGAGCGGGCGTGCGTTCACTATCAGGACAACGAAACCAGTCCGCGAACATCTTCAGTCGTAACAGCGACGTGCCCGCCAGCAGTACCAGCCATACCAGCATGACCCTGTGGTCGAAGCGGTTCCAACACAGCCAGCAGAGCATGGCGGCGCCCAGGTAACTGCCGAACACCGCAGAGAAGGATTGACGGAACAGCTGGTGCAAACGGTCCGTTCGCACTTGCTCCTCTATAACGCCATCCTGATCCTGCACACGACTGAAGCTGTTCATGCAATCCGCCTGTTTCGACTGCTATGACATAGGCGCCATTGTGGCACCCTGCCAGTAGCCCGGACAACTGCATCCAGCAAGGTAGAGCCCTTAAAGCACTTGCGGGCGCAGAATCAACACCCCCAACGGCGGCAGGTTCAACGACAGTGATGCCGGTTGCCCATGCCGCGGCTCGTCCTGGGCAAACACCTCTCCCCCATTGCCGTAATTGGAGCCGGCGTAGGTATCCGCATCACTGTTGATGACCTCGCTCCAACGCCCGCCGAACGGCACACCCACCGCATAACCTTCACGCGGTACCGGAGTGAAGTTCGCGACCACCAGCACCGGCTGGCCGTCTTTGCTCCAACGTAGCCAGGCGTAGACACTGTTGATCGCGTCGTCGCCAATCAGCCATTGGAAGCCCTGAGGCGCATCATCCTGTTCATGCAGCGCCGTCTCCTCGCGGTACAGGCGGTTCAAATCGCCCACCAGTTTCTGCACGCCACGGTGCTCGGGGTATTGCAGCAAGTACCAATCCAGTTGCTGGTCGTGGTTCCACTCGCGCCATTGCCCAAACTCGCACCCCATGAACAGCAGCTTCTTGCCCGGGTGCATCCACATGAAGCTCAGGTAGGCGCGCAGGTTGGCGAACTTCTGCCAGCGGTCGCCAGGCATCTTGTCGATCAACGAATGCTTGCCGTGCACCACTTCGTCATGGGAGATCGGCAGGATAAAGCGCTCGGACCAGGCGTATACCAGGCCAAAACTCAGCTCGTTGTGATGATGGGCGCGGTACACCGGATCTTGCTGGATGTAATGCAGGGAATCGTGCATCCAGCCCATGTTCCACTTGTAGTTGAAGCCCAGCCCCCCCTGTTGCGTCGGCTGGCTGACCCCGGGCCAGGCCGTGGATTCCTCGGCAATTACCAAGGCCCCCGGCGCTTCCAGAGCGACCACGTCGTTCAAGTGCCGCAGGAAGTCGATGGCCTCCAGGTTCTCTCGGCCGCCATGGCGGTTGGGCACCCACTCTCCGGCCTTGCGCGAGTAATCGCGGTACAGCATCGACGCCACCGCATCCACGCGCAGGCCATCGATATGGAAATGCTTGAGCCAGTGCAAGGCCGACGCCAGCATGAAGCCGTGGACTTCGGTGCGGCCCAGGTTGTAGATCAGCGTGTCCCAATCCTGGTGGAAGCCTTCCAGCGGGTTGGCGTATTCATACAGCGCCGTGCCGTCGAATTGCGCCAGGCCGTGAGTATCAGTGGGGAAATGCGCCGGCACCCAGTCGAGGATCACGCCGATATCGGCCTGATGGCAGGCATTGACGAACCAGGCGAAATCTTCCGGCGAACCAAAGCGCGCACTCGGGGCGAACTGTGACAAGGCTTGATAGCCCCAGGAGCCGCCAAAAGGGTGCTCCATGATCGGCATCAATTCGATATGGGTGAAGCCCAGTTCCTGTACGTAGGGAATCAAACGCTCGGCCAGTTCACGCCAGCCGTACTGGCGGGCGACTTCGCCGGCCTCATCCAGTTCGCACTGCCAGGAGCCCACATGCAGCTCATAGATCGACAGCGGCGCCGTGGATTTCTGTTTGTCACCACGAGCCTGCATCCATTCGTGGTCTTGCCAGTCCACCTGCAGCGGCGCGGCGACTTTCGAAGCGGTGTCGGGCGGCAATTGGGTAGCCAGGGCCATGGGGTCGGCCTTGAGCGGCAGGATCCCGTGGGCGCCGAGAATTTCGTATTTGTAGGCAGCACCGGGCTGCAGGCGTGGAATAAAGATCTCCCACACGCCGGACGGATGACGCAGGCGCATCGGATGGCGGCGGCCGTCCCAGATATTGAAGTCACCCACCACCGAGACCCGCCGCGCATTCGGCGCCCATACAGCAAAGCGCACCCCTTCTACACCGTCGATGCTGCTCACCTGGGCGCCGAGGCAACTGCCCAGGTCACGGTGATTGCCCTCGGCAAACAGGTACAGGTCCATTTCCCCGAGCAGCAATTGGCTGAAGCTGTAGGGATCTTCGGTAATCTGCTCGCCGCCGGCCCATTGGATTTTCAACAGGTACGGCTGGCGCGTGCTGAACTGCCCGACAAACAACCCTGGTACTTGAGTCGCTTCCAGGCTGCCAAGGGTCTCATTGCCATCGCGGCTCAGCACTTGGACGCTCAGCGCCTCCGGCACAAAGGCGCGGATAAACTGGCCGCCCTGTTCGTCGTCATGCGGGCCCAGGATCGAGAATGGATCAGGGTGCTCGGCGCGCACCAACGCTTCGACGTCCTTGGACGCCGGCAATGCAGTCAACTTGGGCTGCAGCGGTTCTTTATGTGTAAAACTCATGACGTCTCCCCACCGCGTACAGGTTTCGATTTAGGTGTTAGCCCGCTGAGCAAACCGTGCAACCCCTGCAGGGGCACCGGTAACCAGGTCGGGCGATTTTCCGCTTCGTAGGCCACTTCGTACGCAGCCTTCTCCAGGCTGAACAAGGTCAGCGCCGCGCCCTGGCCGTTGGCGTCCTGCCAGTCATGCGCCAGTGTAGACGTAGCGGCCTGATAAGCCTGGGTAAATGCCTGGCGGGCTTCATTCAGGTAGCGATCGGTCACGCGTTTACGCGCAATGTCCGCAGCTGGCGAGTGATCCACCCCTTGCACATTCAGGGCCATGGCCGCCGCGTAATCGAAGGAGCGCAACACGCCGCTCACATCTTTATACGGACTGTGCTTGCCGCGTCGTTCACGCAACGGCCGCGCCGGTTCGCCTTCAAAGTCGATCAGGTAGGCATCGCCCTTGACCACCAGCACCTGGCCCAGGTGCAAGTCCCCATGCACGCGGATACGCAACCCACCTGCCGTGGCCTTCGCCAACGCCTGGACATGCCCGGCGATGGCTTTTTTCTGCGCCAGTAACTCACTGACCAGTGCCTGATCAGCGGGGTTCAACTGGCTTTGATGAAGTTTGAGCAGTTGCAGCGCACGGTCGATCTGGGCGCCGACATCCTTGGCCCAGGCCTGGGTGTCCTTGGCCGTGGTGATCTCGGGCTTGAAGTCCTTGTCGGCCGTCGGCGCGCCCAGGACTCCATGCATTTCTCCCAGGCGCTGGCCGAGCAACCCGGCGAAATCTGCCAGTTCACCCAGGGCGTTGTAGTGCTGCTCCTGTTCCGAGATGGCTTCGGCCAGTTCGTCGCGGATCGCCCGCTCCAGATTATTCTGGGTCCAGCTCCAGGCGTCGCCCTGGTTGCTCAGGTAACCCTGGGCAATCATCAACAGGTTGTCCTGCCCTTGCCCGTCGCGACGGCTCATGGAGCCCAGCAATGGCGAGATATTCGGGTAGCCGGCGGCGGTCAGGTAAGCGCTCATTTCCAGCTCCGGGTGCACCCCGGCGCTGACTTTGCGAATCAGCTTGAGCACCAGGCTCTCGCCCACCACCACCGAACTGTTGGACTGCTCGGCGGACAGGTAACGCACCGCGGATTCGTCGCTCAGTTGCAGCCCGGCCAAGTGCGCAGTCGCCTCAAAACGCAGATCGCCCTCACTGCAGTTGAGCACGGTACCCACCTGCATGGCCTGGATCACCTCGCGTATAAAATGCTCAAGGCTGAAGGCATCGGTCACCAACCCCACCTGTCGGGTGCGCCGCACCCTGGCCAGGGCCAACTGCTGGGGCAAGGCGCTGGTGAACTGGTCTTCGCCAAGAAAGCCCAAGGGCAATTGATAACGGCTGACCTGGCCGCCACTGGTGACCTCGATTTCACTGAGCAGCACCGGATGCTGCGGGTCGCCAAAGCGTACGCCGTATGCGATATGCACACTGTCGATGGCCGTATCTTTGCCGGCAAACCAGCGACGCTTGGGTAGCCAGGCCGGCAGTGAAGTCTGCTCCAGGCTGGTGCGGCAAGGTTCTTCGAGCAACTCTTCCATGCGTTTTTTCAATACCAGTGTGGTGAAGTCCGGCATGCTTTGCGCCGGTTCCACATGCCAACTGGGCATCTGATTTTCCGCCGCCAGCACAAACCAATAGAAACCATAAGGTGCCAGGGTCAGCAGGAAATTCAGCTGGCCGATGGGCGGGAAGGCATTCCCGCCGAGCATCTCAACCGGCACCATGCCGGCAAAGGCCGACAGGTCCAGCTCTGCGGCCTGGGCGCTGCGTGAAACGTTGGCCACGCACAGGATGATCTCGCTGCGGCCGTCTTCGCCGGTGTACTCACGGGTATACGCGAGGATCCGACGATTGCTTGGCGAGAGCATTTTCAGGCTGCCACGGCCAAACGCCTTGGATTGCTTGCGCACCGCAAGCATGCGCCGGGTCCAGTTGAGCAGCGAATGCGGGTCCTGGGCCTGGGTTTCGACGTTGACCGACTGATAGCCGTATTGCGGGTCCATGATCGGCGGCAGCACCAGGCTGGCTGGGTTGGCGCGGGAGAAGCCGCCATTGCGATCGATGGACCATTGCATCGGCGTACGCACGCCGTCACGGTCGCCCAGGTAGATGTTGTCACCCATGCCGATTTCATCGCCGTAATACAGGGTCGGCGTGCCGGGCATCGACAGCAGCAGGCTGTTGAGCAACTCCACGCGGCGGCGATCGCGCTCCATCAACGGCGCCAGGCGTCGACGGATGCCGAGGTTGATACGGGCGCGGCGGTCGGCGGCGTAGTAGTTCCACAGGTAGTCGCGTTCCTTGTCGGTGACCATTTCCAGGGTCAGCTCATCGTGGTTGCGCAGGAAGATCGCCCACTGGCAGTTGGCGGGGATTTCCGGGGTCTGGCGCAAAATATCGGTGATGGGGAAGCGATCTTCCTGGGCCAACGCCATGTACATGCGTGGCATCAGCGGGAAGTGAAAGGCCATATGGCATTCATCGCCGTCATCGCCCTTCTTGTCGCCAAAGTACAGTTGGGTGTCTTCCGGCCACTGGTTGGCTTCGGCGAGCAGCATCCGGTCGGGGTAATGGGCGTCGATCTCGGCGCGGATCTGCTTGAGGACGTCGTGAGTTTCCGCGAGGTTTTCGTTGTTGGTACCGTCACGCTCGATCAGGTACGGGATGGCGTCCAGGCGCAGCCCGTCGATCCCGAGGTCGAGCCAATAGCGCATCACCGACAACACCGCCTTCATGACTTGCGGGTTATCAAAGTTGAGGTCGGGCTGGTGCGAATAGAAGCGGTGCCAGAAGTACTGGCCGGCCACCGGGTCCCAGGTCCAGTTGGACTTCTCGGTATCAAGGAAAATGATACGCGTGCCGTCGTACTTCTGGTCATCGTCCGACCACACGTAGAAGTCCCGCGCCGCCGAGCCCGGCTTGGCCTTGCGTGCACGCTGGAACCAGGGGTGCTGGTCGGAGGTGTGGTTGATCACCAACTCGGTGATCACCCGCAGCCCGCGTTTGTGGGCCTCGGCAATAAAGCGCTTGGCGTCGGCCATGGTCCCGTAGTCGCTGTGTACGCCACGGTATTCGGCAATATCGTAGCCGTCATCGCGGCGCGGCGAGGGGTAGAACGGCAGCAGCCAGATAGTATTCACGCCGAGGTCGGCAATGTAGTCGAGCTTGGCGATCAGCCCGGGAAAGTCACCGATCCCATCGTTATTGGAATCGAAATAGGATTTGACGTGAACCTGGTAGATCACCGCGTCCTTGTACCAGAGCGGGTCTTTGATAAAGGTGGCTGTCTTGGGTTTCTTCGCCATTGGAAACTCCTGAAAACACTAAAATTCGCACGGTGGACGGTCCCACATTTTGATCTCCACTTGTCTAGGAAACGGTAATGCGCCAGATCCCGAACGGCATCTGCGGCTCCAGCCGCGTCCACTGGTTTTTGCCATGCCAGGTCCAGCGGTGGCCGTTCATCAAGTCTTCGCCCTGGGTCTGGGCATCGTCCGGCAGGCCCATCTCCCACAATGGCAACTCGAAATGGGCTTCCTGGGCATTGAAGGGGTCGAGGTTGACCGCCACCAGGATGAAGTTGCTGCCATCTTCACTGCGCTTGCCGAAATACAGGATGTTGTCGTTCCAGGCGTTGTAGAGCTTCAGCCCCAGGTGCGTGTGCAGCGCCGGGTTCTGCCGCCGGATGCGGTTGAGCTGGGCTATCTCGGCAATGATGTTGCCGGGCGCAGTGAAGTCGCGTGGACGGATCTCATACTTCTCCGAATCCAGGTATTCCTCTTTGCCCGGTACCGGCGCCGCTTCGCACACTTCAAAGCCCGAATACATGCCCCACAGGCCCGAGCCCATGGTCGCCAGCGCCGCGCGAATCAGGAAGCCGGGGCGCCCGGACTGGTGCAGGAAGCCAGGGTTGATGTCCGGTGTATTGACGAAGAAGTTCGGTCGGTAGCATTCGCGCCACGGCGACTGGTTCAACTGCGTCAGGTATTCGCTCAACTCAGCCTTGGTGTTGCGCCAGGTAAAGTAGGTATAACTCTGGGAATACCCGACCTTGCCCAGGCGCGCCATCATGGCCGGGGTGGTGAAGGCTTCCGCGAGGAAGATCACCTCAGGATATCTGGCCCTGACATCGCTGATCAGCCATTGCCAGAACGGCAGCGGCTTGGTGTGGGGGTTGTCGACGCGAAAGGTCTTCACGCCCTCTTCCACCCAGCCCACCACAATGTCGCGCAGCTCGGTCCAAAGGCTTGGAATCGCATCCGCCGCGTAGAAATCGACGTTGACGATGTCCTGATACTTTTTCGGCGGGTTTTCCGCGTATTTGATCGTGCCGTCCGGGCGCCAGTTGAACCAGCCCGGGTGTTGCTTGAGCCATGGATGGTCCTGGGAACACTGGATGGCGAAGTCCAGGGCGATTTCCAGGCCATGGTCGGCGGCGGCCTGTACCAGGCGGCGGAAATCATCACGGCTGCCCAACTGCGGGTGGATTGCCTCGTGACCGCCCTCCTCGCTGCCGATGGCATAGGGGCTGCCCGGATCATCGGGGCCGGCAGTCAGTGAGTTGTTCTTGCCCTTGCGATGGCTGCGGCCGATGGGATGGATCGGCGGGAAGTACAGCACGTCAAAGCCCATGTCATGGATCATCGACAAACGCGAGTGCACATCGTTGAAGGTTCCGTGGCGCGCTGGATCATCGGTAATCGAGCGGGGAAACAGCTCATACCAACTGGCAAACTGCGCCGCTTCACGCTCCACATCAACCGGGTACACCGGGCTGACACTCAGGTAGGCGCGGTGATCGGCCTGGGTCATCAGGTGTGCACTGTCTTCGTGCAGGAACAACGCCACCTGCTCGGTTTCCAGCAGGCCCGAGAGCTCGTGGTGCAACAGCATCAAGCGGTCGCGCAGCTCGTTGTCGCTGCGTTCGGCGGCCTGCAATACCAGGCTGCGGCCTTCCTGCAGCTCAAGGCTGACCGGCACACCGGCCTCATGTTTCTTGCGCAGCTCGTAGCAGAAGCTGGCGAACGTATCGATCCAGGCTTCGATGCAGTATTCATGCGGGCCCTGCTGAGCGACAGTGAACGCACCCTCCCAGCCATTGTTGCCGACATCGGTCATGACCACGCTGTGCCAGCTTTCATCCTCCCGGGCGCGCCAGCGGATCAGTACTGCCAGTTTGTCGTGGCCGTCTGCGAACACCTTGCTGGTGACATTAACCCGCTGGCCAACCACGGCCTTGACGGCGAACTCGCCGTTGTCGATCACCGGCATGGTGCTTTCGATAGCGATCCTGGGTAACAACAATGCTTGGGACAGCGGCAATGTGGAGTCTTCTGGAACCAGTGTTTCAGCAGTCATCGAGCATCTTCCCCTTACGCCCTGTGGACGCTCTTGGCTTGATCCGAATTCAAAGACGGCGAGGCTCTCCCTGAGCAGGGCCGTATAAGGTCCGAGCCTGGGTGCCGTTCAAAAGTTCAGGTGGATATGCCGCCACTGGGCGGGGAATCAATTCCCCCAGGCAAGGGTCCACCGATAGAGCCAAGCACAAAGGAGGCCACACCGATGAATATCCCGATACCACCTGAACCCGAAGATCCGAATATCGACGACCCGGCACTGCCACCCACCGAACCGGAACCCATTCCCGAGCAGGAGCCGCCTGACAGCGAGCCGCCACCCGTGCAGGAGCCACCTACGACGATGCCACCCGTTATCGTCTGACTCCGCCACCCGCGTACGCTTGCCCGCGATCAACATCATCGCGGGCAAGCACCGTCGATATTTCCCACCCACTTCACAGACAGCGCCGAGATCGCCCGCTCGATGGTCAAGATAGATTCAGCTCACGCGAGCTGACCCGCCCTGCTGGCCGCACATTATCCAGTCCCTGAAGCGAGTAATTTCCATGACCATCTCAATGCTGCCCCAAACCTCGAATATTTCCGGCATACAACAACCATTGGCCATTGATCGACAGGCATTGAACGATTTATTGAGGGCCGGCCCCAGCGGAATCATGCGCAGGAAACAGCCCGACAGACATCCCTCTGACGCCCCCAAGGCACCGCAAACCTTAACGCCTCCCACCCCTGCACCTGCTACGAACGCACAACCGCAGGCTCCCGGTGCTGAAGCGCCCAAGGCACCGCAAACCCCAACTGTGCCCAACCCTGCCCCTAACACAAACGCACAAGCGCAGGCTCCCGGTGCTGAAGCTCCCAAAGCACCGCAAACCCAAACTACGCCCGGTGCTGCCCCCACATCGAACGCAGAGCCGCCAGCACCTGGTGCCGACACGCCCAAGCTCAATCGCATTCGTGAACTCACGAGCCGGGAGAACATCACGCAGATGCTGCGCGAGCCACACTCTCCGGAGACCGCCAGGCAGTTGGCCGAGATCCGTAGCCTGTTGAGCAAGGAGAATGTCAAGGCATTGCTGCAAGGCCCGAATGCAGATGAAGCGCGCAAACTGATTACCGAAGTGAAGGCACGTTTAGATCAGTCAAGCCTGCAGACAATTCATGACCGTTCCTCACATATCCCGAGCCCTGGCCTGAGCCCTCAAGAGATCCGCGATCGCACTTCCAGTTCTGATCCCGAGGAAAGTGCCAACCAGGTCAGGCAAATAGAGAGTGAGATGCGCATTGAGGAGTCATATGCCAAGCAGCGAGTACGCAAAAGTACACCTCTCGCCTCGGCCCTGTTCGATATAGGCAAGGGACTGGAAGTCAGCGAACCCACCCCTCAACCAGAGAGCCCACCACCCACTGCGGACAATCTCAAACCCAACAAGGACTACAGCAACAGCAATACAAGCAATACAAGCAATACAAGCAATACAAACAACAGTATTCCCAGGTATGACGAAGGCCAGACCTTCACCTTCCACAGTATCCGCGAGTCAAACTTCGACGCGCCCAAAGAGGTGATTGATTTTGACCACAACAAAGACAAACTGGTTGTATCCGCAATTCGAAACCAACTTGGCAACAAGCCATTGAAATTGGTAGAGAATTTTTCCGGAGCCAGTGGCGAGGTGCAGATTCACTACAGCCCGGCGAATAATACAAGCGTGGTGATGATTGCCGGCAACCCCGGAGAGCCGCCCTTCGTGGTGAAAGTCTTCGGTGAGGTGAGGTACAGCAACCTCACCACCTGAGCCTGTTCACTCGCCCTTCTCCAGCAGCTTGACCACCCGTGGCATCACGCTGAACACCGCGAGTGCCAGCAGCGTGCTGAGTACCGCCGTCGACTCACGGCCCATTCCCGCTGCCACGCCAATGGCAGCGGTCATCCACAACCCGGCCGCGGTGGTCAGGCCCTTGACATGGCCTTCTTCGTCCTCTTTGCCCTTGAGGATGGTGCCGGCACCGAGGAAGCCAATCCCTGCAATCACGCCCTGCACTACGCGGCTCATGGCGTCCGCCTGGTTGCCGGACATTTGCGGCACCAACACGAACAGCGCTGCGCCCAAGGCCACCAGCATATGGGTGCGCACCCCGGCCGCCTTGCCTTTGTGCTCACGCTCGAAACCCAGGATGCCGCCAAGGATCGCGGCGATCAGCAGGCGTACGGTTATTTGTGTGAGCTGCCGGGCGTCGCCGATATCGGCGAATTCGGCTTGCAGGGTTTGCCACACTTGCTGCCACCAAGCGTCCATGGACGCACTCCTTTTTATTATGGATAAAGCATGGACAGCTCAGACCGCCAGTCAGTTGCCTGGAACCCGCCCACATGGCAGTCGCCTAACGGTATATAGCCCATAGGAAGGAGATCGCCATGACCGTACGTATTGAAAATGGTTTGTGCTACTTCAAGCTCGACGAGAACGGCCAGGAACAAAGCCTGCCAGCCACCCGGGTAAAAATCCTCACTGACGATGGCAAGGCCATGTCTTATGTCGACTTGGCCGGCGAGCGCATCTACATCACCGAAGTCGAGGCGGACGCCCTGACGGTCGCGGGGGCCATTGATGGCCGTAACCATGTGAAGGCCGAAGAACCTGGTTCGCTGATTTAATTGATCTGTATCAGCACACATCGAAAGCCCCTGCACCCCAGCGGCCCCGGGGTGCAGCACATTGACGCAGATAGATGTTCGATACCCATCTGATCTGCTTTTTATCGTCACACCTGAGTCTGTTATGCAAACAGTCTGTCGCCCATAGTTCATCGGCCTGATGGAGGCTGATGAGCGAACGACCATGAGCGAACGAATCCCAACCGTGGAAACCTTTGAGCCCATACACCCAAAGAAGGTGAAGGCCAAATCCAGCGACAACCTGATCCATACCCGCAGTTTCACTGGCTTATTCCGCACCCTGCGCGTCGGCGGTGCCGGCCTGCTGTTCCTGGCGTTTTTCGGCACTGTGTGGCTGAACTGGGGTGGCCGCCAAGCCGTGCTGTGGGACCTGGCCGAAAGCAAGTTCCACATCTTCGGCGCCACCTTCTGGCCCCAGGACTTCATCCTGCTGTCGGCGCTGCTGATCATCTGCGCCTTTGGCCTGTTTGCGATCACGGTGTTTGCCGGCCGCGTATGGTGCGGCTACACCTGCCCGCAAAGCTCGTTCACCTGGCTGTTCATGTGGTGTGAAAAGGTCACCGAGGGCGAACGCAACCAACGCATCAAGCTGCAAGCCGCACCGTGGAGCTTGGGCAAACTGGCGCGGCGCTCGGCCAAACATACGTTGTGGCTGGGTATCAGCGTGTTGACGGGGCTGACATTTGTCGGCTACTTCACGCCTATCCGCCCGCTCGCCGCCGAATTGCTGACCTGGCAGATGGGCGGTGTGAGCCTGTTCTGGGTGCTGTTTTTCACGGCTGCCACTTACATCAATGCCGGCTGGCTGCGTGAAGCGGTGTGCATGCACATGTGCCCTTACGCACGGTTTCAGAGCGTGATGTTTGACAAGGACACCCTGACCATTTCCTACGACCCTGCCCGCGGCGAACGCCGTGGCCCGCGTAAACGCGACGTGCAGCCTGCAGATGTCGGCCTCGGCGACTGCATCGACTGCCAGCTGTGCGTGCAGGTATGCCCCACCGGCATCGATATCCGCGACGGCCTGCAAATGGAATGCATCGGGTGCGCGGCGTGCATCGACGCCTGCGATTCGATCATGGACAAAATGGGCTATGCCCGTGGTCTGGTGAGCTACACCAGTGAACACCAACTGCAAGGCGGCAAAACTCACCTGCTACGGCCACGCCTGATCGGCTACAGTGCCGTGCTGCTAGTGATGATCGCCGCGTTGGTGGTGGCCTTGATCGGACGGCCGATGGTGTCGCTGGACGTGACCAAGGACCGTGGTATGTTCCGCGAGAACAGTCAGGGCCTGATCGAAAACATCTACAGCCTCAAGGTCATCAACAAGACCCAACAGCGCCAGGACTATCGCCTGGAACTGGTGGATGCCGAAGGCTTCCAGTTGCAAGGCAAGACCCAGGTCAGCCTGGCGCCGGGGGAAATCGTCGATGTACCGGTGTCGGTGGCATTGCTGGCGGACAAACCGGTGAGCAGTTCGCAGACTATCCGCTTCAAAGTCACGGATGTGGATGAACCCTGGATCTACAGCGCTGCAGACAGTCGTTTTGTCGCGCCGTTGAATCGCTGAAATCTATCTGGATGGGTTGAGATCAAATGTGGGAGCGGGCTTGCTCGCGAAAGCGCCGCGTCAGGTTATATCTGCGTCACTGACACACCGCTTTCGCGAGCAAGCCCGCTCCCACATTTACCCAGCGTACACACAGAAAAACCTGTTTAAGGCCGCCATGAAACGCTACGAAAAATTCGCCGACGACATCGCAGAACTGATCCGCTCCGGCGTCCTCGGCCCTGGCGAACGCGTACCCTCAGTACGCTATGCCAGCCAGACCTACGGCGTCAGCCCTTCGACGGTGTTCCAGGCTTACTACTTGCTGGAGCGTCGTGGGTTGATTCGCGCACGACCGCGTTCCGGCTACTTCGTCAACACCCACGCACCGAGCCCGTTTTCCGAGCCGGTGGTGAGCGAGCAGGTACATGAGTCAACCGACGTGGACGTGAGTGAGCTGGTGTTCTCGGTATTGGATTCCATCAAGGACCCCAACACCGTGCCCTTCGGTTCGGCGTTCCCCAGCCCGATGTTGTTTCCACTGCCGCGCCTGGCTCGGTCCCTGGCCAGTGCCAGCCGCGAAATGGACCCACGCCTGGTCGTCACCGACATGTCACCGGGCAACCCGCAACTGCGCCGGCAGATTGCCCTGCGGTATATGGTTGGCGGTCTGATGCTGCCCATGGAAGAGTTGCTGATCACCAACGGCGCCCTCGAAGCCCTGAACCTGTGCCTGCAGGCCGTGACCGAACCGGGCGACCTGGTCGCCATCGAGGCACCGGCGTTTTACGCCTGCCTGCAAGTGCTGGAGCGCCTGAAGCTCAAGGCCGTGGAAATCCCCGTGCACCCGCGCGATGGCATCGACCTGAATGCCTTGGCACAAAGTCTGGAGCGCTACCCGATCAAGGCCTGCTGGACCATGACCAGCTTCCAGAACCCCATGGGCGCCACACTGCCGGAAGCAAAAAAACAGGCGCTGGTGGAACTGCTGCGTAGCCATCAGGTACCGCTGATCGAAGATGACGTCTATGCGGAGTTGTACTACGGGCAGCAAGCTCCCAAACCGGCCAAGGCTTTTGATACCGAGGGCCTGGTGATGCACTGCGGTTCCTTTGCCAAGAGCCTGGCACCGGGTTATCGCGTCGGTTGGGTGGCGGCCGGGCGCTTTGCGCAGAAGGTCGAGCGCCTGAAACTGATGACCTCATTGTGCCCGTCGATGCCGGCCCAGGCGGCAATTGCCGACTACCTGCAACACGGCGGCTATGACCGGCATCTGCGCAAACTGCGCTATGCCCTGGAAGAACAGCAAAGCGCCATGCTGGCGGCCATCGCCCGTTACTTCCCAGCCCAGACACGGGTCAGCCAGCCGGCAGGCGGGTACTTCCTTTGGCTGGAACTGCCGGAGCAGACCGACTCGCTGAAGTTGTTCCAGATGGCCTTGGCCCAGGGCATCAGCATCGCACCGGGGCCGATATTTTCCGCCACCCGGCGGTTCAGGAATTGCATTCGCTTGAACTATGGCAGCCCGTGGTCGGAGGCGTCGGAAAAGGCCATGGAGACGTTGGGGCGGATCGTGCGATCTTTTTGACGGCGCAATGCCTTCGGCGTTGCTATTCAGCGCCCTCCGCCCAGATCCACAAAGGTTCCGGTTGCGTACGATGCTTTGTCCGACAGCAACCAGATAATCGCCTCTGCCACCTCATCCGGGCGTCCGCCACGGGCCATGGGGATGCCGGACTCCAGCTTGCTGACCCGGTCAGGGTCACCGCTCAGGGCGTGGAAATCAGTAAAGATATAGCCGGGGCGTACCGCGTTGACACGAATGCCTTCACCCGCGACCTCTTTCGACAGGCCGATAGTGAAGGTATCCAGCGCACCCTTCGAGGCGGCATAGTCGACATACTCACCCGGCGATCCCAGGCGCGCCGCCACCGACGACACGTTGACGATACTGCCACCCTGCCCGCCATGCCGGGGCGACATGCGCAGCACCGCATGCTTGGCGCACAGGATCGGGCCCAGCACATTGGTCTTCAGGATTTTCAGGATACGGAACTCGGACATCTCGTCGACCCGCGACTTATGCCCAACGGTGCCAGCGTTATTGACCAGCGCCGTGACACGGCCCAGTTCGGCATCCACGCGATTGAACAAGGCGATCACTTCATCTTCGCTGCTCACATCAGCGCGGACGGCAATGGCCTGGGCGCCCAAGCCGCGCACTTGTTCAAGCACGCCATGGGCGGCGTGTTCGTCGGACTGGTAGTTAATGCAGATGCGATAACCCTCGCGAGCGGCCAGCAATGCCGTCTCGGCGCCAATCCCACGGCTGCCTCCGGTGATGACGACGACTTTGTCCATGGCTGCGGTCTCCTGATTCAACCTGTTGTTTAGGGTTGGATCCAAGAATACCTTCAATGGGAAGGTTTTACACCGACCCAGGTCAGCCGCGCTGGCAGTTGGCCTGCGCGAGCGTATAAATCTCTGTCGAGGAGACCGGAGCCGGGTGGGAAACCGGCCGTGCCCCGCCCGCCACCAACACCTCCCCTGTAGGCAGGCACGACGCACTATGCCCGAAACGCCCATACGGCATTTGCGCAGTCAGTGCCCACTGACCGGACAGAGGATCATACAACTCCGCGGTCCGGGCGTTTCCAGGGCTGGACATAGCACTGTCACCGACCACCAGCACCTGGCCTGTCGCCAACCGTGTCGCGCTGTGGCCCTTACGGGGAACGCACATTTCAGACAGCTCCCAGCTGTCTGACGTCGGATCATAAATGCAGGCGCGACTTTGCGCCGGACCGAAAGGCTCGCTCGCACCACCGGCCACCAACACCCGACCATCGAGCAGCAAGGTAGCGGTATGCTGCATCAGTGACCAGGGCATTGGCCGAACTGCAGCCCACTGCCCGGTCGCAGCGTCATAAATGAAGGCATTGGCCAACGCCGCGTTTTGCCTGCCGGAGAAGCCGCCGACCACCAAAACGTTCGTGTCCGGCAATAGCGTGGCCGTGTGGTTCATGGCGTCAACGGGAAGCCAGCCCTGACGGTGCCAGAGGTCGCCAATCGGGTCATATAGCTCAACGCTGTCCTGTACCTGCCCACCTGCAGGCCCCAGGTTATTTCCGCCGACGACTAACACCCTTCCTGATTCAAGCAAGGTTGTGGTGTGGCTGAAACGGGGCGTATGCAACGGGGCCGCCGCTCTCCAGCAGTCCGCTACAACGTCGTACAACTGAGTATCTCTGAGCGCGTTGACGGCATCATTGCCGCCAGCAACCAAGACCACACCGGACGGCAGAAGCACCGCACCACACGTATTGCGAGCCACCGGCATCAGGGCTCGCGCAGACCACTCTCCCGACAGAGGATTGTAAAGTTCACTACCACTGGCCCCCGCAATCACTAAAACACCCAGCTCTGTAGTCACCGCACAATGAAAGTATCGAGACTCAAGCATTGACCCAGTGTCTTTAAACTCACCAGCAAGATTCGCGTTCATCACTTAGGCGCTCGCGCTGTTAGCGTAGAGGCCTAATCTAGGCCCCGGAACACGCGGTGGCTACTGTCGGAGTTAACAGGTACTGGCAAGACAGATGGCGCGCAGAACACCGCTCAATCCGTCGCCTTTCGAATATCGGCGATGAATTGATCAGCAGGAAGTGGGTGGCCGAGCAGGTAACCCTGAAGGGAGTCGCACCCCAGGCGGGTGAGGAAATTCTGCTGCGCATCGGTTTCCACACCTTCGGCCACAATCCGCAAACCCAAGGCCTGACCGAGGGCCACAATGGCTGAAACGATGGCGGCGTCGTCGCTGTCGTGCTCCAGATCGCGGACAAAACCGCGGTCGATCTTCAGCTCGTTGGCCGGCAGGCGCTTGAGGTACATCAGGCTGGAGTAGCCGGTGCCAAAGTCATCGATGGACAGGTCCACGCCCATGTCCGAGAGCTGCTGCAATACCGTCATGCTCGCGTCGGCATCGCTCATGGCGGTGGTTTCGGTGATTTCCAGGGTCAGGCTGTTGGCCGGTAATTGGTGACGCTCCAAGGCGGCCGCTACGCTGTTGACCAACCCTGCATGGCAAAACTGCAACGCCGACAGGTTTACGGCAATGCGCCAGTTTTCATAGCCCTGGGCGTACCACAGGCTCATCTGGCGGCAGGCTTCATTGAGTACCCATTCGCCGATGGGAATGATCAGCCCGGTTTTCTCCGCCAGTGCAATAAACGTGGCCGGCAGCAGCAAGCCCTGCTGCGGATGCTCCCAGCGCAGCAACGCCTCGGCGCCCACCGCAATACCGCTGACGGCATCGAACTTGGGTTGGTAATACAAGCGAAACTGCCCGTACTCAAGGGCATTGCGCAGGTCCTGCAACAGCTGCAATTGTTTGCGTGCGTTGGTGTTCATCGACACATCGAAGAAACCGTAGCCGTTCTTGCCCATGCCTTTGGCGTGGTACATCGCCGCGTCGGCGTTCATCAACAGGTCCTGGGGGGTGCTGCCATTGCCCGGGAACATGGCGATACCAATGCTGGCGGAGATTTTCAGCTCATGCTCAGCCACCTGGAAGGTGCGGTTGATCAGGCCGACCTGACGCTCGGCCAAGCCCATGGCATCGTCCGGCTGAGTCAGCTGCACCAGCAACACAAACTCGTCGCCGCCGATACGGGCCAGGGTGTCCTGGCTGCGCAAGTCTTCGCGCAGACGCAGACCGACCTCGCGCAGCAACTGGTCGCCCATGTGATGACCAAAGGCATCGTTGACCGGTTTGAAGCCATCCAGGTCGATAAACATCAGGGCAAAGCATCCGCCCCGCTCGTTCACCGCCTGGATGGCTTGCTGAATGCGATCAGCCAGCAACGTGCGGTTGGGCAGGCCGGTGAGCATGTCATGCAGGGCCAGGTGGGTCAGCTCCTGGTTGGCCAGGGTCAAGGAATCAGCAAGCACAGCGGTGCGCGCGTCCAGGCGAGCGTCGAGCAAGGAGGTCAACAGTGCGATGACCAGTACCGCCATCGAGGTCACCAAAACCAGATTATCCAGGCCCTTGCCACTCAGGCCTGTCAGTGCAGCACCGCAAAAGCTGTCATCGGCAAAGCGCGCCGCGGCCATCCCGGTGTAGTGCATGCCGACGATGGCCACGCCCATCACCACTGCCGCCCCGCCCCGCGCCAGACGCACGTAAGGCGTGTTGCGGCGCAGGTTGAAGGCGATCCACAGCGCCGCGCCGCAAGCCACTACCGCAATCAATAACGAGGCGCCGAACAAGGCAGGGTCGTAGTCTATGCCCGGGGTCATGCGCATGGCGGCCATGCCGGTGTAATGCATGCTGGCAATGCCCGCGCCCATCACCAGCGCACCGAATGCCAGTTGCCAGGCCGGCAGGCGTGGCTGACTGACCAGCCATAAGGCGAAGCCACTGGATAACACCGCGATCAACAGCGACAGCGCAGTGATGCCCAGGTCAAACCCAAGTGCGAACGGCAGGCGCAGGGCCAACATGCCGATAAAGTGCATGGACCAGACGCCCACGCCCATCGCCAATGCGCCGCCGCTGATCCATAGATAAACCGCACGCCCCTTGGCCGTAGCAATGCGCCCGGCCAAGTCCAACGCGGTATAGGACGCGAGGATGGCGACGCACAGGGAAATCACGACAAGGGAGGTGGAGTAACTACCGATCAGCATGGGACTTCTCGCAGGCTACCAGGCGTAAAAGCCCGTGCCAGGGTGGCAAAGCGGGCGATTGTAGCGAGAAAAAATCAGGGGCAGTTGATTAATTATCAGAAGGCCATCAGTGGGTTTTTGGCGTCAATCGGATGGCTTCATGAGCTGTTTTTTAACCGCCATGGAGATCAACATGTGGGAGGGGCAAACCCTGATGCCAGTCAGTTAAAAAGGACACTGTAACTGTGGCGAGGGAGCATGCTCTTAACTGACTGTCAGGGCTTGCTCCTGCCACAGGATGTGCATGTCACTCCTTCTCAGCCAGAGAAGTCTGACCGTCCCAGCCTCCCCCCAGCGCCGCAATCAGCTGCACACTCGCCACCAACCGCGACTGCAACAAGGTCAACACCGTGCGTTCGTTACTCAAGGCCGTTGCCTGCACAGTGACCACGTCCAGGTAGGCAATCAACCCCGCCTTGTACTGGTTCTCGGTCAGGCGCAACGACTCCCGCGCTGACTCCAGTGCTTCATTGCTCACCACCGCTTCGTCCGCCAATACCTTGAGCTGGACCATGTAGTTTTCCACTTCGCGGAACCCATCCAGCACCGTCTGGCGGTACTTGGCCACGGTCTCGTCATAGCTGGCCACGGTGCGATCAACTTCCGCCGAGCGCTGGCCGCCATCAAACAGGGTCATCGCCAGTTTCGGCCCTACCGACCAAAAGCGGTTAGGCAGGCTGATCCAATCCTCATAGGTGCTACTGGAATAGCCGCCCTGCATGCTCAGGCTGAGGTCCGGGTAGTAGGCCGCCTTGGCGACGCCGATATTGGCGTTGGCGGCGATCACCGAACGTTCGGCCGAGGCGATATCGGGGCGACGCTCGAGCAATTGCGACGGCAGGCTCACCGGAATCTGCGGCAGCGCCGGGATCTCTTTGCTGACGGCCAGATTGAAGTTGGCCGGGGCTTCACCGATCAATACCGCGATGGCGTTTTCCAGCTGGGCACGCTGCCAGATCAGATCGATCAGGCTGGCCTGGGTGGTCTTGAGCTGGGTTTGCGCCTGAGCGATGGCGTCCTTACCGGCCACACCGGCGCGGTATTGGTTTTCGGTCATTTTCAACGAGCGCTGGTAGGTGTCCAGCGTGGCCTGCAACAGGCGCGTCTGCTCATCCATGACCCGCAGTTGCAGGTAGCTTTGCACCAGTTCCGACTGCTGGCTCAGGCGCATTGCGGCCAGGTCGGCCGAACTGGCTTCGGCACTGGCTTCGTTCGCCTCCAGGCCACGGCGTAACTTGCCCCAGATATCGGCTTCCCAGCTCACACCCAACTGCGCATTGAGGGTGTCGCGAATACCGCTGCTGGAGCTGCTGAGGCTGGCACTGCTGCTGCCGGTGCCCTGGCTGGCGCGGGTTTTGCCGACGCTCAGGTCGACGCTGGGGTAAAACGCCCCGCGTGAACTACGCACCAGGGCCTGGGCCTGGCGAAAACGCGCTTCGGCCTGGGCGACGGTCTGGTTGGACGTGTTGAGGCGCACCACCAGGTCATTCAATTGGCGGTCGCCATACAGCTCCCACCAGGCGCCACGGGCCAAAGAGTCACTGGGATTGGCCTGACGCCAGCCCTGGGCTTCCTTGAACTGCACCGGCTCGATGACCTCCGGGCGCTGGTAGTCAGGGCCGATGGCGCAAGCGCTGAGCAACATGGCCAGGCCCACTGTAGGAGCGAGCTTGCTCGCGAAGGCCGTCAACGATAACGCGTTCCTTCTGGATGAATGCGGCGTATGGGCGTTCTTCGCAAGCAAGCTCGCTCCTACAGGGGTCGCAGCGACGTTAGTTGCATCGGTCATAGCGCAGTGTCCAGGGCAGCATCGGTACGCACGCCGCGCCAGGCATTGAAGCGATGGCGTGCGCGGTCGAGATAAAGGTAAACCACCGGGGTGGTGTAAAGGGTCAGGACCTGGCTGAAAATCAGGCCGCCGATGATGGTCAGGCCCAGGGGATGACGCATTTCCGCGCCATCGCCAGTGCCGAGCAGCAAGGGCAAGGCGCCGAGGATCGCGGCCAGGGTGGTCATCAAAATCGGCCGCAGACGCAACAGGCAGGCACTGCGGATCGATTCCAGAGGCCCCATGCCATCGTTACGCTCCAGCTGCAAGGCCAGGTCGATCATCAGGATCGCGTTCTTCTTCACCACCCCGATCAGCAGGAACAGGCCCAGCAGAGAGATCAGGCTGAACTCGCCCCCCGTCAGGTAGATCGCAAGCATGGCGCCAACCCCGGCCGAGGGCAGCGTGGAAAGGATCGTCAGCGGATGGATATAGCTTTCATACAAGATGCCAAGCACCAGGTACACCGCGACCAATGCGCCAAGGATCATGAACGGCTGGCCCTTCTGCGTGGCCGCAAAGGCATCGGCGGTGCCGGCCATCTTGGCGATCACATCTTCGGGCAAGCCCACCTTGGCGATCGCTCGCTCGATGGCTGCGGTGCCCTGCTCCACCGTGACGCCAGGTGCCATGTCGAAGGCGATGTCTTCTGAGGCGAACTGGCCTTCATGGCTGACGCGGTCGTCTGCCAGGCTGTTTTCATAATGGGCAATGGTCGACAACGGCACCCGCGCGCCATCGGCGGTGATCACCTGCATCTGGTTGAGGGTGATCGGGTCCTGGGCATATTTGGGGTTGACCTCCATCACCACCTGGTACTGATTGAGGCTGTCGTAAATGGTGGAAATCTGCCGCTGGCTGTAGGCGTTGTTGAGCACCGAAGTGACCATGTCCATATCGATACCCAGGCGCTTGGCCTGATCACGGTCGACGATCAGCGTGACCTGGGCTGCACCGCGGCCTTCGCGGGCGTCGATGGCGGTCAGTTCCGGCAACTCACGCAAGGCCGCGACGACTTTCGGGTACCACAGGCGCAACGCGGCCAAATCACCGCTTTGCAGGATGTAGGAGTACTGCGCGCTGGTTGCGTCGCGGCTGCCACCAAACTGCAGGTCCTGGTCGGCCATCAGAAACAGCCGACCGCCCGGTACCAGCGGCACGTCCTTGCGCAGCCGTTCGATCACCGCCTGGGCAGAGATCTTGCGTTCGCTGATCGGCTTGAGGCGCACCAGCATCACCGCGTTGTTAGTGCCTTGGTTGCCGCCGATAAAGCCGGCCACACTGAGCACCGCCGGGTCCTTGAGCACCGCCTGGCGGAAGATTTCCATCTTCGGCTGCATCACGCTGAACGACAGGCCATCGTCGCCGCGCACAAAACCGATCAACTGGCCGGTGTCCTGCTGCGGCATGAAGGTTTTTGGCACCACCACGTACAACGCCACGTTCAAGCCGATGGTCAGCAACAGGCTGAGCAAGGTCAGGCGCCGATGGCGCAACACCCAGTCCAGGCTGGTGGCGTAGCCGGCGACCATACGGTCGTTGATCTTCTGGCTCCAGCGTTGCAAGCCGGTCTGCCTGTTTTTGTCATGGGGCTTGAGCCAGCGGGCGCAGAGCATCGGCGTCAGGGTCAGCGAGACGATCAGCGAGACGATGATCGCCGCTGACAAGGTGATGGAAAACTCACGGAACAGGTTGGTGACAATCCCGCCCATAAACAGGATGGACAGAAACACTGCCACCAGCGAAACGTTCATCGACAGCAAGGTGAAGCCGACTTCCTGGGCGCCCAGGTACGCGGCCTTCATCGGCGGCACGCCGTCGTCGATGTGCCGGGAAATGTTCTCCAGCACCACGATGGCATCGTCCACCACCAGCCCGGTGGCCAGGATCAGAGCCATCAACGAAAAGTTGTTCAGCGAAAAACCGTACAGGTACATCACCGCGAAGGTGCCCACCAGCGACACCGGCACCGCCAGGGTCGGGATCAGCGACGCGCGGAAGTTGCCCAGGAACAGGTACACCACCAGGATTACCAGGCCCACGGCAATCAGCAAGGTCATTTCCGCTTCATGCAGGGTCGCGGTGATCACCGGTGAACGGTCCATCGCCAGGCTGAGCTTGACGCTGGACGGCAGCACCGCCTGCAACGCCGGCAACTGGGCCTTGATCTGCCTGACCGTCTCGATGATGTTGGCGCCGGACTGGCGGTTGATCACCAGCAGCACCGCCGATTCATTGTTGAAGAAACCGCTGTTGTAGCGGTCTTCCACGCCATCCGTGATCTTCGCCACATCCCCCAGGCGCAGGGCCGCGCCGTCCTGGTAGCGGATCAACAACGGCTCATAGTCCTTGGCTTTTTCCAGTTGGTCGTTGGCCTGGATCTGCCAGTTGCGCTCGCCGTCTTCCAGCGAACCCTTGGGCCGACGCTGGTTGGCGTTGGCGATAGTGTTGCGCACATCGTCCAGGGCTACGCCGTACTGGTCGAGAGCCTTGGGCTCCAGCTCGATGCGCACCGCCGGCAAGGAGCTGCCGCCGATCTGCACTTCGCCCACACCCGGCACCTGGGATAGGCTCTGGGACAGAATGGTCGAGGCCAGGTCGTACAGCTGGCCTTTCTGCAGCACGTCGGAGGTCAGCGCCAGCACCATGATCGGTGCCTGGGACGGGTTGATCTTCTTGTAGGTGGGCATGCTGCGCATGCCGCTGGGCAGCAGGTTGCGCGAAGCATTGATGGCTGCCTGCACTTCCCGCGCCGCGCCGTTGATATCGCGGTCGGAATCAAACGCGAGGATCACCCGCGTGGAGCCCTGGCTCGACGAACTGCTCATGGTGGTGATGCCGGCAATCGCGCCGAACGAGCGCTCCAGCGGCGTGGCGACGGTAGACGCCATCACCTCGGGGCTGGCGCCGGGCAAGCTGGCCGACACGACGATCACCGGAAAGTCGATCTGCGGCAGCGGTGACACCGGCAACAGGTTGAAGCTGACGCCACCGAGCAACATGATCGCCAGGCTCAGCAGCATGGTGGCTACCGGCCGGCGAATGAAAGGTCCGGACAGGTTCATGGCTCAACCGGCTCCAGGCGTTGCGGCTCTTTGCGCCAGCGCCGGCCAAGACGGTCGAAATACAGGTAGATCACCGGCGTGGTGAACAGCGTCAACACCTGGCTCACCAGCAAACCGCCCACCATCACCAAACCCAGCGGCTGGCGCAGCTCCGCACCGGAGCCGGTGGCGAGCATCAGCGGCACCGCGCCGAACAACGCGGCCAGGGTGGTCATCAGGATCGGTCGGAAGCGCAACAGCGCCGCCTGGTAGATCGCCGTTTGCGGGTCCAGGCCCTGGTTGCGCTCAGCGTCGAGGGCGAAGTCGATCATCATGATCGCGTTCTTTTTCACGATACCGATCAGCAGGATGATGCCGATGATCGCGATCATGCCCAGGTCATTGCCGCTGAGCAGCAACGCGAGCAAGGCCCCCACCGCCGCCGACGGCAAGGTCGAGAGGATGGTGATCGGGTGGATATAGCTCTCGTAGAGCACGCCAAGCACGATGTACATGGTGACCACCGCCGCCAGGATCAGCAGCAAGGTGCTCGACAGCGAAGCCTCGAACGCCTGGGCCGCGCCCTGGAACTGGGTTTGCACGCCCACCGGCATGCCGATGTCCTTCTGGGTCTGGTTGATCAGCTCCACGCCTTTGCCCAGGGCAACGCCGGGGGCCAGGTTGAACGACATCATCACCGCCGGGAACTGGCCGATATGGGCAATCGCCAATTGCGCCTGGCGCTGCTCCACATGCGCCAGGCTCGACAGCCGTACCTGGCCGCCGTCGGTGGTCTTCACATGGATCTGGTTGAGGGCGGCCGGGCCGAGGGTTTCGCCGGACTGGGCCTGCAATACCACGCGGTATTGGCTGGCCTGGGTGTAGATGGTGGAAATCTGCCGCTGGCCGAAAGCGTCATACAGCGCGTCGGTGATGGTCGAGACACTCACGCCCAGGCGCGAGGCCGCGTCGCGGTCGATTACCAGGTACACCTGCAGGCCCTTGTCCTGCAGGTCGCTGGCGACGTCGGTGAGTTCCGGCAATTGGCTGAGGGCGTGCACCAGCTTGCCGCTCCACAGCGCCAGTAATTCGGCGTCCGGGGACGACATGCTGAACTGGTACTGGGTACGGCTGACACGGTCTTCGATGGTGAGGTCCTGCACCGGCTGCATGAACAGGCGGATGCCCACCAACTTGTCGATTTCAGGTTGCAGGCGCGTAATCACCTGAGCTGCGCTCAGATCGCGCTGGCCATGGGGCTTGAGGTTGATCAGCAAGCGGCCGCTGTTGAGCGTGGCATTATCGCCATCCACGCCAATATAGGACGACAGGCTTTGCACCGCTGGATCAGCCAGGATGATCTTCGCCAGCTCTTGCTGGCGCTGGCTCATGGCCGCAAAGGAAATCGACTGCGGCGCCTCGGAAATCCCCTGGATCACCCCAGTGTCCTGCACCGGGAAAAAGCCCTTGGGCACCACCAGGTACAACACCACCGTGAGGCCCAGGGTGGCGATGGCCACCAGCAGGGTCAGCGGCTGGTGCCTGAGAACCCACTGCAACTTGCGCCCGTAGGCTTCGATCAGCCAATCGATCCAGGCACCGCTGGCCTTGTAGAAACGCCCCTGTTCTTCTTCCTTGGGTTCACGCTTGAGCAGGCGCGCGCACATCATCGGCGTCAGGGTCAGGGACACCACCAGGGAAATCAGGATCGCCACCGCCAGGGTAATGGCAAACTCGCGGAACAGCCGCCCGACCACATCGGCCATGAACAGCAGCGGGATCAACACCGCGATCAGCGACAGGGTCAGGGACACCAGGGTAAAGCCAATCTGCCTGGCGCCCTTGAGCGCGGCCGCCATCGGCGTCTCGCCCTCTTCGATATAACGGGAGATGTTCTCCAGCATGACAATGGCGTCATCCACCACGAACCCGGTGGCGATGGTCAGGGCCATCAGCGTCAGGTTATTGATGGAGAACCCCGCCAGGTACATCACGCCAAAGGTGCCCACCAGGGACAGCGGCACGGCGATGGACGGAATGATCGTGGCGCTGACCCGGCGCAGGAACAGGAACGTCACCATCACCACCAGGGCAATAGCGATCAGCAGTTCGTGCTGCACGTCCTTCACCGAGGCGCGGATGGTCTGGGTGCGGTCGGTGAGCACGGTCACGTCGAGGCCGGCCGGCAGGTTGTCGGTGATACTCGGCAGCAGCGCCTTGATGCGGTCAACCACCTCGATCACGTTGGCGCCCGGCTGGCGCTGGATATTGAGCAGCACGGCCTGGTTTTCATTGGCCCAGGCGGCGAGGCGTTCGTTTTCGGCGCCGTCGACGATCTGCGCCACATCCTTGAGGCGCAGCGGTGCGCCATTGTTGTAGGCGAGGATCAGTTCGGCATATTGCTCGGGCGAGACCAACTGGTCGTTGGCATCGAGCATCGACACGCGGGTGGGGCCGTCGAAGTTGCCCTTGGGCTGGTTGACGTTGGAGGCGGCGATCAGGGTGCGCACGTCCGACAGGTTCAAGCCATTGGCCGCCAGGGCCTCGGGGTTGACCTTGATGCGCACGGCCTGGCGCTGGCCACCGGCGATGCTGACCATGCCGACGCCGCTGATCTGCGCGATTTTCTGCGCCATGCGCGTGTCGACCAGGTCATTGAGCTTGGGCAACAGCATGGTCTTGGAGGTAATCGCCAGGGTCAGCACCGGGGTATCCGCCGGGTTGACCTTGTTGTACACCGGCGGCGCCGGCAAATCCTTGGGCAACAGGTTGGTGGCGGCGTTGATCGCGGCCTGCACCTGTTGTTCGGCGACATCCATATTGATGTCGAGGTTGAAACGCAGGGTCAGCACCGACGCGCCGCCGGAACTGGTGGACGCCATCTGGGTCAGCCCGGGCATTTGCCCGAACTGGCGCTCAAGGGGTGCGGTGACCGCGCTAGTCATCACATCGGGGCTGGCGCCGGGGTACAGGGTCATCACCCGGATGGTCGGGTAATCTACCTGGGGCAAGGCCGACACCGGTAACAAGCGATACGAGATGATCCCGGCCAGGACAATGGCCAGCATGCTCAGCGTGGTGGCGACCGGGCGAAGGATAAACAGGCGTGACAGGTTCATGAACCGACCTTTTGCGCCTTGCCGGCGTCAGCGCCGGTCTCCCCTTTTGCCGCAGGCTTGCCTTGCAGGTGTTCGGTTGGCGTGGTCGGCACTTCGCTGCTGGCGTTGACCACTTCGATTTCGCTGCCGTCCTTGAGGCGGTCAGTGCCTTCCAGCACCACACGGTCGCCTGCGACCAGGCCCTCCTTGATCACGGTGTTGTCGCCATCGGTGTCACCGACCACCAAAGGCTGGACCTTGACCTTGTTGTCACCCTCGAGCTTGTAGACAAAGGTGCCGTTATTGCCGAACTGGATCGCTGCGGACGGTGCCAGCACCACGTTATGCAGCGTGTCGGCGAGCAAGTGCACATTGACAAACTGGTTGGGGAACAGCGCCTGGTCTTTGTTATCGAAGCGCGCCTTGAATTTCAGGGTGCCGGTAGTGACGTCGATCTGGTTGTCCAGGCTCTGCAGCACGCCGACGGCCTGCTTTTTCGCGTCGCCGCGGTCCCAGGCTTCTACGGGCAGCTTGTTGCCTGCGTGGTAACGGGCCAGCACGGTTTCCAGGGTATTTTCCGGCAGGGTGAAAGCCACGCTGATCGGCTGGGTCTGGGTGATCACCGCCAGGGCGGTGGTGTCGTTGGCGGCGACCAGGTTGCCGACGTCGAGCTGGCGCAAGCCGACGCGGCCGCTGATCGGCGCGCGGATCTTGGTGAATTCGAGGTTGAGCTTGGCGTCGTCCACCGCGCCCTGGTTGGTCTTGACCGTGCCCTGATACTGCAAGACCAGCGCTTCGGCGGTGTCCAGGGTTTGTTTGGCGATACTGTCCTGGGCGTACAGGCCGCGATAACGCTCGACGTCGACCTGGGCGTTTTTCAGTTGGGCCTGGTTCTGTAGCAACGTGCCCTGGGCCTGGAGCAAGGCGTTCTGGTAGCTGCGCGGGTCGATTTCCGCCAGCAGGTCGCCGGCCTTGACCATCTGCCCTTCTTCGAAGGCGATCTTCATCAGCTCACCGCCCACCCGGCTGCGCACATTAATAGTGTTGAGCGCGGTAACCGTGCCCAGAGCCTTGTAGTACACCGGGAACTCACCCGACACCGCTGGCGCCACACGCACCGGTACCGGGCCGGTGGAACCGCCGAAGCCCGGGCGCGCCATGCCGGTTTTACCGGTGTGCCCGGCCGGGGCATCTTTATGGGCCGCGCCGCTGGGCCAGAATTTCCAGCACAGGCCGGCGATAACCAACAGCACAAGCAGGCCAAACAGCCAGCGGCGAGAGTTGCGGGGGGAGGATTGCATGGAGTGATCAACCATTGGGCGCGAGAGCTTCTACTTTGGGAGGCTGAAAGATAAGCACTGGGGGGCGTTAAGAAAAGCACCTTTACCGGCTATTTACCTTGGACTTACAACTTTTAACTTCTGACCTTAGGGGCTGCGCTATCTGCCTAAGCCGCTGACGCTCAAATAAAAACGGCCTGGACTAGGCCAGGCCGCAAGCATGCATCACGCGTGTTACTGCCACACGACAGTCATGCGCAGAAAAAGTTACTTCAGAACAGCCAGGGCTGCTTCGTAGTTGGGTTCTTCGGCGATTTCCTTGACCAGTTCGCTATGCAGCACGTTGTCGTTTTCGTCCAGCACCACGACAGCGCGAGCGGTCAGGCCTTTGAGCGGGCCGTCGGCAATCGCCACACCGTAGTCAACGGCGAAATCCGAATCACGGAAATCCGACAGGTTCTTCACGTTTTCCAGGCCTTCGGAGCCGCAGAAACGCGCCTGAGCGAATGGCAGGTCGGTGGAGATGCACAGCACCACGGTGTTGGCTACATCGTTGGCCTGGGCGTTGAACTTGCGCACCGAAGTCGCGCAGGTTGGGGTATCAACGCTTGGGAAGATGTTCAGCACTTTGCGCTTGCCGGCAAACGTGGCCAGGGTGGCGTTGGACAGGTCGCCGGCGGTCAGGGTGAAGTCTGCGGCTTTGGCGCCGACTTTCGGCAATTCGCCTTCAACCTGGACTGGGTTGCCTTTAAGGGTGACTTGAGCCATGAACAGAATCCTTATGCTGGGTTTTGGTTAAACGAATTCGAGAGGCCGAAGTTAACCACAAAGTACGGTGGCTACCTACCGCCAGACACAAATTGTCACGCCACTTGGTTGTGGTTTAATTGCGCGTTTTTCGCCTGCCCTTCAAGGAAACCGTTGTCGATGAATCAGCCCGCCACCAAAGTCTTGGTCATTGGTTACGTCTGGCCGGAACCCCGCTCCTCAGCCGCAGGCGGGCACATGATGCAAATTCTCGAGAGTTTTCTTACGCAAGGTTGGGACATTACGTTCAGCAGCCCTGCCACCATCGGCGAGCACAAGGCTGACTTGCCCGCGCTCGGGATCGCGGAATGCGCCATTGAACTGAATAACAGCAGCTTCGACGACTTTATCCGCGAACTGGCCCCGGATATCGTGCTGTTCGACCGTTTCATGATGGAAGAGCAATTCGGCTGGCGCGTCGAGAAATGCTGCCCCGACGCCCTGCGCGTGTTGGAGACCTCCGACCTGCAAAGCCTGCGAGACGCACGCCATCAGCGTTTCAAGGAGCATCTGAAAGCCCGGCCTGACAGCGACGACTTCAGCGCGCTATTCGCGCCGTCGCTGGAGGAAGAATTCCAACGCATGGCCGACACCGACCTGGCCAAGCGCGAAATCGCCGCGATTTACCGCTGTGACATCAGCCTGATGATCTCCGACGTGGAAATCCGCCTGCTCACCGAACAATTCAAGGTGCCCGCCGCCCTGCTGCATGGGTGCCCGCTGATGTTGCAGCCGCCCACCAGCGCTTTTGCGCCCTTTGAAGACCGTGCGCACTTCCTCAGCATCGGCAACTTCCGCCACGCACCCAACTGGGATGCGGTGCTATGGATGAAAAACAGCCTGTGGCCGCTGATCCGCCAGCAACTGCCGGGCGCCCAGTTGCATATCTACGGGGCCTACACCCCGCCCAAGGCCACCGCCCTGCACAACCCGGCCCAGGGTTTTCATGTGATGAACTGGGCCGAAGATGCGCTGCAAGTGATGACGGCGGCGCGCATCTGCCTGGCGCCGCTGCGCTTTGGCGCGGGGATCAAGGGCAAGTTGGTCGATGCAATGCTGTGCGGCACGCCCAGTGTCACCACGCCCATCGGTGCCGAGGCCATGGGTGATGACCAGCCCTGGCCCGGTGTGATCGAACACAATGCCCCGGCCCTGGCCGCCGCTGCCGTCGCCCTCTACCAGGACCGCGAGCGCTGGACCCAGGCCCAGGAACACGGGCGCCAGCTCCTGGCCCGGCGCTATGACCAGAACCTTCACGGGCCAGCACTGGTGGAATGCCTGGAGCAGTGCCGCCGCAACCTCGCCGCCCATCGCCGGGATAACTTCACCGGCAGCATGCTGCGCCATCACGCGCATAAAAGTACGCAATACATGTCCCAGTGGATCGAGGCAAAAAACCGCAACGTATAAACCCCGGTGCTGGCGAGGTCGTGCGCGAGGGGGCATTATCCTACGCAGCAATCACAATAAAGCGACGGCAGCATGACCCGAGCAACGCGCATAACCGACCCTTCCTACGAGCTGATGGATGATCACAACGGTCTGTCCATCATCTATCGCCAGCATGGCTTCCCCTGCCCGCTGGTCCGCTGGCATTTCCACAAGGAATACGAGCTGCACCTGATCGTCGCCAGCTCGGGCAAGGTGTTTATCGGCGATTACATCGGCAACTTCTACCCCGAAAGCCTGTTCCTCACCGGCCCCAACCTGCCCCACAACTGGATCAGCCAGGTGGAGGAAGACGAAGTGGTGCCCAAGCGCGACATGCTGGTGAACTTTACCGATGAGTTGTTCGAGCAAGGCAGCCACACGTTTGCCGAACTCAAGAGCCTGGCACCGTTGCTGGAGCGCGCGCAGTACGGCATCGAATTCCGCTGCAAAAAGACCATCGCCCAGGCCATGACCCTGATGCAACGCATCGAAGACGCCCGAGGCATGGCACGCCTGGGGCACTTCTTTATCCTGCTGGAGGTGTTGAGCGCCTGCGAGGACTACCAACTGCTGTCCGGCGTGACCACGCCACAACTCGCCGACGAACACAGCATCGACCGCACCAACCGCGCAGTGGACTACATCTTTGCCCACTACGCCCGGGAGTTGCCGCTGGAGGAAGTCGCGCAATACCTGGGCATGAAGCCGACATACTTTTCCCGGGTATTCAAGCAGGCCACCGGGCGCACCTTTATTGAATTCGTCAATCGCCTGCGCATCAGCAAGTCCTGCGAGTTGCTGGCCGATGGCGATAAGGCCGTGACGGATGTGTGTTTTGAATCGGGCTTCAACAACATTTCCAACTTCAACCGGCGTTTTCAGCAGCTTAAAGGCATGACCCCTTCCCACTACCGGCGCTTGGCCGTGCAGCGGCTTACTGAGCAGAACCTCGCTTGAAATCGTTTCAGCCACTTTCAAGAAGAGTGCAAAAAAGTATCAGTGCAAGTGCGCCCAAGGATTTGTCACAACCCCCGATTCAAGGCTGTAATCAACGCACACTCTTCCTGGCTACCTGTAGGAAGACACAACAACAATAACTGTCATTCCGTAGCCCCCTGGGCGCGGAAATGGAGTGCGCGATGAAGTTCACAGCAAAAGCTCTGCTTGCCTCTACGTGTATGACCCTCAGCGCCTTCAGCCTTGGCGCGCAAACCCTGACCATTGCCACCGTCAACAACAGCGACATGATCCGCATGCAGAAGCTCTCGAAAACCTTCGAGGCCGAGCACCCGGACATCAAGCTCAATTGGGTGGTGCTTGAAGAAAACGTACTGCGCCAACGCCTGACTACCGACATCGCCACCCAGGGCGGGCAGTTCGATGTGTTGACCATCGGCATGTACGAAGCCGCACTCTGGGGCGCCAAGGGGTGGCTGGAGCCGATGAAAGATTTGCCGGCGTCCTACGACCTCGACGATGTGTTCCCTTCGGTGCGTGACGGTTTGTCGGTCAAGGGCTCGCTGTACGCCCTGCCGTTCTATGCCGAAAGCTCCATCACCTATTACCGCACCGACCTGTTCAAGGACGCCGGGCTGAGCATGCCCGAGCACCCGACCTGGACCCAGATCGGCGAATACGCGGCCAAGCTCACCGACAAATCCAAAGAGCAATACGGCCTGTGCCTGCGCGGCAAAGCCGGTTGGGGTGAGAACATGGCGCTGATCACCACCCTGGCCAACGGCTACGGTGCGCGCTGGTTCGATGAGAAGTGGCAGCCGCAATTCAACGGTCCCGAGTGGAAGGAGGCGCTGAACTTCTACGTCGACAACATGAAGAAATCCGGCCCGCCGGGTGCTTCCAGTAACGGTTTCAACGAAAACCTCGCGCTGTTCAACAGCGGCAAGTGCGCGATCTGGGTGGATGCCAGCGTGGCCGGTTCGTTTGTTACCGACAAGAGCCAGAGCAAGGTGTCCGAGCATGTCGGCTTCACCTTCGCGCCGCACGAGAAGACCGACAAGGGCACTTCGTGGTTGTATTCCTGGTCCCTGGCGATCCCGACCAGTTCCAAGGCCAAGGACGCCGCCAAGGTGTTCACCAGTTGGGCGACTTCCAAGGAATACGGCCAGCTTGTGGCCAAAACCGATGGCATCGCCAATGTGCCGCCCGGTACGCGTAAATCCACCTACAGCGACGAGTACATAAAGGCCGCACCGTTCGCCAAGGTGACCCTGGAATCGCTGAAAGTGGCGGACCCGACCAAGCCCACCGAGAAACCGGTGCCGTATATCGGTATCCAGTTGGTGACCATTCCTGAGTTCCAGGCGATTGGTACCCAGGTCGGCAAGTTCTTCTCCGGCGCTTTGACCGGCCAGCAGACGGTCGATGCCGCATTGACCGCCGCGCAGACCACCACCGAGCGTGAAATGAAGCGGGCCGGTTACCCCAAATAACCCCTGCCTCACCACCGTCAAAGGTGGGAGGGGGCTTGCTCCCGATAGCTATCTACCAGTTGATGACTGTGTGGCTGATACACCGCTATCGGGAGCAAGCCCTCCCTACATTGACCGCGCTCCGATTCGTATCCGACTGGTCTTGATCCTAATGAATACACCCGCCAAAAACCGCCTGGCCAACCCTGGCTGGTTCCTCGTCAGCCCCTCGGTGGCTTTGTTGCTGCTGTGGATGATCGTGCCGCTGGGCATGACCCTGTACTTTTCGCTGATCCGCTACAACCTGCTCTACCCCGGCGAAAACCAATTCGTGGGGCTGGAGAACTTCACTTACTTCATCACCGATTCAGGCTTCCTGCCCGGCGCCGCCAATACCCTGTTGCTGGTGGGCAGCGTATTGCTGATCAGCGTGGTATTCGGCGTGTTGATCAGTGCCCTGCTGGAGGCCAGTGAATTCCTGGGGCGCGGCATCGTACGGGTGATGCTGATTTCGCCATTTTTCATCATGCCCACCGTCGGCGCACTGATCTGGAAGAACCTGATTTTCCACCCGGTGTCGGGGATTCTCGCCGCCGTGTGGAAGTTCTTCGGTGCCGAGCCGGTGGACTGGCTGGCGCATTACCCGCTGCTGTCGATCATCATCATTGTCTCGTGGCAATGGCTGCCCTTCGCGATCCTGCTGCTGATGACTGCCATGCAGTCCCTGGACCAGGAACAAAAAGAAGCCGCACGCCTGGACGGTGCCGGTGCCATTGCGATCTTCTGGCACCTGACCCTGCCCCACCTGGCCCGCCCGATTGCCGTGGTGGTGATGATCGAAACCATCTTCCTGCTCTCGGTGTTCGCGGAGATCTTCACCACCACCAACGGTGGCCCGGGCTACGCCTCGACCAACCTCGCCTACCTGATCTACAACCAGGCGTTGGTGCAGTTCGACGTGGGCATGGCCTCGGCCGGCGGCTTGATTGCCGTGGTCATCGCCAATATCGCGGCGATCATCCTGGTGCGGATGATCGGCAAAAACCTGACTGACAAGCCTTGAGGGCCGCGCCATGACGCTTCAACAATCCCGCCGCCTGCAAAGCCTGTTGCTCGGCACGTTGGCCTGGGCCATCGCAATCCTGATTTTCTTCCCGATTTTCTGGATGGTGCTGACCAGCTTCAAGACTGAAATCGACGCGTTCGCCACCCCGCCGCAGTTCATCTTCACGCCGACGCTGGAGAACTACCTGCACATCAACGAACGCAGCAACTACTTCGCCTACGCCTGGAACTCGGTGGTGATTTCGTTCAGCGCCACCGCCCTGTGCCTGCTGATCTCGGTGCCGGCCGCCTACTCAATGGCGTTCTACGAAACCAAGCGCACCAAGGGCACGCTGCTGTGGATGCTGTCCACCAAGATGCTGCCGCCGGTGGGCGTGCTGATGCCGATCTACCTGCTGGCCAAGAGCTTTGGCCTGTTGGATACACGCATAGCGCTGATCATCATCTACACCCTGATCAACCTGCCGATTGTGGTGTGGATGGTTTACACCTACTTCAAGGACATCCCCAAGGACATCCTCGAAGCCGCGCGCCTGGACGGTGCCACCCTGTGGCAGGAAATGGTCCGCGTACTGCTGCCGATTGCCAAGGGTGGCCTGGCCTCCACGGTGCTGCTGTCGTTGATCCTGTGCTGGAACGAGGCGTTCTGGTCGCTGAACCTGACCTCGTCGAGCGCCGCACCGCTGACCGCACTGATCGCCTCCTACTCAAGCCCCGAAGGCTTGTTCTGGGCCAAGTTGTCTGCCGTGTCGACCCTGGCCTGCGCGCCGATCCTGATCTTTGGCTGGATCAGCCAGAAACAGCTGGTGCGCGGTTTGTCCTTCGGCGCCGTCAAGTAACGGTCTCTTATAAAAATTGCACAACGGAGGCCCATCATGGCCAACCTGAAAATCAAGAATCTGCAAAAAGGCTTCGAAGGTTTCTCCATCATCAAGGGCATTGACCTGGAAGTGAACGACAAGGAATTCGTGGTGTTTGTCGGCCCGTCGGGCTGCGGTAAATCCACCCTGCTGCGCCTGATCGCCGGCCTGGAAGAAGTCAGCGAAGGCACCATTGAGCTGGATGGCCGCGACATCACCGAAGTGACCCCGGCCAAGCGTGACCTGGCCATGGTGTTCCAGACCTACGCCCTGTACCCACATATGAGCGTGCGCAAGAACATGTCGTTTGCCCTGGACCTGGCCGGTGTCGACAAGAAGCTGGTGGAGAGCAAGGTCAGCGAAGCGGCGCGCATCCTCGAGCTCGGCCCGTTGCTGGAACGCAAGCCCAAGCAACTGTCCGGCGGCCAGCGCCAGCGCGTGGCCATTGGCCGGGCAATTGTGCGCAACCCGAAGATCTTCCTGTTCGACGAACCGCTGTCCAACCTCGACGCCGCCCTGCGCGTGCAGATGCGCCTGGAACTGGCGCGCCTGCATAAAGAACTGCAAGCGACCATGATCTACGTGACCCACGACCAGGTCGAAGCCATGACCCTGGCCGACAAGGTGGTAGTGCTCAACAGTGGCCGTATCGAACAGGTCGGCTCGCCGCTGGAGTTGTACCACCAGCCGGCCAACCTGTTTGTCGCGGGCTTTCTTGGCACGCCGAAGATGGGTTTCCTCAAGGGCAAGGTTACCCGCGTCGAAGGCCAAGGCTGCGACGTGCAACTGGATGCCGGCACCCTGATCAGCCTGCCCTTGAGCGGTGCCACCTTGAGCGTGGGCAGCGCGGTGACCCTGGGCATTCGCCCGGAACACCTGGAAATCGCTTCGCCTGGGCAAACCACCTTGACCGTCACCGCCGACGTTGGCGAGCGCCTGGGCAGCGACACCTTCTGCCATGTTGTCACCAGCAATGGCGAGCCGCTGACCATGCGGATTCGCGGCGACATGGCCAGCCAGTACGGCGAGACGCTGCACCTGCACCTGGACCCGGCGCACTGCCATCTGTTCGACACCGACGGCGTAGCAGTGGCCCGCCCACTGCGCGCAGCCGCCTGATCCCGCGAGTATTGCCAGATGAAACTGAATAAACACAACCTCACGCAACTGGCGCCGGAGGTGAAAATCCCGGCCTACGCGATTGCCGACACACGCCAGGGCATCGCCCACATTGGCGTCGGCGGTTTTCACCGCGCCCACCAGGCGTATTACACCGATGCCTTGATGAACACCGGCGAGGGCCTGGACTGGAGCATCTGCGGCGTCGGCCTGCGTGCCGAGGACCGCAAGGCTCGCGACGACCTCGCCGGCCAGGACTACCTGTTCACCCTGTATGAACTGGGCGACACCGACGACACCGAAGTGCGTGTCATCGGCGCCATCAGCGATATGCTACTGGCCGAAGATGGTGCCCAGGCACTGATCGACAAACTCGCCAGCCCACAGATTCGCATTGTCTCGCTGACCATCACTGAAGGCGGCTACTGCATCGACGACAGCAACGGCGAGTTCATGGCCCACCTGCCGCAGATCCAGCATGACCTGGCGCACCCGACGGCACCGAAAACCGTGTTCGGCTTTATCTGCGCTGCGCTGACCCAGCGCCGCGCTGCCGGTACTCCGGCCTTCACGGTGATGTCCTGCGATAACCTGCCGCACAACGGCGCCGTCACCCGCAAGGCACTGCTGGCCTTCGCCGCCCTGCACAACGCCGAGCTGCATGACTGGATCAAGGCCAACGTGAGCTTCCCGAACGCTATGGTCGACCGCATCACACCGATGACCAGCACCGCACATCGCCTGCAACTGCATGACGAGCACGGTATCGACGATGCCTGGCCGGTGGTGTGCGAGCCGTTTGTGCAGTGGGTGCTGGAAGACAAGTTCGTCAACGGCCGCCCGGCCTGGGAAAAGGTCGGCGTGCAGTTCACCGCTGACGTCACGCCTTACGAAGAGATGAAAATCGGCCTGCTCAATGGCAGCCACCTGGCCCTCACTTACCTGGGGTTTCTCAAGGGTTATCGGTTTGTGCACGAGACCATGAATGACCCGCTGTTCGTGGCCTACATGCGTGCCTATATGGACCTGGACGTCACCCCGAACCTGGCACCGGTGCCGGGCATCGACCTGACGGCATACAAACAGACCCTGGTGGAGCGCTTTTCCAACCAGGCGATTGCCGACCAATTGGAGCGCGTATGTTCCGATGGCTCGTCGAAGTTTCCCAAGTTCACCGTGCCGACCCTCAATCGCCTGATTGCCGATGGGCGCGAGACCGAGCGTGCCGCGTTGGTTGTTGCCGCCTGGGCCTTGTATTTGAAGGGTGTGGATGAGAATGGGGTGAGCTACCAGATCCCGGATCCGCGTGCCGAGTTTTGCCGGGAGCTGGTGACGGATGACGCGCTGATCAGCCAGCGCTTGCTCGGGGTGGAGGAGATTTTTGGTACGGCCATTCCCAAATCCGCGGCGTTCGTGGCAGCGTTCGAGCGGTGCTATGCAAGCCTGCGCGACAAAGGCGTCACCGAAACCCTTAAGCACCTCCTGAAGAAACCGGATTAACAATGTGGGAGGGGGCTTGCTCCCGATGGCGGTGTATCAGTCAAATATCCTTCACTGACCCACTGCTATCGGGGGCAAGCCCCCTCCCACATTTTGACTGCATTACCAATCCAGAAAAATAACACTGCTGAGCACTCCACCATGACCCAGCAAAACCTCTACCTCGGCATCGACTGCGGCACCCAGGGCACCAAGGCCATCGTCCTCGACGCGTCCAGCGGCAAGGTGCTGGGCCTGGGCGCCGCCGCGCACACGCTGATCAGCGGCGCCAATGGCCGCCGCGAGCAACACCCCCATGAATGGCTGGACGCCTTCACTGAAGCCACCCACCGCGCCCTGCAACAGGCCGGCGTGGATGGCCAGGACATCCTCGGTATCGGCGTGTCCGGCCAGCAACACGGCCTGGTGTTACTGGACGAGCAAGGTCAAGTGTTGCGCCCGGCCAAGTTGTGGTGCGACACCGAAACCACCCCCGAGAATGACCGCCTGCTGCACCACCTGGGCGGCGAGAGCGGGTCGCTGGAGCGCCTGGGCGTGGTGATCGCGCCGGGCTACACCGTGTCCAAGTTGCTCTGGACCCGCGAACAGCACCCGGACGTATTTGCGCGCATTGCCCATATCCTGCTGCCCCACGATTACCTCAACCACTGGCTCACCGGCCGCGCCTGCGCCGAGTACGGCGACGCCTCGGGCACCGGTTATTTCAACGTGCGCAGCCGCACATGGGATGTGGCGCTGCTTAAGCACATCGACCCCAGCGGCCGCCTGGAAGCCGCGCTGCCGCTGTTGATCGAAGCCGACCAAGCCGTGGGCATCATCCTCCCGGCCATCGCCGAACGCCTGGGCATCAACCCCAACGCCGTGGTGTCCAGCGGTGGTGGCGACAATATGATGGGCGCCATCGGCACCGGCAATATTGCCCCTGGCGTGATCACCATGAGCCTGGGCTCATCGGGCACCGTCTATGCATTTGCTGACCAGCCCAACGTCAGTCCGCAGCCGTCGGTGGCAACCTTTTGCTCATCGACTGGCGGTTGGCTGCCGCTGATCTGCACCATGAACCTGACCAACGCCACCGGGGTGATGCGCGAACTATTCGAGCTGGACCTGGAGGCGTTCAACGCCCTGGTCGAGCAGGCGCCGATAGGTGCCGATGGGGTGAGCATGCTGCCGTTTCTCAACGGTGAGCGCGTGCCCGCCCTGCCCCACGCCACCGGCAGCCTGCAGGGCCTGACCATGACCAACCTGACCCGCGCCAACCTGTGCCGCGCCGTGGTCGAAGGCACCACGTTCGGCCTGCGGTATGGCCTCGACCTGCTGCGCCAGACCGGCCTGCAAAGCCAGAGTATCCGCCTGATCGGCGGCGGCTCGAAAAGCCCGGTGTGGCGGCAGATGGTCGCCGACATCATGCACACCGAAGTGGTCTGTACCCAACAGAGCGAAGCCGCCGCCTTGGGCGCGGCGATCCAGGCGGCCTGGTGCCAGAGCGGTGAATCCCTGGCCAGCCTGTGCGACAAGTGCGTGAGCATCGATACGGCCAGCCGCACCTTGCCGGTGGCCGAGCGTGTCAGCGCCTATCAACAGGCGTATGAGCGTTATCAACAGCACGTGGCATCCCTTTAAGAGCGAACGACTATGTACCTGGTTTGTGGTGAAGCGCTGTTTGATTTTTTCAGCGAGGAGGATGCCTGCGGGCAGGCCGCCAAGCTCAATTACAAGGCGATTGCCGGTGGCTCGCCGTTCAACGTGGCGGTCGGGCTGCGCCGCCTGGGCATTGAGTCCGGGTTCTTCGCCGGTATCTCCAATGACTACCTGGGCCGACGCTTGCTGCAGGTGCTCAAGGACGAAGGCGTCAGCGAACGCTTCCTGGTGGCGTTCGACGCGCCAACCACCCTGGCGATGGTGGCCGTCGGTGCCAATGGTTCACCGCAATACAGCTTCCGTGGCGAAGGTTGCGCAGACCGTCAATTAGCGTTGGCGCACCTGCCGCCCTTGGGCGATGAAGTACGTGGGCTGCATATCGGTTCGTTCTCGCTGGTGGTACAGCCGGTTGGTGACACCCTGCTGAACCTGGTCAAGCGCGAAAGCGGCAAGCGCCTGATCAGCCTCGACCCCAACGTGCGCCTTAACCCGCAGCCGGATATCCAGCTGTGGCGAGCGCGTGTGGCGGAACTGGCGCAGCACGCCGACCTGATCAAGGTCAGCGACGAAGACCTGCACCTGCTCTACCCCGATCAATCGCCGGAAAGCGTGTTGCACGGCTGGCTGCAACACCGTTGCCAACTGGTGTTCCTCACCCGTGGCGGCGACGGCGCTTCGGTGTTCAGCCGCCAGCACGGCACCTGGACGCAACCTGCGCTCAAGGTGGTGATGGCCGATACGGTCGGCGCCGGCGATACCTTCCAGGCCGCGCTGATTGCCTGGCTGACAGAGCAACAATTGGACTCAGTGCAAGGGTTGCAACAGCTGAGCCGTGAGCAGATCGACGCGATGCTGGGGTTCGCGATTCGGGCTGCCGCATTGACCTGTGGCAAGACCGGCCCGGACCTGCCCTATCGTCACCAATTGGGCTGAGCCAGTCGCAGCAGAAATCAATGTGCCATCACGCAGCCCAGGTATTCCGTGGGCTGCGCTCTATGTACCAAAATATTGCCATGCCGGAAAACTGTGCTACACCCAGAACAGGAGCAGTTATTACAACAAACCCAGGACAGACCCATGCAAAAGCCCAGCGGTTTATCGACCCGGGCCGTTTTAGCTGTCGGCCTTCTCTCTCTGCAATACGTCACCCCCCAACAGGCGCAGTCCGCCTGTGTACTCACCCCCGGACCCGGCAACGATACATTCGTTTGCGACAGCGGCAGCAGTGCCGGGCTGACCGATCTTTCGGGTAACAACAGCCTGACGCTCCCTGCGGGCGGCTCCGGCACCATTAATGGCAATGTTACCTTTGGCGCAGGAACCGATGCCGTGCGTATCGACTCTGGCCTGATCACTGGCGCCGTGCAGCAAGGCGCTGGTATCGACGACTTCATCATGAGCGGCGGGCAGATCCAGGCCCTGTTTCAAGGTGATGGCCTCGACACCTTCAGGATGACGGGCGGCACCATCGTCGATGCCTTTGAGGACGGCGATGTGGCGTACCAGACCGGTGGCACCATCGGTCGGGTCAATATGAAACTGGACAAGAACCGCTATGACATGTCCGGCGGTACCATTCTGGGCAACCTGGTCACCGGGTTCGACACCGACACCATCATCGTTTCCGGCGGCACCATCGGCGGCAATATCAGCACCAGTGGTGGCGACGACAGTATTACCGTGAGCGGTGGCGTGATCAGTGGCGAGATCCGTGCCAGCGTCGGCAACGACACTTTCCGGTGGCTTGACGGAGGGCAGATCAAATCCTCGGTGCTGATGGGCGATGGCGACGATACCGCCCTGCTGCGTGGCTTGAGCGCAAACCTGCTGGCCTCTACGCCCTCCATCGATGGCGGCCTGGGCAACGATCAACTGACCTTCGACGCGACGACCTCCAGTACCGCCACCCGCTACATCGGCTGGGAGACGGTCAACCTCAATAACAACTCGCGCCTGGACCTGGCCGGTGACTTTTTCCTCGGTGACAGTGGCAGCAACACCGGTACGTTCAACCTCGACGGCAGCAGTACCCTGGCCGTGACCCAAGGCAGTATCCGCCCCTACACCGCAGGCCGACTGGCGACCCTCAACAACGCCGGCACTATCGACATGACCGGCGACAACAGCGCTACCAGCTCGCTGACGGTGCATGGCAATTACGTGGGCAACAACGCCCAGTTGCGCCTGCAAACTGTACTCGGCGACGAAAACTCGGCCACCGACAAGCTGGTGGTGTCCGACGGCAGCATCAGCGGCCACACGCAGCTGGGCGTCAGCAACCTCGGCGGGGCCGGTGGGTTTACCCAGAACAACGGCATCGAGGTGGTACAGGCGCTCAACGGCGCGGTCAGCAGCACCGATGCGTTCGCCTTGAACGGCGAGGTAAAGGCCGGGGCTTATAAATACTTGCTGTTCAAAGGCGGCGTCAGCGCCGGCACGGAAAACAACTGGTACCTGCGCTCGTCGGTGGTGGCCGTGCAACCGCCGGTTGTTCCGCCTGAACCGCCGACACCTCCTGTGGTGGTGCTGGTACCGCCGATCCCAGCGCCGCAGCCGGTGGTGGACCCTGATGAACCGCCCGTGGAGCCGCCCACCGCACAACCGGTAGCGCCGATCGAGCCCCCTGCGCCACCGCCCAGCCCGATTCCTGCCGCCACCTCGCCGCAACCCGCGGCGAGTAGCCCGCCGTTGCCGACCGCGGTGGCCGGCGCCGAGCCTATCCCGCTGTATCGCCTGGAAGTGCCGGTCTACTCGGTGGACATCCCCGCCGCGCAGGTTATGACGCTGCAAGCCCTCGGCACCTTCCATGATCGCCAGGGTGAGCAAAGCCTGCTCACCGAGACCGGCGCGGTGCCGGCCGGATGGGGCCGAGCCTATGGCAGTGATTTCAACAAGAGCTGGTCAGGCACCGTGGCGCCAAGCTTTGACGGCACGGTCAAGGGCTATCAGGTGGGCCATGATCTCTACGCCGCCGAGACCAGCGGTGGGCAGACCCAACGGTTTGGCCTGTTTGTCGGCCAAAGCCGCTTGCGTGGTGACGTCAAAGGCTTCTCGATGGGCTTCCAGAACAATCGCTCCGGACGGGTCAAACTCGACGGCGACAACTTCGGTGCCTACTGGACCCTCACCGACCCGACCGGCTGGTACGTGGACCTGGTGGCCATGGGCACCCGCCTGGATGGTGACAACAAGTCCGACGAGGGGGTGAAAATGGACACCAAGGGTCACGCCCTGGCGCTATCCGCCGAGGCCGGCTACCCGATCACAGTGTCCGAACACTGGGTGGTGGAGCCCCAGGCCCAGGTGATCGCCCAGAAGATCGACCTGGATAACCAGCACGATGGTATTTCCAAGGTCTCCTTCGACTCACAGGAATACTGGACCGGCCGCCTCGGCGCACGCCTCAAGGGCCGCTACCTGGTGAGCAATACGCCGGTGGAGCCGTACCTGCGGGTTAACGCCTGGCGCACCTTCGGAGGCAGTGACACGGTGACGTACGACGATGTCGACCGCATCAAGAGCGATCACAAGGCGTCCTCGGCCGATGTGGGCGTCGGGGTGGTAGCGCGCTTGTCGTCCACGGTCAGCGTTTACGTGGCGGCCGACTACAACACCAATCTGGATGGCAACGCCCTGGAGGGTGTCAGCGGCAATGCCGGCGTGCGTTTGAGTTGGTGAAGAAGATGAAGGTTTTTGAGCGGCGGGACGCAGATAGCATTGGGCCTGGCAAATACCAGGCCCACGGGTCAACTCACATTCAAGCGCTCAACTAGTGATAACCGCGCCCTCCTGCTCGTTGCAGGACGGGTGCGTGGCTGTGCTTGAGGTCTTCGCGCAACCCTGCAATCAGGTTGCAAATGGCTCGACTGCTGTCGAGTTTGTCAGCGTTTATACCTTTGACTTCCAAATCCACCCGGTCACGGTCGCGGTCGTCATAGACTTTGATCGTCAGCGAGGCATCTTCGGCTTTGGTGCATTCGCACCGTTTAGGCAGGAAACTTCCTTCAATAATGCTGCGAAGCTCTAGTTCCGAAAGCATGGCTAACCTCTCCTTTCTTGAGACTGCCAACAGTTTGTCGTTTGTCTGGCAGGCGCTGGCCCGCCACGTCTTGCCAACCCTGGAAGACGCTTGTAACCACCAAGCCTACTCGGCAATTTCAGAGACCGTTGTAACCATTCTTCATAAGCGGGGTGTCGCGCTATATAACGTGATTCGGCCGGGGAGGATCATCGTCGAACCACTTCGATTAAACGTTTAACCCAACTAAACAACCGCTGCGCCGCCACTCTTTCAGCAACATATCGCAAACTATCAACGTTGATGTTCACCCTGGAATAGACTGCCCGATGTCCGAGCGCACATTTGGCCGTAGGGGTTTACGCGCACCATACGAAACGTATACGCTTTGTATATCGAACCTATACAGAGCACCTCATGGGCATCGTCAAGATCACCGACCAACTGCACGAACAGCTTCGCCTGGCCAGCGCCGCCATGGACCGCTCCATCAATGCCCAGGCCGAGTTCTGGATCAAGATCGGCCTGCTCGCCGAACTCAACCCGCACCTGCCCTACAACGAGCTGATCAACAAGCTGTTGCTGGACAAGCCCGACCTGATCCGGGGGCGCAGCTGATGATCAAGACCTCCGCGCAACTGGCCGTGATGCGTGAATCCGGGCGCCTGTTGGCCCAGGTGTTCAGCATGCTCGATGGTTTTGTCGCCGCCGGCCGCTCCACCCTGGAGCTGGACAGCGCCGTCGAAGCCTTCATCCGCAACGACCTCAAGGCCCGACCGGCCAGCCTGGGGCAATACGACTACCCTTTTTCCATCAACACTTCGATCAACGAAGTGGTGTGCCACGGCATGCCCAGCGCCAAGCAAATCCTCAAGGACGGCGACATCATCAACATCGACATCACCCTGGAAAAAGGCGGCTTTATCGCCGACTCCAGCAAGATGTACATGATCGGCAACGTGGCACCCAAGGCCAAGCGCCTGGTGGAAATGACTTTCGAGGCCATGTGGGCAGGCATCCGCCAGGTCAAGCCCGGCGCACGCCTGGGCGACATCGGCCATGCGATCCAGAGCCACGCGCAAGCCAATGGCTACAGCGTAGTGCGCGAATACTGCGGCCATGGCATCGGCCGGGAGATGCACGAAGAACCGCAAATCCTGCACTTCGGCCGCCCCGGCACCGGGCTGGAACTGCGCGAAGGCATGGTGTTTACCATCGAACCGATGCTTAACCAGGGCAGCGCCAAGGTGCGTAGCCTGAAGGACGGCTGGACGGTGGTGACCAAGGACAACAGCCTGTCGGCGCAGTGGGAACATACGGTGGCGGTGACGGCGGATGGGTTTGAGGTGCTGACCCTGCAAAGCTCTACTTGAGCGGCATTCGGCTTTTACACACCATTCGCACCACCCGCCATACGCTTGAGCCCAAGCACCATCAACCCGGCCCCCAGCGCCATCGCCGTGAGGAACAGTGGGTATGACACCCACCACGGCGTACCCGCCGTCATCATGCTGAACTCCGACATGCCGCCCACACTGGCAATCAGGTTAAGGGGCAGGAACACCACGTTGATCAGGGTCAGTTTGCGCAACAGATTGTTCATGCTGTTGTTCATCAGGTTGCCACGCGCATCGATCAGCCCGGAGAACACGTTGGAATAGATCTCGGCCTGTTTGTAGCACTGGTGATTCTCGATGATCAGGTCGTCGATCAGGCCAAGTACTTGCGCACTGAACTGCTCCTTTTCAGCATGGTTGCGCAACCGCGAAAGCACGGCGCCATTGCTGTGCAAGGCATTGATGTAATAGATCAGGCTTTCGCTGAGGTTGAACATCTGCATCAGGTGGCGGTTGCTCATGGACGCGTTGAACTGTTGCTGCAACTCCCGGGCGACCAACTTGATCACCTTCAGATGGCCCAGATAGTGATGGATATTGTTGAGCAGCAAATCAAGCAACACGTCCAATGGCGTATGCAGCGGGCGGCGTGCGCCGAGCCCCGACAACGGCGTGTCATCGGTGGCGATCACCAGCAGACGACCTGGGGAAAATAACAGGCCGCAGGACGACACTTCGAACACCAGGTTACCGCCGCCGGAGTAATTTTCCGGGCGCTTCCAGATCAGGAACAGGTTATCCGGATGAAACTCGATGCGTGAGACTTCATCCGGGTCGAGCGCCGAGGCCAGGGCGTGTTCGTCCAACTTGTGGTGGTCGCGCAGCCAGCTGCGCTCCACCGGGTCGGGGTTGCTGACCAGCATGATCGGTACCGCGTCGCCCTCCCCCTGTTGCAGCTTGCCGTCGATCAAGTCAAAGCGCTGGATCATCGCGGCTCACCACACCTGGCCCTGGCGTTTCAGTTCCAGGCGCCGCACAAACTCCTCCAGCACCAGGCCATACAGGTCGTCCTGCAGGTAGGCATCTTCGATCCCTGCATCCAGGTTGGGGTTGTCGTTGACCTCGATCACCACCACCTTGTCGCCGGACTGTTTCAGGTCCACGCCGTAGAGCCCGTCGCCGATCAGGTTGGCGGTCTTCACCGCAAGCTCCACCACCGCTTTGGGCGCTTCGTGAACCGCCAAGGTGCGGCATTCGCCATTGATGTCCTGACCGATGGCCTTGTGGTTGTAGATCTGCCAATGGCCCTTGGACATGAAGTACTGGCAGGCAAAGATCGGTTTGCGATTGAGTACGCCGATGCGCCAGTCGTATTCGGTGTAGAAGAATTCCTGAGCCAGCAGCAGCACCGAATGCTCAAACAGTTCGGCCGTGGCTTTGAGCAACGCTTCCTGGCTTTCGACCTTGATCACCCCGCGTGAGAAGCAGCCATCGGGAATTTTCAACACCAGCGGGAAGCCCAGGCGCTCGCCAACCCGCTCGAAATCTTCCGGTCGTTCCTTGTAAAGGATCTCGGTGGCGGGCATGCCCAATTGATGGCTGTTGAGCAGGTCGGTGAGGTAGACCTTGTTGGTGCAGCGCAGGATCGACGCGGGGTCATCCATCACCACCAGGCCTTCGCTTTCAGCTTTCTTGGCGAAGCGGTAGGTATGGTTGTCGACGCTGGTAGTCTCTCGGATCAGCAAAGCGTCGTATTCGGCCAGGCGTGCGTAGTCCTTACGCTCGATCAACTCCACATCAATGCCTAAACCCTTGCCAACCCGTACGAAGTTTTCCAGGGCGCGGGCATTGGACGGCGGCAGTTGTTCCTGGGGATCATGAAGGATGGCCAAGTCATAACGGGCCAGTCGGCGCGAACGGGGTTGACGCCATATCTTGCGGCTGAAGTTATCAAGGGCGTTGGCAAATTGATCCTCTTGATCATCACGCAACTTGTGAAGTACGCCGGACTTGACCCCTTCGATATGCCAGCCGTTGTTCTTTTTAAAATCAACTAGCAGGATCGGACACGGAAACGCTTCAAACAACTGACGCGCCAACTCCTGCAACGGCTCGATATTGGTTCGACCAAAATAGAGCGTCAGGGTAAAGCCTTCGGTATTGCTATAAAGATGATGACTCAAGGCTTTATCCAGGGTTTTGTCCAGGTCATCCAGGGCCAGGCCATACAGGGCTTTCTTGGTCAGCTCGCTGATGGTGCGCACCGACGGAATCACCTTGTGCCCGCGCGCCTCAGCCAGCAAGGAGCAGTAGTAGCCGTGCCCCAGGTACTTGTAACTGCGGCACAGGTTGATCACCTGCACGCGCTTGCCTGTCTCGTTTTCCCGGGTCTGCTCGAGGTATTCCTGGGCAGTGACGATGTCTTCGCTGGGGAAGTAGGAGGCCCAATCTTCCTTGCGCTCCACAATAATCACGACTTGGCTTGAACTTCGGGGCGCAGCGGAAAAATAACCGTTGGAAGTTATTGTCGCCGCGACGGTTTGCTCGGATACTTGACGCCAATGACCTTGTACCGCCGACATAATATTTGATCCGCTTTAGAGAACTCGACCTTTTCTATTAAGCACGATCTTTTAGAGAAGTCCCGTTTCGTTACGCAACTTTTACGGCGGTCTCATGGCTCTTTTCTTTCGCGTTGCAACACCCTGCGATGTGCCGGCATTGGTGGCACTCGAACAGCATTGTTTCACCACCGACCGGCTCTCACCGCGCAGCTTCCAGTGGATGGTCAGCCGGGCCCATGGCCAGTTACTGGTGGCGGAACAGGACGGGCAATTGCTCGGTTATGCGCTGGTGTTGTTCCATCGCGGCACCTCATTGGCGCGCCTGTACTCCATCGCCATCGCCGAGCACGCGCGCGGTATCGGTCTGGGCACACAGTTACTCAACCGCATCGAAGCCTGCGCCGTGGAGCACGATTGCGCGTACCTGCGCCTGGAGGTGCGCACCGACAACCCCGGCGCCCTCGCCCTGTATGAGCGCAGTGGCTACCGGCGGTTCGCACTGATCAACGATTACTACGAAGACCACAGCGCCGCCCTGCGCCTGGAAAAGCGCATCGTCCAGCATCAGGACGCGCGCCCGCAGAGCGTGCCGTATTACCAACAGACCACCGATTTCACTTGTGGCGCCGCGTGCCTGTTGATGGCCATGGGTGCGCTGGAGCCTGAGCGCCTCGCTCAGCGTCGCGAAGAACTGCAAATCTGGCGTGAAGCCACCACGGTGTTCATGACCGCCGGGCATGGCGGTTGTAGCCCGCAGGGATTGGCACTGGCAGCCTGGCGCCGGGGTTTTCGCGTGCGCATGCAGATCAACGTGAGCGGCCCGTTGTTTCTCGATGGTGTGCGCGACCCGCATAAAAAGGACGTCATGCGCCTGGTGCACGCAGCGTTCGAGGAAGAGTTGGCCGGCAGTGACGTTGAACAAACGTTCGGCAGCACCCTGGACTTGCCCCAGGTGCTGCGCGAGGGCGGCCAACCGCTGGTGCTGATCAGCAGCTACCGCCTCACCCGCTCCAAGTCACCGCACTGGGTGATGGTCACCGATTGCGACGACGACTTCGTCTACCTGCATGACCCGGACGTGGACCACAGCCAGCACCGCCAAGTCCTGGACTGCCAGCACCTGCCGGTCAGCCATGGGGAATTCGAGCGAATGTGTCGCTTCGGCAACAACAAGCTGCGTGCAGCGGTGGTGCTGTTCAAGCCACCTGCTTGATGCCGGCCTTGGCCTCCAGCTCGCGTACCAGCGGCAATACGCGTTTGCCGAAGTACTCCACTTCTTCCTGGAAGTGCAGGAAACCCGCGAGCACCAGGTCCACACCCACGGCCTTGAGCGCGACGATACGCTCGGCGATCTGCTGTGGTGTGCCGATCAGGTTGGTCTTGAACCCATCGTTGTACTGCACCAGGTCTTCGAAGCTGGACTTGGCCCAGTTGCCCTCGCCTTCCGGTGACGCCTTGCCCGCTTGTCTGGCGGCATCACCAAAGGCGTTGACCGCCTCAGGGTCGGCCTCGTCGATGATTTGCGCCAACACGGCCCGGGCCTCTTCTTCAGTGTCGCGGGCGATTACAAAGGCGTTCACGCCCACCTTCACCGAATGGTGGTTGGCAGCGGCCTTGGCGCGAATATCATCGACCTGGGCCTTGATGCCTTCGGGGGTGTTGCCGTTGGTGAAGTACCAATCCGAGACCCGCGCCGCCATGTCCCGTGCCGCCCGTGAACTGCCACCCTGGAAGACCTCCGGCTGGCCCAGGGGCTTGGGCTTGAGCGTGTAGTTGTTGAAGCGATAGAAGTCGCCCTTGAAGGTGAAATCGTCCTGGGTCCAGATGCCTTTGAGGGCACGGATGAATTCTTCGGAACGACGATAGCGCTCATCGTGCTCCAGCCAAGGTTCGCCAATCGCCTGGAACTCGCCCTTGAACCAGCCGCTGACGATATTCACCGCGATACGGCCGTTGGTGAGTTGGTCGATGGTTGCCAATTGCTTGGCCGCCAGCGCCGGTTGCCACGGGCCGGGCAGGATCGCCGCGATGACCTTGAGAGTGGTAGTCGCTGCCAGCAAGGCATGGCTGAACGCTACGGATTCATGCTGGTTTTCGGCGCCGTAACCGGCGGTGAAACGAATCTGGGTCAGGCCATACTCGAAGCCGGCGGCTTCGGCCAGTTGCGCCAGTTTGCGGTTGTAGTCGATGCCCCAATGGGTACGTTGTTCGATCTTGCTCACCACCAGCCCACCGCTGACGTTGGGCACCCAATAGGCAAATTTAACGGGTTGCTGACTCATTGAACGCTACCTCACACAAAGGGATGTGACAGTGCTGGAGCAGCAAGCGTGCCAGGTACCGGCAAACGCCCGCGCTTTGGGCGTTGCAGTAAAAAACGTGGGTGGAGTCGGCGGTCGGCTAGTGCCAGGGAACGCAGCGGTTTGTCGATAGGCTGTTGCTGGAGCAACACTGCGGCTTGATTGGCAGCACATGTGGGAGGGGCTTGCCTCCGGTGGCGGCCTGACAGCCGACCAGGATGTCAGGCCGAGTACATATCCATTCCTGCGGTCACGGCTGCTATGGGTTCCGCCCTTACGGCGGGTCACTTTGGAAAAGAGCCCCAAAGTAACCAAAGGGCTCTTGCCCCACCACTCGGCACCTCGCCTAGGCTCGGTGTGCCCGTAATCCGACATTGATTTGGGGGGCCGCCGCCACGCGCCATCCATGGCGCGGGGCGGCTAAACCGGCATCCCTGCCGGTTTA